>JAFUSC010000098.1 GCA_017467705.1 Prevotella sp. | reverse complement strand
TGGTGAGTGGTTTTTCGTGAGTGGTGAAGGGTGAGTGGTGAAGGGTGAGTGGTGAGTGGAGAAATGTTGAAGCGCTTGGTGTATTCTCCCTTCACCCTTCACCACTCACCACTCACGAAAAACCACTCACCACTCACCAAAAAACGTCACCAAAAATCAAAGATTAGGCGAAATCTCGGCTACCCATGCATCAATGCGGGCGTCGGTCTTGTCATCCTCGTTCACATCGTCGAGCGGCAGACCGACGAACTTGCCGTCCACCACAGCCTCGGAGTCATCGAACGTATAACCGTCGGTGCTGACAGCCCCCACGAAGTGAGCGCCGCTCTCCTTGATGCCGTTATACAACTCACCGATGCCACCCACGAAGGTGTCTCCATACGACTCGCTGTCCCCACAGCCGAAGAGGGCGATGGTCTTCCCTGCGAGATTGGCTCCCTGAAGCACGCGCAGACCGTCGTACCAGTCGTCCTGCTGCTCACCCGCACCCCATGTGGAAGTGCCGAGAATCAGATTCTGGTTGTTGGCGACAGTCTCGGCTGTCAGATCCTGTACGTTGATGGCCTCGCAGCCAAGCTTCTGGGCTATCTTCTCTGCGATAGCCTCACACGTTCCTGTAGAGGAACCGTAAACTACAATTGTTGTGTTCATTTTGTCTTATATTTTTATGGCTAAACTTATGCAGCAATGACGCAGAAGCACCATCCGCCGCTTCGGGGAGCAAAGGTACGACGAATATCCCGAAGCTGCAATACTCAAAACTTGGGCATTTGCAGCTACGGCATGCCCTATAAGACGCAAAAACAGATTAACAAAAAGTAGGTATGACGTGCCGGCGTCCTGTCATCAGCCTGCCTCAGCCACTACTTCAATCTCAACTGACGCACCCTTCGGCAGTGTCCTGACCGCAACGGCTGAACGTGCAGGATATGGCTCTGCAAAAAACTCGCTATACACAGCGTTCATGTCAGCAAAGTCGTTCATGTCCGCCAAGAATACCGTTGTTTTGACGACATGGCCCAGTGTTAGCCCCGCCTCTTCCAGAATGGCCTTGACGTTGGTGAGCGACTGGCGTGTCTGCTCCTTGATGCCTCCCTCTACGAAACTCCCCGTTGCCGGGTCAATGGGAATCTGCCCGGAAGTGTAAACGAGATTCCCCACTCGAATGGCCTGACTATACGGCCCAATGGCAGCTGGTGCCTTCTTTGTACTGATAACTTTCATAAGCTCAAAATTCTCCCATCCATGGATTTCTTTCCCACAGACGGTATATACGGGTTGTATGCTCAGCATTATGTATGATGTGGTTGCCCGCATCAGCATTTTGGATAATGGCCTCGCGCTCCCAACTGCCACGGGTAAACTTAAATTGGGCTGGCAGATGCAGACGAAGGTCGACGGAGGCAGTGCTGTCGTTGACGAGGTTCATCTTGACGCCCTTCGGCTCCCAGTTGCCCAGCGCCTCTTGGTTGCCTGTGATGTAGATGTCGTCAGGTAGGTTCTTGCCGCGAAGCTCAATGTGGACGGGGCTGGTTTCCTCGCTAACATAGCCCACCAAGTTCTTAGCACCAAACACGATGTAGTCGTTCAGGGCTGCTGTCACACTCGGCATGAAGCCATTGTAATGTCCGTAGCCAGGGAAAGTGTGTACGGAGGTGACGGTGTTTTCGTTGAAGTGTGACTCGTCCTTTAGGAACGTGCTGACACGCTCCCATCCAGTTTTCCATTCATCGCCCCAGTATTCAGGACCATTGTCTATCTCACCAGACATTGACGCATAGATGAAACGGGGAGCCTTGCGGTTCTTGAACTGGTGGTTCTCAATGTCCGTGGCCAGACGATAATCGTCGTAACAGCAATTTGGAGATATGGCGATGTAGTCATCGAACAGGTCATCGGTCATCAATGCGTCCAGCACAAACGATGCGCTCAGTGAATGGCCGATGCCAAGTGTGCGGCCCGACGTGCGGTAGTTCTGTTTTACGTATGGCATCAATTCGTTCTTGACAAATTTCTTCAGGTCGGGCGAGTTGCCGTAGTTGTATCCCTCCTTGAACAGTCCTTTGTTGCCGTTCAAGGGCATGGGCAGATAGTCGTTGTTGCGCGAGTAGTTGATGTCGAAAAGGTTTGGCGAGCAGATGCCGACGATGATAAAGTTCGTGCCTCTGCCACCGTCCGGGTCAGGCTTGCAGGCGATGTTGAGCAGGCAGTGAACGAGGTCGAACATCGTGCGGTCTTGCGCGTCGAACACATAAATGACATCGTAGTAGGTCTGGTCGTATTGCTGATAACCTGCTGGTGTATAGATGAGTACCTGCCGCTCATGGTTGAAATACTCGGACCGCATCGAGAGTTCTTTCACGCTCTCAAGTTGTGCACTCGCCCCCATCGATACGAGGGCGAGTAGTGCGGTGATGATGGCTTTCTTGTTCATAATAACGTTTTGTTTTTATTTGTTCTTATTGTTAAGAACGCCATTTTTACGGAAATATGACGCCGAGGGCGTTAAACTTTCCTAATCGAGCGAGGGGTATACGTTATTATTCAAATTCTTCCAGATACTTCACAATCTTCTCACGGATGGGGAGAAGGTCAACGGCAATAGCCTCCCAGACCAAGTCTTCCTCCACGTTATGATAGCCATGAATCAGGAAATTTCGCATGTTCGTTATCTGCCTCCACTTCAAGTCGCTGTGAGCCTCTCGGAACTCAAATGTCAGCATGTTTGCAGCCTCACCGATAATCATGATGTTGTAGATGACGGCATGATACGACCGCTTGTCGGCAACAAACTCGTTCATGCCACGATCTCCAACATATTCGAATATCGTGTCAATAGCCTGCAGGATGTCCTTCAGACGCTTAGGGTCGTTACGCTGCTCTCTCATAAATTAGAATTTTATCGCGGTCAGCACTTTCGCGGGCAAAAGGCATCAAACCGCCAACAGTAATCACATCAACCTCACAACCCAACATCTCCTTCAGGTCCTCATAGATTTCGCTGAGGGTAAAAAGACTGAAGTGCTGCGACTTGTCAGGCAGTATCAGAATGTCAACGTCAGAGTCTTCACGCTGCTCTCCACGTGAATAGGAGCCAAAGAGCCATACTTTCAAAACGGGCTTCGTCTTGAAGTATTCACTTATTTGCTGCGTCATGGTCTGTATACTCATCGTCTGACTAATTATTTTATTTGTTCTTTGCAATCATTTGCGTGCAAATATACTAATTAATTTGTGAACAGCAAGCGGTTTTGATTGGAAAAGTTATAAAAGTCGTGATTGCGGTTTACTTCTTGCGTACGGGGTCGCAGGTCAGGCCGCAGCCGAGTTTCTTGAATATCTTGCGGTCTACCTCGCTGAGCATGACGGTTGAGTGCACCTGACAGCCACGCAGCTGGGGCAGTAGCTCAAGGGCGCGGCGGCACAGGTCGTCGTTCTCACTGAGCACGCTGAGCGCAACCAGCACCTCGTCGGTATGCAGACGGGGGTTCTTGCCGCCCAGATATTCAGTCTTGGTCTTCTGTATGGGCTCAATCATGCTCTGCGGAATGAGCTTGGCTTCATGGTCAATGCCAGCCAGATGTTTCGTGGCATTGAGCAGCAGCGCGGCTGAGCATCCCAGCAGGGGCGACGATTTGGAGGTGATGATGCTGCCGTCTTCCAGCTCGATGGCTGCTGCCGTGTGGCCTGTCAGCTCCTGCTTGGCTGTGGCGGCAACCGTCACACGACGGTAGGCTGCCGTAATCTTGGCCTGATTGAACAGCATCAGTATCTTGTTGACCTCACGTTCATTGTCGGCACCGTCGGCCAGCTTGTTCGTCGCATCGTAGTAACGGCGTATGATCTCCTCGCGTGAAGCCTGACAGCAGACCTCGTCGTCGGATATGCAGAAGCCCACCATGTTGACGCCCATGTCGGTCGGCGACTTGTAAGGGCTGCCGCCATAGATGCCCTCGAACAGGGCGTTCAGCACGGGGAATATTTCTATGTCGCGGTTGTAGTTGACGGCAATCTTGTCGTAGGCTTCCAAGTGGAACGGGTCAATCATGTTGACGTCGTTCAGGTCGGCCGTGGCTGCTTCGTAGGCAATGTTGACGGGGTGCTTCAGCGGCAGGTTCCACACGGGGAACGTCTCAAACTTGGCATAGCCGGCGCGCGTGCCCCGCTTGTTCTCGTTGTAGAGCTGCGAGAGGCAGACAGCCATCTTGCCGCTGCCCGGGCCCGGAGCCGTCACAATGACCAGCTCGCGTGACGTCTCCACGTAGTCGTTCTTGCCGAACCCTTCGTCAGAGGCAATGAGTTCCACGTTGTGCGGGTAGCCGTCAATGAGGTAATGCACGTATGAGCGTATGCCCATGCGCTCCAGCCGGTGGCGGAACAGGTCTGCCGCATGCTGGCCGTTATAGTGCGTAATGACCACTGAGCCCACCATGAAGTCGCGGCTCATGAACTCCTCGCGCAGACGGAGCACGTCTTCGTCGTAGGTGATGCCCAAGTCGGCGCGCACCTTGTTCTTCTCGATGTCCTCAGCACTGACCACGATGACAATCTCCATCTGGTCGCGCAGCTGTGCAAACATGCGCAGCTTGGAGTCAGGCTTGAAGCCCGGCAGCACACGCGAGGCGTGATGGTCGTCAAACAGCTTGCCGCCCAGCTCCAGATATAGCTTGCCGTCGAACTGTGCTATGCGTTCGCGGATGTGCTCTGACTGTATCTTCAGATACTTCTCGTTGTCGAAACCTATTTTCATTTTCTGTATCCGTTTTGACGTTGGCGTTGCAGCTCTTCGGCCTGTTTCTGCATGGCTTCCAGACGGGCAGCCAGTCCGCTGGCCTTCTTGGGATTGTTCTTGTTCTCCTGATAGCGTGCTTCAAGGATGGCGAGCAGCTTCGCGTCGTTGGTGGTCTTGCGCAGCGTCCACATGATGGCGGCTGAGAAGAAGAGCGAGATGAAATAGTAGAAGTTCAGTCCGGCAGAGTAGTCGTTGAACATGAAGAAGAACATGAGCGGCATGAGGTACATCATCCACTGCATCATCTTCATCTGCTCGGCCTGCTGACCCACCATCTGATCCTTCTGCTGGCGCATGGACATGTAAGAGTAGGCGAGGTTAGCCACGCAGAACAGGATACACGTCAGCGACAGGTGGTCGCCCAGCAGCCAGATGTTGTCCTGCCACTCAATGATGGGGTCGTAGATGGAGAGGTCGTCAATCCAGAGGAACGACTGTCCGCGCAACTGAATGGCGTTAGGCACAAAGTTGAACATGGCAATCCAGATAGGCATCTGTATCAGCATGGGCAGACAGCCCGAGAGCGGACTGACGCCGTAGCGTGAATAGAGGGCCATCATTTCCTGTTGCTTCTTCATCTGGTCCTCCGGCTTGTCATATTTCTTGGTGGCTTCGTCGAGTTTCGGTTTCAGCACGCGCATCTTGGCGCTTGACATGTAGCTCTTCTTGACCAACGGGAAAGTGATGGCTTTCAGCAGCAGGGTGATGAGAATGAGCACGATGCCCATGGGCAGACCCCAGTTGGTGAGCCAGTCAAAGACGTAGATGGTGAAGAAACGGTTGATCCAACGGAACAACGGCCAGCCCAGATAGACCAGCTGCTGGAGGTCAAGGTCCTTGTCGAACTCGCTCTTTTCCTCAATGTCCTGCAACAGTCGGTAGTTGTTAGGACCGATATACATTTCAAACTCTGACGCCTTGGCACCCGTGGGGTCGAAGGCGGTCTTCAGCTTGGCTTCGTAGTTCT
The DNA here is from genome assembly GCA_017467705.1 of Prevotella sp. Lineage (GTDB taxonomy): Bacteria > Bacteroidota > Bacteroidia > Bacteroidales > Bacteroidaceae > Prevotella. The sequence goes on along the minus strand of JAFUSC010000098.1, from coordinate 5,058 downwards.
TCAGATAGCCGGAACCCTTGTCCTGCGGAATACTGGTCAGCAGGGCGTTGGCTGCAAAGTCGTCTTTGGAGATGAGCACGGCCGAGAAGAACTGGTTTTTGAAGGCGACCCAGTCAAGGGCCTTCTCTATCTTCTCGTTTTCCTTGGCCGACGTCTCGTTCAGGTAGTCGGTGCTGCCGTCGTGTTCCTTATAGGTCAGCGTTGCATAGCGGTTTTCGAACATAAAGCCCTTCTCCTGCTGCTTGGCGCGGTCGCTCCACTCCAAGTCCATCTCCTTGTAGTTGGGTGCAAAGAATCCGCTCATGCCCTCTGTGCGCAGTTTCATGGCCAGCAGGTAGTCCTCGTTGAGCCGGTAGTCAATGACGACCTTGCCGCCGTTGCTGGCTTGCAGCGTCATGGTGACGGTGCTGTCGGTCTGGTTCGACGGCGTGAAGAACATGTCCTTGGTGATGATGTTGTCCGTCTTTCCGGCCAGCAGGAAGTTCAGGCACTGCTCTTCACCCTCAAAAAGCGTGAGGTCCTTCGTGTCGAGCTGTTGGTCATACTTGCCTTCTGCGTTCTTGTGGTGGCCGGTGAAGTCCTTGATGACGGCCTTGCTGAGCGTGCCGCCCTTGGTTGAAAGTGTCAGCTCAAGCTTCTGGTTCTTCAGCACGACGGGCTTTGCCTCGCCGTTGAGCGCATTGTGGAAGATGCTGGTGGTGTCACCGTGGGCTGCTGCCTCGGCTTCTGCCTTGCGGTTCTGTTCGGCGGTGAGGCGTTCTTGCTCGGCTTTCTGCTGCAGTGCGGTGTTAATGGAGTCCTGACGGGCCTGTGCTTCAAGCTGTTCGGCTGACGGTTGGTTAAACCAGCTGAAGGCAATGAGCACGACGGCAATCAGCGTAAAGCCGATGATGTTGTTCTTGTTCATATTTTCCTATGTGTTCTGTTTTTATTTCCTGTTCTTATACCTATTATTATAATAAGGTGTTTGTTAAAACAAGGTGCAAAGTTACGAATAAGCAAGCAAAAAAGCAAATTATTTTCATTTTATTTGGACTTTATGCAAGCTATCTCGCAAAAATATTGTAATTTTGCATCCATAATTCGTAAACACTCAATGACAATGAAACACAAACACATCCTGCTCATAGCGGCAATGCTGCTTGTCAGTGCGGTGGCCACGGCCCAGCGTCGGACGGTGCGCCTGCCTATTCACCTGCTCAAGAAGGACACGGCACAGCTGGTGCAAAACTATCTTGACTCGCTTCAGATATACAAGGCTAAGGCTGACTCGTTGGAGCGCGTGAACGCCGAGCTTCAGCAACAGAACGTGGACGGGCGTTACTATCGCCTGTTTGCTCCTGCAACGTTCTATCACTCAGCTGCTAACCAGCAACTGTCACTCAACCCTGAGGGCACTGACCCCGTGGCTAATGCCGTCGACGCAGCGCTGATGAACGTCTACCTGAACCGGCCTGACCTCATCCGCAGCAGCGAGGGCCATCTGCAGGAGGTGGGCAGCATCATCGAGAACGTGGGTGTGCAGCAGACGCAGAATGTTGAGATAACCGAACAGGTGCAGGCTGCCCCCGTCGTCGATGCTCCTGACGATGCACCGGCCGTGGTGCTGATTACCAAACCTAACTTCTGGACCGTCAAGGGCGACTACTACCTGCAGTTCCTGCAGAACTACATCTCGGGCAACTGGCACAAGGGCGGTGAAAGCAACTACGCCATGCTGGGCAGCGTCACGCTGGAGGCCAATTATAACAACAAACAGAAACTGAAGTGGGAAAACAAGCTGGAAATGAAACTGGGCTTCCAGACCTCGCGGAGTGACACCGTGCATAAATTCAAGTCGAACAACGACATTCTGCGTCTGACCAGCAAGCTGGGCCTGCAGGCTCACGACAAGTGGTACTACACGCTGAAACTGCTGGCCTACACGCAGTTCACGCGAGGCTTCAAGACCAACGATGCGTTTACCTACTCTGACTTCTTCTCACCTTTCGACCTGAACGTGGCACTCGGTATGGACTACAGCGTTGAGGCTTTCGAGAAGAAGCTGACGGGCAACGTGAACATATCGCCGCTTTCATATAACTTCCGCTACGTGGGACGCGAGAACCTGGTCACGAGCTTCGGCTTGGACGAGGGCAAGCACACGCTGCACGACATCGGTTCGTCCGTGTCGGCTGACCTGACGTGGAAACTGGCCGACCAGATTACGTGGAAGACGCGCCTCTATGCCTTCACGTCCTATAAGCGTGCGCTGATAGAGTGGGAGAACACATTTGAATTAAAGGTCAGCCGTTTCATCACGACCAACCTTTATCTCTATCCGCGTTTCGACGACAGCGGCGTGCGCGACGACGACCTCGGCTATTTACAGTTCATGGAATACTGCTCGCTGGGATTTGCGTACAGTTTCTAAGGGTTTGAGATTTGAGATTTGAGGTTTGAGATTTTTTACTCTGCCTCTGTCATGTCGCCCTCAATGTAAAGGCGTGTCAGCTCTACCTTGCCGTTCGTGCGCACGGTAATCATCTTCTTGAAGTGGCCGGGGAATTTGCCTGTGCCATTGTAAGTTACCTTGATGGTTCCCGTCTCGCCCGGCTGCACGGGTGTCTTGGTGTATTCGGGCACTGTGCATCCGCAGGCTGCCACGGCCTGATTGATGACCAGCGGGGCGTCACCGACGTTGGTGTAGGTGAACTCGCACGACACCTTGGGTGAGCTCTCTGAGAACTGACCGAAGTCGTGCGTCATCTTGTCAAACTTAATCTCTGCCTGTGCTGCTGCACTGACGATGCCTGCAACCAGCAGGAGCGTCGTGAATATCAGTTTCTTCATATCTTTTCAGTTTTTTCTGGTTCTACATCTTGTTTGTCGTCCCTGACGTTGGGGTTCGTCTGTCTTTTTGACGAAAACCGACGACAAAAGTAAATTCTTTTTTTTGTATTTCTCACGTTTTAGGTGCTATTCTGCGCTTGTTTAACATTCTTTAATGACGCATCAATCCTTATTAACATAATTATTGTTTATTAAAGTTTCGCTGAGCCCTCGTTCAGCCGCATTTGAAATGCGGCTGCGGGTGGTCGGTGCATTTGTAATGCACAAAGGGTGCGCAAAGGATAAGGTTCGTGGTGTGGATATGTGGTGCATTGCAAATGCACCGACCAACGGCATCGGCATTACAAATGCCGATGAACGGGTGAACGGGAGTTATGTGCCGCCTAACTCCCCTTTATGTACCGCCTAACTCCCCTTTATGTACCGCCTAAGACATAGTTATGTGACGCCTAAGTCATAGATAGGTGCCGCCTAACTCCACTTTAGCTGCCGCTTAAGTGGGGTGGGGCTTGAAGTTTGAGAATTGAGATTTGATATTTGAGATTTGAGGTTTTTGGGGTAATGGGGTATGGGGTAAAGTGGTAAAGTGGTAAAGTGCACTGGCGGGGCATGGAAAAAGTGGAGTGGACGGGAAAGAAACAGGAAAATTTATTCCGTTGATTATATAAAGAAACTACATAAAATGTTTATATATAAATGATTATATATATATTATAACTAATAACCTGAGTTCGGGATAAAACGTTTGAATGATTGCATCTCAACTTGAACACAAAGTCACAAAGTAACAAAGTTGTTGTTGCTTGTTATTCCTTTAACGGAAGCTCACAAAGAAGAGCAGCGGCCGCAGCTCTTTCCTTTGTGGACTCCCATATCAGGAAATTATAAATAGTTGTTTCTCTTTTCTTCGTGTCTTTGTGTCTTTGTGTCTTTGTGTCTTTGTGTCTTTGTGTCTTTGTGTCTTTGTGTCTTTGTGTTCCATTACTTATAATCCTCTGCGCGTTCTCTGCGTCTCCGCGTGAGAGAAAAATGAGTTTACCACTTTACCCCATACCCCATTACCCCAAAACCTCAAACCTCAAATCTCAAAATCTCAAACCTCATGAGAAATCTCAAAATTCTTTTGGTGGTCTTCTCATTTCTTTGTACCTTTGCGGCACGAAAAAAAACATAATATATAAATATGTATAGAAGCAAGACTTGTGGTGAGCTTCGGCTCACGGATGCGGGCAGCGTGGTAACGCTGGCCGGATGGGTACAGCGCTCGCGCAAGATGGGCGGCATGACATTTGTTGACCTGCGCGACCGTTACGGTATGACACAATTGGTGTTTGACGAGTCAAAGGATGCGGCACTCTGCGAGCAGGCTAACCGTCTGGGACGCGAGTGGTGCGTGCAGGTGAAGGGAACCGTCAGCGAACGACAGTCGAAGAACCCGAAGATGCCGACGGGCGACATTGAGATTCTGGCAGCAGAGCTGAACGTGCTGAGTGAAAGCCAGACACCCCCGTTCACCATTGAGGACCAGACGGACGGCGGTGACGACATCCGCATGAAGTATCGCTATCTGGACCTGCGCCGCTCGTGCGTGCGCAAGAATCTGGAGCTGCGCCACCGCATGACCATACTGATCCGTAACTTCCTCGACAACCTGAACTTCATAGAGGTGGAAACGCCCATTCTCATAGGCTCGACGCCTGAGGGAGCACGTGACTTCGTGGTGCCCTCGCGCATGAATCCCGGACAGTTCTATGCACTGCCGCAGTCGCCGCAGACGCTGAAGCAGCTGCTCATGGTCTCGGGCTTTGACCGTTACTTCCAGATAGCCAAGTGTTTCCGCGACGAAGACCTGCGTGCCGACCGCCAGCCGGAGTTCACGCAGATTGACTGTGAGATGTCGTTTGCCGACCAGGAAGACGTGCTGGAGATTTTTGAAGACCTGGCCCGCCATCTGTTCAAGGAGGTGCGCGGCGTGGAGTTGCCTAAGTTGCAGCGCATGACGTGGCACGAGGCCATGCGCCGGTTCGGAAGTGACAAGCCTGACCTGCGCTTCGGCATGGAGTTCGTGGAACTGATGGACGTGCTGAAGGGAACGGGCACATTCCCCGTGTTCAATGAGGCTGAGTATATTGGCGGTATCGTCGTGCCCGGCTGTGCCGACTATACGCGCAAGCAGCTGGACCAGCTGACCTACTTCGTGAAGCGTCCGCAGGTGGGTGCCAAGGG
>JAFUSC010000097.1 GCA_017467705.1 Prevotella sp. | reverse complement strand
CTCTCCACTCTCCACTCTCCACTCTCAATTCCACTTCCGCCGTGATGCCCTGGCCGGCTATTTCCTGCACGTTGCTGACGCGGTAGCCGTCGGTGGCTTCCTCGGGGAAGGCGTCGCGCAGGGCTGCGCCGATGGGGTGGGTGCTGTAGTGCTCCACGTGGGCGGCTAAGTGTAGCAGCTGCCGCTCGTCGAGCTGGCTGTGGTGCACGGCCTCCACCGCAAACTGGCCGTGGGTGAGGGTGCCCGTCTTGTCGAACACCACGGTGTCCGTCTTGGCCAGCACGTCCATGTAGTTGGCTCCCTTGATGAGGATGCCGCGGCGCGATGCACCGCCGATGCCGCCGAAGAACGCCAGCGGCACGCTGATGACCAGTGCACAGGGGCACGACACCACGAGGAACATCAGGGCACGGTAGAGCCACGTGGCGAACGTTGCGCTAAATGAGGAATGATAAATGAGCAATGACAAAACGGGGGGCACGACGGCCAACAGCACAGCCAGCCCGACGACGATGAGCGTGTAGATGCGGGCAAAGCGCGTGATGAAGGTCTCGCTCTGCGACTTGTGCTCGCTGGCGTGCTCCACGAGGTCGATGATTTTCGCCACTGTGCTCTCGCCGTAGCTCTTCGTGGTGCGCACGCTGATGACGCCGCTCAGGTTGACGCAGCCGGAGACCACCTCGTCGCCCGTCGTCACCGGGCGGGGCATGCTCTCACCCGTCAGGGCCACCGTGTTCAGTGCCGATGTGCCTTCGGCGATGATGCCGTCGAGCGGCACCTTCTCGCCGGGCCGCACGATGATGATGCTACCCACGGGCACCTCAGCAGGGTCAACGTCTCGCACCTCGTCACTCGCACCTCGCACCTCGTCACTCGCACCTCGCTCCTTGCCCCTTGCTCCTTGCTCCTTCACATGCGCCACGTCGGGGCGTATGTCCATGAGGTGGGCTATGCTGTCGCGGCTCTTGCCTTCGGCGTAGCCCTCAAAGAGCTCGCCCACTTGGAAGAAAAGCATGACGAAGACCGCCTCGGGGAACTGCGTCTCAGCTCCGGGCAGGAATCCGATGCACAAGGCACCGATGGTGGCGATGCTCATGAGCAGGTGTTCGTTGAAGGCGTCGCCGTGGGCTATGCCCTCAGCGGCCTCGTGCAACGTGTCGTGGCCTATCAGCAGATAAGGGACGAGATAGACCAGCAGCAACTGCCAGTTGCTCAGTCCGCCGAACTTCTCGATGCAGACGGCTGCTGCCAGCAGCACAATCGTGGCTATGATGAGCACCAGCTGCTTCTTCAGACTGTGCTCGTGGTGATGATGATGATTTTCCATATTTTTGCACTTTTGTTTTGATTTCACGGTGCAAAGGTAGGGCAGTTTTTTCGCAACTCGGTTGCAAAGTTTCATGATTGAATCTAAAACTGAACACAAAGTCTTTGTGTCTTTGTGTTCTATATATTGGATTTTGCAAAGTTTAACAATCGGTCAAAATCTATTAACACGGAGAAGGGGCACTTTTCAAAAAACTTTGCCTTCGGTCGTAAATACGCGAGTTTTGAGCCACTTTGTAAGTCGTTGATAATCAGTGTTAAACGAAAAATTCTGTTTTTCGGCCTTGCAAAACAGGCCGTTTTAGGTTGCCAAACGCACCGTTTCAGGCGCTGAAACGTGCCGTTTCACGATGCGAAACGCGGCGTTTTGCAAGCTGAAACATGCCGTTTCGCACGTCGAAAGTCGGCAGTTCCCGACTCGGAAGCTGCCGCCTCTCGCTCAAACTATATAGTTTTGCATCACTGTTGAATCGTAGTTACACCAAAAATCCCAGAAAAATTCAGTCCGAAAATTTAACAGAATTAACAGAAATTCACGGTTGGTCGAAACTCTGGATGAACTCTTGCAGATTGTCGCCGCTCTCCATTTGCAGCTTCTTGCGCAGGCGGTAGCGGGCGGTCTCAATGCTGCGCACGCTGGTGTTGAGCAGCGACGCCATCTCCTTGGAGCTGAGTCCCATGCGCAGATAGGCACAGAGCTTGCGGTCATTGAGCTTCAGGTCAGGGAAGTGCTCCGTCAGTTTGCGCATGTAGTTGTCGTAGACCAGGTTGAAGTTCTCCTCAAACTTCTCCCAGTTCTCGTCGTCGCGGATGTTCTGCTGTATGTCAAAACGAATGTCCTTGATCTTCTTGTTGATGCTCGTCTTGTTGTCCTCGCGGCGCACGCTCTCCGACAGCTCTTCCATCTGCGCGTCGATGGCTAACAGCATGTCGTTCTTGCGCATCAGGTTCATGGTGGAGTCGGCCAGTTTGCTGGCGCCCTGCTTCATCTCCAGCTCCATCTGCTCAGCCTTCAGGCGCATCAGCTCGTTCTCCTGCTCCGCCTGTTGCAGCGAGAAGGCGGCCTGCTGTTCCTTCAGCTGGCGCTCTTTCTCGGCCCGCACCTTGATGAGCTCGCGCTCGGCGCGGCGCTTGAGGTACAGCAACAGCTGCCACACGCCCACGGCAAAGAGCAGCAGGTAGATGGTGTAGGCCCACCATGTCTCGTACCATGCAGGCAGCACCTCAATCTGTATGGTGGCCTCGCTGGTCTGTCCGTTCAGCTGATTGACGGCCCGCACGTGGAACGTGTAGGTGCCCTTCGACAGCTGCGTGTATTCCTTGGACGTGCTCTTCTGCAACTGGCTCCAGTCTTTGTCGTAGCCCTCCAGCAGGCATTGGTATTTCACTGACTCGCCGTTGCGGTACTCCGTCTGTATGAACTCAATGCGGATGCTGTTCTGCTGGTGAGGTATGCGTACGACCGTGAGCGGTGAGTGGCTCATGGTGAAGTCCTGATAGAGCAGCGTGTCAGCACCGTTGGTGCCCACAATGCGCCGGATGAAGGTCGTCGTCGGCTGGCTCTTGTCGGTGTAGTCGTTGTTGAGCACGAAGAATCCGTTGTTGCCGTTGATGAGCATGCGCTGCTCGTCCAGGCTGCACATGTCTTGTGCTCCCACGTGCAACTCGCCGTTGGCACGCCGGAAGGAGACGCTGTCGGTACGGTAGCTGCCGTCAGCCTGACGGCGTGCCAGTGCCAGATAGCCCGGTTTGTAGGCCCACAGGTCGCCGCGACGGGTCTGGTAGATGCGCAGGGCGGTGCCGTAGGTGTCGAAGATGCGGCTGACGGGCTCGTCGTATGTCAGCTGCTTCTTGTTCTTGTCGTAGTAGTAGAAGCCATCCACGCACGAGATGTAGATGCGTCCGTTGATGCAGCAGAGCCCGTTGCCCTCGTCCATCAGCAGCCCGTTGCCCTTGTGGAACCGCTCCTGCCGGCTCACCCTTGCCAGCCCTTCGTCGAGCCACACGTGATAGACGCCTTCCTGCCAGTGACAGATCCAGAGTGAGCCGTCGTCATCGATAAGGAATCCTCCGCTGACCATGTCGAGCCCTTCAATGCGGTTGCGCAGCCGGTAGCCGTTGCCTTGGCGTTCCAGCAGGAAGAAACCCTTGTAGTCGCAGCCCACGACCATGCCCTCATGTCCCGTCAGCGCGGCGAAGTTCCACGTGCCTTCGGTCTGGCTGATGCGCTCAGCCGTGGTGCCGTGTATGGTGTAGGCGCCGTTGTCACTGCCGCAGAGCAGCGTGCCGTCCACGTCGACGAGTGACCATATCTGCCCCGTCACTCCCGTCAGCGACTGGGGATGGGGAGGCTCAGCCTTGTTGGTTATGGGCCATGGGGTGAAGAAGAGTCCTTGGTTCGTGCCCAGATAGAGGTGCTGGCGGTTGAGGGCAGCGGCATAGCCCGTGCCGATGTGGCTGTGACTGTTGAACAGGCTACCGAAAGGGGAGTTGGTCTGTAAGTAGCTGATGCCGTTGTCCAGTCCGAGCCACAGGTTGTGGTTGCGGTCAAACATCATGGAGAGCACCGTGTTGTTCTGCAGCCATGTGTTGATGTTCGAGTAGTTGGTCCGGCCTGTCTTGATGTCGTAGAGCACCACACCGCCGCGCACGGTGCCGAAGGCCAGGTTGTCGCCGTCAATCTCGGCGCAGAACACCTGACACTCCTTCAGATAGGGCGATATGGGCAGGTTGAGCACGGTGGTCTGTTGACCGTCGTAGCTGAATATTCCGTCGCTGTTGGTCACGAAGAGCGTTTTCCCGTCGTAGTGCAGGATGCTGCGCACCACCTTGCCGCGCAGGGCTTCGGTGCCGGGCAGCGGTTCCAGCCCGTTGGCCGTGAGCGTCATGGCGCACTCGTTGCCTGCCACCACCACCTGACCGTTCACCAGCGCAATGCACTCCAGCCGTTGGTCGTTGCGGTAGTCGCGTATCTGCTGCGTCTGTTCCGAGTAGACCAGCAGTGCCTCCTTGCTTTGGAAGATGATGTCCTGACCGCGCTTGATGATGCGCCATATCTCGCTGGCCGGGTGCTTGTGCTTGGGAATCAGGTTGCCCAGCGAGTGGTAGCGCACGGTGCTGTTCGTGGTGTCGGCTTCAAAGTATCCTAATTCGTTGGAAGCGCCGGCGTAGATGCGCTGTGTCGACGGGTCGAAGTAGAGAGCCCGCACCACGGAATAGTTGGTGACGTAACGCAGGCTCCACGTCTCACCGTCGAAAACCAGCATGCCCTGGTTGTTGCCGAAGAACATGCGTTGGTTAGGTCCCTCGGTGATGCTCCAGTTCTGAGTGCCTGCCCGATACTCTTCGCTGTAGAAATTACGTACTTGGGTGTATTGTGCTCGCGCGTGCGTAAGCGCGAACATTATTAAAGTAATAACTATATAAATTCCTTTCCTCATCTTTCAGGGGGCTTTTGGTCTCCCTTCCTGTTGCAGCCGTGCCGTGACGGCATGCTCCGCCAGCAGGGGGATGGTTAGTAGTCTTTTGATGCTGCAAAGGTAATGCTTTTTTATGACAGACGGTCAAAAAGCCGGACTTTTTTTCAGAATTTTTCTGTGAGGACTGCAAAAAGTGGATGCGGTCAGGGGTTCTTGTGCCTAAAATCCGCATTTACAGGGCATTTCCGTGATGGGGCAAAGTGGATTTCGTGAGGTGGAAATGAGGCCATTTCGGACAAAAAGTGAGTTTTTTGCGAGTTGTTTTTCTTTGCCTATATTTATAAAAGGTCTATCTTTGCTTCCGAAATTAATTTAACTATCAACTAAAAAGCAAAACTCATGAAAAAGAATTACTTATTTTCTGCATTGCTGGGTGCCATGATGATGGCATCAGCAACCGTTCATGCACAGTACATTACCGAGGCTCCTGCCGGTGGTTTCGACTTCTCAAAAGGTAAAGACTATGTGGTTATCTACTCACCTGAAGCTCAGGTAAACGCTATCGGCGACAAGATGTTGTCAGACCAGAACCTTGACCCCACCATGGTGAACAACCAGTTCTACTACTGGACAGCCGACTGGGATGCCAAGCTCTTCACGCTTTATGATATTGAAGACACGCAAGCCAACTCTTACGGTGGCAGCGACAAGCTCGACATGACCCCGCTGTTCGACTGGGGTTCAGGTCATTTCGGTGCCAAGGCCAAGGCTTACGACCTCACGGCCATTACCAATGACCACGTCCTGCACATCGGTTTCATGAACATCGGTGCTGCCACGGCATCCAACAATTTCAAGTTCCTCTTCGGTCCGAAGGGCAATGACATCCAGCTCGTGGTCAACAAGGCCGTAGGCCAGATGGCCGGTAGTCTGGTCGGTGTGGGCAGTGCTCCCGATGTCAACAAGTGGTATTATCTGGATATTCCCATGAGCGTCCTGCTGGATGAGAATGGTGACTTCGGTTTCGAGGCTGACTTCACACAGCCCGCCCAGACCATCATCTTCACCGTGGGCTTCGACGGTGCTACTCCTTCTACTTACACGCAGGGTGCTGTTGACCCCGACACGGGCATGTATTCTATTACTATTACAGAGAAGGGTTCTGCACTGGCTATTGACGGTGTGTTCCTTTACAAGCCTGAAACCACGGGCATTGCCAACACCGTCGTTCCCGGCAATGACGACGTGCAGGCCGTCTATGACCTCGCAGGCCGTCCCGCTGACATGAACGCTCCCGGTCTCTACATCGTGAAGACTGCCAACGGCGTCAAGAAAGTGGCCGTGAAATAAGGAAGAGTTAATACTAAAGACATAAGACTAATGAAATTATCAACCTTTATTTACAGTGCCTTGTTTGCAGCGGTCCTGCCGACTGCTGCAAACGCACAGGCCATTATCGGCGCTCCCGACGGCTATTCGCTGGTGTGGAGTGATGAGTTCAACGGCACGGCCTTGGACGAAAGGAACTGGAGCATTGAGGTCACCGGAAGCGGTGGCGGTAATCAGGAGCTGCAGTACTATCGTCGTGAGAACGTGGCGGTGGAGGACGGCAATCTGGTGCTGACCGCCCGTCGTGAGAGCTACCAAGGCAAGGACTTCACGTCTGGCCGCATCAATTCTAACCAGAAGGCAGCCTTCAAGCATGGCATCATGCAGGCTCGCATCAAGTTCCCGATGACAGCCAACGGTCTCTGGCCCGCTTACTGGATGATGGGTAACGATATTAATAAGTACGGTTGGCCGCGCTGTGGTGAGATGGACATCGTGGAGATGGGCCACTTCAACGCTATTTCCGGCCACTATGCCGGCTGGCAGGACCGTTATTTCTCTGGCACACTCCACTATGGCCCCGATGCCACCAATGAGCATCACCAGCAGAACAGTCAGGAGTTCACGCAAGAGAAGTTCGAGTCCATCGGTGCCGTGGAAGGTGACTACCACATCTTCACCATTGAATGGGATGGCGAATACCTATATATGTATTACGACCTGGAGGCTTACAACAACGCCAAGAAGCGTCAGGCACGCTACTTCACGCTCGGCATTGCTCCCAGCGACGACAACATGGCCCCCGGTCATTACTTCCAAAAGCCTTTCTACTTCCTGTTCAATCTGGCCGTGGGCGGTACGTTTACCAATATCTACAACGCCGCAGGCATCACCGCCCTGCCCACTGCTGGCTCTGAGGCCAAAATGTATGTGGACTGGGTGCGCGTCTATCAGGCTGACAGTGATGATGATGCGCAGTATCTCTTCACCGACGAGAACGGCGACAAGCAGACCAACATCCCCGACGAGCCGGAGCCCGAGCATCATGACGACAACCTGACCGAACTGTCAGGCTTTGCTTCTGAGGCACTCGACGAGAACGGCAACACCACGTTCGACTTCAACGACGTGTCGGATGCCGTGCTGATCTCTACCAGCGAGGGCGTCACCGGTAATCTGTATGGGGCCGGTGCTACCGTCTACGACTACAACGTCAACAACACCAACCGCAACCTCTACATCTGGGATAATACCTTCGTGCCCGTTGCCCGCGACGGAAAGGTCAACTCTTTCGGTTGGGAAGAGGGCTACAACATGTTCACCGTGGCCAGCGCAGGCTGGAGCGGACTGGGCTTCAACATCGTGAATGAGGACCTGTCGATGATTGACGACACGTACTGGCTCCACTTCGCCATGAAGGGCGACGACCAGGAACGCCACACCTCGCATCAGATCACCGTCAGCAATGCCAACTTCATCGTGGGCAACAGCGACGGCAAGCTGGCCAGCATCGGCGACTTCAAGCGCGACGGCAAGTGGTACTACTTCGACATTCCCGTCAAGGCACTCCGTCAGTTTGCCGACCCCGTACTGAAGGGCAACGCTGCTGCGTTCGACGATAACATCATCGCTTTCATCAGCGGTGGCATCACTGACTCTGAACTCAGCATTGACAACATCTTCTTCTACAAGAGCAAGACCAAGGAGATTCCCACCTACGCCGACACGCAGGCACCTCTCGGCAAGTTCGGCTACAAGAGCGTGACCGACGAAGGCACATGGGCCTTCGACCTGTCGCAGGTTGGTGAGATCATTCCCATCCAGCTCTCTGAGGACGTGTGGAAGGGCGTGACCAGCGACGGCACCTATCAGCCAACTGACCTCGTGTCGGCTGACCACGACTACACGCAGAGCAATAACTATTACACTTGGGAGGGCACCATGGTGGGTGACCACATCGATGACGTGGCCAACTCTACGGGCGTCTACACCGGCGGCATCTCGGCATGGGCTTCAACCACCGCGCTCGGCTGGAACGGCATGGGCATCGCCTCGGCCACACAGAAAGACCTGTCGATGATTGACGATAGCTATTATCTGCACATTGCCTTGCGCTCTGACGCTGCCGTGGGTCATATCCCTGTCCGTGTCCGCATGGGTGCTGAGGATAATGACGCCATTCTGACGTTCGGTGCCTACAGCACGCACCCCATTTTTGCTGACTTCCCCCGCGACGGCGAGTGGTATGCCTTCGACATCCCCGTGGCTGAGCTGAAGAAGTACGGCAAGCTCTGGAGTAAGGGTAACGGCAAGGTGGGCGTCGGTGATAACCTCCTGTGCTTCTACACCATGGACACCTACTACAATGGCAGCTGGTTCTCCTTTGACAACATCTTCTTCTGGAAGAAGGCTGACGGCAGCGTGCCTGAGGTGAACCCCTTAGGTGAGTTTACCACGAAGAGCCTCGACGCAGCAGGCAACAGCGACTTCAGTTTCGAGAACAAGGAGTTCATCAACTTCAACGTCTCTGCTGCAACGATTGACATGCAGACCGAGGGCGGCACGAAGGATGAGAACATCCTGGCCGGTTACTACACGCTCTACAACTGGGAGGGCGACTGCTACACCGACGGTTCCAAGAGCGGTGAGACCGTTAACTCCTTCGGTGTTGAGAATCAGGGCTGGATTGATTGGGTGGTAGGCACCAAAGGCTGGTCGGGCGGCGGCTTCGTCGAACCTGACGGCGCTGACCTCACCATCTTGGAGTCTGGCGACTGGTATCTGCACTTCGCCATGCGTGGCACAGACCAGTGCAACCACCTCATCGGTTTCGCTGAGTCACGCTTCACCATCGGTTCCGCTACGTTCGACCAGAACACGCCCGTCGTCGGTAACTACGAGCGCAACGGCGAGTGGTATTCGTTCGACATTCCCTACAGCTACATCAAGCAGACATTCCCCAGCCTCTATCCGCAGACCAACAGTCCGCAGGCCGCTTGGAAGGGTAACATGATCTGGTTCATGAGCGGCGGTCACACGGGCGACGAGTTGCAGCTGGGCGAAATCTTCTTCTGGAGAGAGAAAGCCGCCACAGCCATCGACTCACCCGTCACCACTTCACCCTCAACCCTCCACCCTCAACCCAATTGGTACGATCTTTCCGGTCGTCGTCTGGCAGGGAAACCTTCTCAGCGTGGTATCTACATTTATAACGGCAAAAAGGTCGTGATTAAGTGATGAAGATAAAATTTTGTTTCATAGTTTTTTTAGGTATGCTGATTTCCACCACTACCGCCTTGGCACAGCAACGCAGTGCCAAGCGCGGTATGTGTTGGGATGAAAACAATCAGCCGCTTACTGACGCTCCACTCCAGAAGATGGCGCCGGGCGTCAGCTGGATCTACAACTGGGGAATCAGTCCGCAAGGTCCGGCCACATTGCTCAATGTGCCTGACGGCATCGTGTTTGCCCCCATGTGCTGGAACGGCGACTTCAACGAAACCGCCCTCCGCAACTATCTCTCCACCCTTGACCCTCAGTCCTCTACCCTCAACCCGTCCATTCTGTTAGGCTTTAACGAGCCCAACCTTGTATGGAACGTCGGCGGTTCGCAGATGACCCCTCAGCAGGCAGCCAATGCTTGGCCAGCCGTGAAGCAGGTAGCTCAGGACTACGGGTTGCAGCTGGTGGCACCGGCCCTGAACTTCTCGGGCGACCAGGTGGGCGGCCGCGTGTGGACTCCCTTCCAGTGGTATGATGAGTTCTTCCGCCTGCTGGCTGAAGCCGGCGTTGACCCCGCCATCGACTACTTAGCCTTCCATAGCTACATGAACTGGTATTCGGCCGTCAATTGGGTAGCCAGTGAGTACTTCTATACCGACAAGGAGACTTCCGACCTCTTCGCTCCCACCAACAAGGCGCTTTATCCGCATCTTGTGCAGTATCTGGAGAGCTACAAGGAGGCTCACGGCCAGTTCCCCCGCATGTATCTCACGGAGTTCTGTTCGTGGGAGGGCGACAAGGACGGCTACGTCTCTTCCGTCGACTCGCAGATTGACCAGATGACGCAGAAGGTGCAGAAGCTTGAACAGAGCGACCTCGTGGCAGGCTATGCCTGGTTCATGGGCGACACCTCGCAGGCTCCTTCGGTCTATCCTTACAACAGCGTGTTCCAGTCCAACACCCCGTCAAGCGAGCTCTCTGACCTCGGTCGGGTCTATGTCTACATGTCGTCGTTCGACACGGAGAAGTTCTACGTGCCAGGCGAGCAGATTGTGGCCAAGGACTACATTGACGCCTCCATGGACGGGCAGCAGGCCCGCGTGCGTCCCAACACCGAGACGGCCAGCGACATCCCCCTGCAAGTGGAGTGGAAGAGCAGTGCGTGGACGGCCTATCAGGTTGACCTGCCTGCCGACGGCGACTACACGCTGACGCTTCACATCAAGTCGACGGCTGATAACAAGTTCCGCATCTATCGTGAAGCCCTCGGTGCTGCCAACAAGAAGCTCGACACCACGCTGGCCTCTACTGGCGGCGCTTGGGCCGATGTCACCACGACGGTCACACTGCAAGCCGGTCGGCAGACGTTGCTGCTCTACAACATGGGCACCACGTCCATCTTCGTGAACAGCCTCCGTTTCGATGCAGACCCTACGGGCATTGGCGCTACGTTCAATGATAACGTAGAAATGATAAACGGTAACGTTGTCTACGACCTCTCTGGTCGCCGCGTGGAGCATCCCACTAAAGGCATCTACATCATCAACGGACGTCGGGTCGTGGTGAAGTGACAGCCTCACCCCTAACCCCTCCCCGAAAGGAGAGGGGGACTGGGGAGAACAATAATACAAAGCTGAGAAAAGCTAATGGTCAAAAATATTCAGGAGAAAAGTGGGCGTGATGCTTACATGATAGTTAAATAATTCATTACTCAGTGAATACCCTTTGGCCATTTTCGCCCTGCCGACAGCACGGCTGGCAGGGCTTTCAGCAGAACGAATAGCAAAATTATTCATATTATCAACATTTAAAACAATTCAATTATGAGAAAACTTTTATTATTAACGCTTGTGTTTGTTGCCTCGCTGACGGCGATGGCACAAACCAACCTGACATCAGGTAAGACGGTTGTTCCGTTGGGTGGGTTGAATGAAGGTATTTCATTGGAAAACCTACAGCTGATAACCGTTGACAACAACACCACAAATGTTTTCCTGCTGCCGGAGCCCAGTACTGCGGGTACTCCTATCCAAGGCTTTTACATTGACTTGGGCTCAGCTAAGAGCATCGGTGCCATCCAGTCAACATGGGAGGGTGCCGACTGTGGTGCCAACATCTACGTAACTAACACCGAACCCGCTGCTGACGGCACGCTGACCGGTGAGACGAAAATCGGTGAGTTTACGAACGCTCAGGAAGCTCAAAAGAACATAGCTGTGAGTGTGGAGAACAGTGGACGTTACATCGTCTTTGTACCCACCGAACCTACTAACGCTGGATGGGGCGTGAAGATTCGTACCTTCGTTGCTCTGGAAAAAGAGGCTTCTGTTTTGACCTCATTGGAGGTTTCTCCCTCTGTAGTTCAGGTAGGTGAGCCTACTGAAATGACGTTTACTCCTAAGGATCAGCTTGGCTTGACACTTACAGGCGTTACTTATACGGCTACTAACGCAACGCTCTCTGGTACTACCCTGACGGCTACAGCTGTCGGTGACGTGAAGATTACTGCAACGCTTGGTGGCGTGTCAATCAGCAAGACTATTTCTGCCATCAATGTCTCTGCTCCTACCGCTAATCCAACTGAGCCGACCGATTTGGCTGCTAATGTCATTGCAGTCTATAGCGCCAAGTATGGAAAGGGCCTTGTTGATAATAACCCCGGTTGGGGTGTCGGCGGCGGTGCTCCTAACCCGCTCTACAGTTCATTAGAGGAAGTTGAGATTGCCGCTGGTCACAAGGTGGTGCATGTCAACGGCACAGGCTTTAACAACCGCACTGCTGGTGGTGTAGGCATTACTTCGGATTACAATAAGATTCATGTGGCAGTGTATCCTTATACTGCGACTGAGGCTAAGCTCTTTGGCGATAATGCATACGGAAGTGCTGTTTCTGTGACGGGTCTTGTTCCCGGTCAGTGGAACTATATTGAGCTTGACAATAGCAGCAATTACCCGAACTATATTCTTATTGAATTAGTAGGTGAAACAGAGTTCTATCTTGACCACTTCTATTTTGCAAAGCCTGCTGTTGATGACTCTGAGGCTCCTGTGCTGAATACAGCCGAACTCGTGAGCACAGGCATTGGAAGTGCAACCCTGCGCTTGAAAGCAACTGACGACAAGGTCGCTCAGGTGACATACGTCATCACTGATCAAGACAGTAAGACTTATACCACCAAGGGTGATAATGGTACTGAAATTACTTATGTGGTAGGTGGTTTGCAGCCTGCAACAGCCTATACCTTTACTGTTATTGCCAAGGATGACAATGAAAACGCTTCTGCTTCGAAGACTGTCAATGCAACGACAGCTGCTTTGACCGCAGCTCCTGTTCCCACAAAGGCAGCTGCTGATGTCATGAGTATCTATAGTGATAGCTATACCGCTGCCACTGCTTATGGCATTGGCGGTTGGGGACAGTCAACGCAAGTCAGCACAGTAAATGTTGGCGGTAATGAAATGCTGAAGTTGGACAACTTTAACTATCTGGGCTTCGAATATACTCCTTCTATTGATTTGAAGAGCATGGAGTACTTGCATATTGATGTGCTGACCATGGAAGAGACTTCAGTCGGCATCACTCCTATTCTTGAGCCCGGTGGCGGTGCGACTGGTACAGAGAACTCTCAGGAAATCACAGGTATTGTTACAAATGAATGGAAGTCAGTTGATATTCCTTTGACTCAGTTCACAG
The DNA here is from genome assembly GCA_017467705.1 of Prevotella sp. Classification (GTDB taxonomy): domain Bacteria; phylum Bacteroidota; class Bacteroidia; order Bacteroidales; family Bacteroidaceae; genus Prevotella. The sequence goes on along the minus strand of JAFUSC010000097.1, from coordinate 19,669 downwards.
GTATGAACTTTACAACAGCGTTGAGCCATCAGTTAAAGCTTGACAGAGGTAACGGTGCAACCATCTACGTCGACAACATCTACTTCTGGAAGGAAGCAACTACTCCCACTGAGAAGACCGTTTATCTGGAGCCCAGTATGTGGGATGCTTCAGATGCAACGGAGGCTTATGCTGCTTATGTGTGGGATGGCGATGGTGACGAATGGATTGCCATGACGCCAGTGGAAGATACTCCTTACTACACGGCTGCTATTCCCGCTAACTATACTGGCCTGATTTTCGTTCGTGGAGAAGCAGGTACGGAAATCAACTGGGACAACAAGTGGAACCAGACTGTTGACATTGACTTCACCGCAGTTGCCAACAACACGCTGTTCACAATTGCATCATGGAGTGATGGTGAAGGTGGTAATTCTACTTACACGACCAGCACATACGTGGCTCCTTCTACCTTTACTGCTACGTTCAAGAACTCTATCGGTTGGGAGAATGTTTATGCCTACACCTACAATGCCGAGACTCTTGGCACATGGCCTGGCACAAAGATGACGCTGACAGATGGCGTATACACCATTTCCTTTAAGGCTGTTGCTGCTCCTGCTAAGATCATCTTCAATGATGGAACATTGGAAGGTAGCGTAAAGGGTGTTAACCAGACTGATGATCTCGACTTCGTGAATGGCAAGGAGTATGACCTGTCTGCTCCCGTTTCACTTGAGGGCACTCCTTACACTGCCAATGGCCACACCATCTACGTTCAGGCTAACCACTATCTGGCTACCAATACTTATGAAGTAATCATTACTTCTGAGGAAGAAATGGAGGGTCTTGGTGGCTCATACTGGACGCTTAGCACTGGCAATGCTGATTTGCGTGAAAACCTTGTTCTTAGCGCAGACAAGAAGACTATGACCATTACGGCCGTCTCTACGACAGATCCCGCACTCTACACTCCGTTGTATGTCTTGATGCCGGGTGAAGTTGCTTTCAGCGATGTCACATTTGTATGGAACAATATCGGCGAAGTTGCACTCTCTGTCGTTGTCTCTGGCGACAAGGCTACTGTGACGGGTCCTGTGAACGCAGCTGACGTTGCAACCATCGTCACCAATGCCGGCACTGCTGCCGTTATCGACCTCTCAGGTGCAACGGTTAACGAGGCCATCACCATCACCCCGACCAACAAGAACGCTGTTGTGGTTGTTGGTGGTACGGGAAAGACTCCTAACACGGACAAGGTGACTGTAAGCAATGGCAACCTTGTTGTCTTTGATACTTACTATCGTACTGCTACAGGTCACGCTATTACCATTGTTGACGATAATGAGTCGCAGCCTGCTTACGACTTCACGATTGATACAGGTTCGGCAGACGACGAGGGTGTTACCTATACGCGCACTGTCAGTGCAGAGTGGGTGACCTTCAACTCACCGGCTGCTACTGTGATTCCCGACGGCGTTGACGTCTATAAGGCTACGGCTGCTACATCAGGTGAGATTACCTTCACCCGTCAAGACAACAAGGGCGTAGGTGCCAATGATCCTGTTGTCCTGCACAACACCACTGGTGGCGCTGTTGAGATCACCGCTCATGGTACGGGTGACCTGAACCTGACGGCTAATCCCGCAGCAGCAGCTATCGGTGAGTCCACCGTTATGCAGCATGGTACTTTCCGCTATGTTGAGCCTACTGGAGAAGCGTTTGCTCTGCAAAATGGCAATCTGGTAGAGTTTACCACTGGTGCTAAGATCGGTGCCTTCCGCGTTTACTTCACGGGTCTTGAGGCTGGCGCTACTGCTCGCTTCGACGACGGTCAGACGACGGGCATCTTCAAGATTGAAAATGGACAATTGAATATTGAAGATGGTGTCTATGACCTCTCCGGTCGCCGCGTGGAGCATCCTACTAAGGGTATCTACATCGTCAACGGACGCAAGGTCGTGATTAAGTGAGGAAGAACCGAGCGCAGCTCAGGGTTGTGATTAAATAATAATGACAAATTAATGAACTAAAAAAGTCCTCTGCACTTGCCCTCTCCCGTCAGGGAGGGGGCGGCGCGAGGCTCCAATAGATATGAAAAAGCATTATCAACAGCCAGTAATGGTGGAGATTGAGATAGGGACTGCCACGGTATTGGCAGCCAGTGAAAAGGTGTGGAACCCCGGCGGCAGCACAAGCTCCGGCTGGGCCGATTCCCGCGGCGAGTACGACTATCTGTTGGACGACGAGGAAGACTGGTAAGCCTTGCTCATCAGACACAGAACACTAACCACAGGGCAGCATCTACTTCGCGTAGACGCTGCCCTGTTCCGTAACCACGGAGATATTTAGCCACGGACGGACACGGACGGGCACGGACTTTTTTATTACGACCACGAATGACGCGAATTAAACGAATTATTTATTCTATTGTGTGATTTGATTAGATTTGTGGGATTTCTCGCCGCAGGCGACTTATATAATAATGTACGTGCGCGCGTATACCCTTCGCTCGCGTCGAGAAACGTCGATTCTCCCCGCGAGAACTGCCGATTCCCACCGCGAGAACTGGCGATCCCCAACGCGAGTATTGCCACGGACAATCACGGACGGGCACGGACTTTTATTTAAACCACAGATTACGTGGATTTCACAGATATATGTATTGACCACTTTAAAATACCGCTGTCAACGTTGTTTGACAGTACTTGCTGTCAAGTAAGGTTGACAGTAAACGCTGTCATCATGCTTTGACGGACTTTCCGTCAAAGGGTGACGGTGAGACCGTCAACGGGTGACGACGCGACCGTCACGGGCTGACGGGACGACCGTCAAGCAGTGACGGCACGTCCGCCATTCACAGAAAGGACGAAAGAACGCCTTTTAGACGAATGGACGGATGACGAATCTTAGACGAAAGAACGGCTTTTAGACGAATGGACGGATGACGAATCTTAGACGAAAGAACGGCTTTTAGACGAATGAACGGATGGACGAATTCGCGTCATTCGTGGTCGTAATAGAGAAGTCCGTGGCCTCAGAGCCCGTTTTGCGGCAGAGCTGTATAAGTCGCTTGCGGCGAGAAATCCTGCAAATCCAATCAAATCACACAATGCTGAATGGTGCATCGCAGATGCACCGACCAACGGCATCGGCATTTCAAATGCCGATGAACGGGAATCCGTGTCATCTGCGTCATCTGTGGTAGTAAAAAAATTCGTGTCATTCGCGTCATTCGTGGTTCAATATGGCGGTGAGGTCGTAAAAAAGTGGAAAACGCTGTATGGTGAAAGCCTTGAAACGCCCTGTCTGTCGCTGTTTCAGGTTTCTGCGGCTGTGGACGGAAGTGCCCTTTTCAAGTGCTCTGGAAGCCGAAAAGTGAGTTTTTTGTGAGGTCGTTTTCTTTGTGCGTATGCGGATAATCCGTACTTTTGCTGTCGAAAAAAGTCAAGCTAAAAACTGCGGAAATTCCAAAACAATTATTATCAACATAACAAAACATTATTAAGCTTATGAAAAAAATTCTTTTAACAGCGCTTGCCTTTGTGGCAACACTCACGGCATGGGCGCAAGCCCCAGAGAATCTGGCATTGTCAGGTACAGCCTCTGCGTCGTTTAACAATACCTCAGCAGGAGAGTCAAATGACGGGAATACAGGAACTCGTTGGGGGTCAAGTGGTGGAACTGATACAGAATGGTATCAGATTGCGTGGGCTAGTTCCCAGACTTTTAATACTGTTAAAATTTTATGCGAGGGAGCTATGAGTGTAGGTAATGCTCCTAATTTGGCCTTTGATATTCAGGTTTCTGATGATGGTACAAACTGGACGACCAAGAAGCATGTTTGGGGGAAAAATGGTGCCGACTCTTATATCACGGTTGTGTTTAATGAGCCTGCAACTGCTCAATATGTACGATTCCAAGGCGTAAAACAAGGAACTTGGGGCTATAGCTTCTGGGAGTTTGAGGTGTATAATATTGACTATTCTGGCAAAGCGTTGGATAACGTGACGCTCAGTTCATACAACAATGTAACATCTACCAATGCAGGTAGAACGATAGCATTGTCGCTCATAGGTAAAACTGCTGAGGACGAGGAAATTCCGACAGGAACTATTACATGGAATAATGGAACTCCAGCTACCGGAACTGTAACTAATGAGACGTTCAATGCCTCAGCTGTTGGTACAACCACTATTAGTGCAACGGCTGGCGGCAAGACCTCTGGAGAAATTACTTTCACTGTTACCGCTCCTCAGGTGTTAGGCAGTGTCGCATTACCTTATCGTATTTGGAGTGCAACACAAGGTGCTGGTGGTGTTGTAGCAACAGTGCTTGACACGGAAGGTAATCCTTTTGAAAATGATGTTACGCTCTCTTGGGAAGGAAGTGCCCCTGTGGGTGCAGTTATCAGTGGGCAAAATATTACATTCGGTGCTGCTTCTGGTGCAGGAACCTATACTTTAAAGGCTACGAGTGGAGGAACTTCTGTAACAACGCCGGTTTATATGGTGGGCACAAATCCTGCATCTCCCACAGCTTCAAGCAGTGATGTGCTGGCAATATACAGTGGTACATACAGTACCGAGAACTATGACGGCTGGAACACTGGTTGGGAATGGGGCTATGGCAGTCGTGACATAGTGGTTATCAATAGCGATAATTGTGTTCGTATTCATAATGTTGGTACGTATGGATTCCCTTATCCTTCTGACGCTGATTTAACTCAGTACACTAAGTTGCATTTCGATGTATATACTGTTGCTGCTGTATCAGGTAAAGTAAAGATTGAAAAAACAAATATTGATAACAAGGCGTTTGTTACAACAGCAGGTGCATGGACACCTGTGGACATAGACCTCACAGGGTTGGCAACAGCTGGTGGTAATAACTGGATAGACATCTATTTTGGTACAGATGGTAGCGACAAAGCCCGTGATGTATTGATTGATAATGTTTATTTCGAGAATGAAACACCTGTTGTAGAAACAACATCAATCACCGTGACAGCTCCTGCTGCATCAGTAGCCGTGGGTAAGACACTTCAATTGACGGTAAAGAATCAGGGCGAAAATGTACTTGATGCCAGCGACATCACTTTTGTAAGCAGTGATCCCGAAAAGGCTACGGTTAGTACCACAGGTGTTGTATCTGGTGTTGCCGAAGGTAGTGTTACCATCACTGCAACGGTAACTGGCTCCAGTCCTACAATCTCAAATACTATTGATTTGACTGTTACCGCTGCCCCCACAGGACAGACTTACACAAATGGAACTCATGAGATTCTCGTACAGCCACGTCATTACACAGGTACTTTTGACTATGAGCTTATTATTACTTCGGAAGAGGCAATGATAGGTTTTGGCGGTGCTTATTGGAAATTGAATGGTAATCCTGGCGGTACATTGTTGAGCGCTGCTAATATTACACATAGCGATGAGAACAAGACAATGACCGTCCGGGTGAGGTCAACTACTGCGCCTGTTATGGATACTCCGTTGTATATCAATATGCCTGGTGAAGTAACCTTCAAGGAAAGTGATGAAAGCAATCCTGCATTTGATTGGGTTGAAGTAGCCAATGACGCAACGTATGATGTCATGGTTATTGGTGAGGAAGCCGCTGTTACAGGCACTATTTCCACGTCGAACCTTGCAGCCTTTAAGACCGCAGTAGGTAACGCTTCTTTCATTAATATCAGCCGTGCCACTATTGCTGACGATATTGATGAGCTTACTACGAATAATGTCAATGCTATATTCGTCTATGGAACCTCTGAAGCCGCTGCTGCTGCAACAAAGACAACGAATAGCGTCTATTACGCTGATGTCCGTTTCTACGGTGCTCCCAATGGTCTGACGTTTGTTGACAGTCCTGCTAATGTTCCCCTTCTGCCCACTAAGGCGTATTCTGCAATCGGCTCAGGCAAGTCGGTAGTTATTAATCGTACTATTGCTGCTAATAGTTATGTAACTACGTTTATGAGTAGCAATGCTGGTGCAATAGCTGCCACATTGGATGACGGTTTGGAAGCATTTGAACTTACTAAGGCTGTGGCTGGTGAGCTGACCTTCACCAAGGTTACTGGCAGTCTTGCAAAAGGTAAAGGCTATGTGATTCATAATACAACTTCTGGCCCGCTCAATTTGAAATGGCAGAGTAGTGGAGATCAAGTATATCTTGATGTCGCAAATCAGGCAGACGGTGAAGTAGAGGCTGTTGATGGAGTAAAAGTGCTTGGTACGATGAATACTATCACAACCGATGGTAACCAATGGATTCTTTATGGCACAGAAATCAGACCTGCTAGCGGTCCTAAGATTAGTCCCTACCGTGCTTACTTCACTGGAGTTACAGCTGGTGGCGGCGGTGCCCGCGCATTGTTCGACGACGGTGAGACCACAGCCATCGGTCACATCGATGCTAACGGTAACATCACGGTGGAGGACGGTGCTTACTATGACCTCGCCGGTCGCCGCGTGGAGAATCCCACTAAGGGCATCTTCATCCACAACGGTAAGAAGGTGGTTGTTAAATGAAGAATGAAGAGTGAAGAATGAAGAATTTGCTGCCGCCCATGGTGAAAGCCAATTGGCTACAGCCCTTGGGCGGAGCAAATTCCGAAGCTCCTTAACTCCTTAGACAAAAAGAAAGAGACAAAAAAGTTATTCATTAGAAAACAGAAGAAAGGATACATGATTATGAAAAAGCAATATATGAAGCCGGAAATGGCAGAAGTCATCATCAACACGATGCCTTTATTGGCAGGAAGTGGCGAAGAAAGTTTTTCGGTTAATGGCGATGTGGTAACCGATAGTGATGTTTATGCCGACTCTCGTGAGTACGACTTCGACGATTAAGTCGTGGGCAAGAAAGTTAGAATGAGAAATGTTAGTTTTTTATTATTTAAGGGATAGACATTAGCGCTTTCTAAGTGTAGAGAGATTGTTTCGGGACGACGACATCAACTATTCACGAACAAGTATATATAACATCAAGGAAGGAATGAGAAAGCTGATCATCATGTCTGTGCTGATGCTCACTGCTTCGGTTGCTGCGCGTGCGCAGGAGGCGGTGCAGGTGGGCCGTGGCAGTTATGCTGCCTATACGCCATTGGCTAAGTCGCGGACGGCGGAGCACGGCGGCGACCAAAGCCAGTACATGCAATATCGCAAGCTGTATATCAAGGAACAGGCGGGACGGCCTATTCCGACCAACGACTGGTGGACAGACATGATCAACGCTGACCGCGGACGCAGCGGTCAGGAGCTGACGGGCCACCTGTGGAGCTATCCGCAGTACGTACAGGGCATGAAGTACGGCGTGGACGTGCACTACCCGAAGTACTGGATTGACAACGGCACAGAGATGAAAGCGCAGTCGAAGCTGCGCATCAGCGGTGGTGATGACTTCGCTGCCCGCCAGCCGCTGGCTGAGGAGTGGAGCGACTGGACGGTGGGCTTCTCGCTGCTGCCGCAGGGTGCGGCTGACTTCGCGTCGGCTGATGCGAGCATGCTGGTGACGCTGGCCCACGGCGTGCCGTTCACGTGGATAGAGACGAAGGGCATCAGCCCTGTCATCACAGTTGTGAAGACGGGCAACGACGGTGCCGAGAACCGGCTGACGGGCAAGACGACGGTGAAGCTGACGGACGCCAGCGGCGCGGAGCTGACCAGCGGTGCCTGCAACAGGTTCGTGGTAGGCATTGGCAGTGCCGATGCTTATGAGACGACGGCTGACCTGTACGGCGTTTACCTGCCCGACGGGGCCACGGTGAGTGTCGAGGACGGCGAGGCACGGGTGACGTTCGGCAGCGGGCCGCAGTTCGTGGTGGTGGCGCTGCTGAAACAGACCGCCGACCTGAACACGTATGCGCCCTATGCCTACAGCAAGCCCGTGAACACCGAGGTGTCGTGGAACTACACACAGGCTACCGGCACGCTGACCACGCATTGGCAGGTGACGGCCAACGACCTGCGCACGGGCACGGCAACGACCGACGTGCTGCAGGGCTTCATTCCGCATCAGTATCGTAACGGTGCCACGCCAGCCTTCACGTTCAACGGCCAGCACTACCGCACGCCGCGCGGCATGCTGAAGCTGGCTGCGGGCGCTGACCTCAGCGTGAGCTATCGGTTCAGCGGCATGCTGCCGTGGTATGCGCTGCCGGTTGAGGGCAGTGGGACAGGGACTTATGACCCGGCGAAGATGCTGCAGATGCTGGAGCGGTATGCCCAGACGGGCGAGTTCGGCGGTGACACCTACTGGGGCGGCAAGGGACTGACGCAGATGGCGCTCTACATGACGTTTGCCCGCGAGATGGGTGAGGAGGCGATGTTCCGTCAGACGCACGACCGGCTGAAGGAGGCGCTGGTGGACTGGCTGACCTACACGCCCGGCGAGAGTAACTTCTTCTTTGCCCGCGACAACCGTTTCGGCGGACTCATAGGCTACGAGACGAGCTACGACAGCGACACATACAACGATCACCATTTCCACTACGGCTACTACACGCTGGCCGCAGCCATGCTCTGCATGGTGGACGACGACTTCAAGGCGGGCTACGGCGAGATGCTGAAGCTCATAGCCCGCGACTATAATAACTACAAGCGCGACGACTGGTCGTGCTTCCTGCGCATGATGGACCCGTGGGCCGGCCACTGCTATGCCGGCGGACTGGGCGACGGTGCCGGCAACGGCCAGGAGTCGACCAGCGAATCGATGCAGTCGTGGGGCGGCATGTACCTGCTCGGTGTGGCCTTGGGCGACGACGAGCTGCGCGACGCCGGCATTTTCGGTTGGGTGAGCGAGAGCCGCGCCACGGCCGAATACTGGTTTGACCGCCACGGAGAAAGCATCGGTGCCGACTTCCACACCGCGACGCCCGACTACGATGCTGCCGACGTGGATAACCTCTACAACATTGACTACCAGAAGTTCGTGCACCGGAGAGACGGCGTGGTGGACTACGTGCAGCCGTGGAGTTCGAACCTGACCAGTCACGGCATTGGCTGGTGGACATGGTTTGGCGGCGACCCCGTGTTCATGCAGGGCATCCAGTGGATGCCGATTTCCCCGGCACTGGACTACTTAGGCGAGGACAAGGCGTTTGCCGCATGGGACTATGACCGGCTGATGGCGCTGAAGGAGCACGTGGGCTGGGAAGACTACAGCGGCACGGATGCATGGCTGGGCAACTCCGACTGGGGCAACGTGGTGCTGAGCTATCGGCAGTGGAGCGACCCCGACGACGCTGCCGCCATCTTCGACGAAGGCTGGGCGAAAGGGTGGGGGACGATGACCACCAGCTCGACCAACGGCATCACCTACTTCGTCACCCACTCGCACCGCACGTATGGCGACATCGTGTGGGACGTGACGGCCTCGATTCCCACCGCCCGCGTCTACATCAAGGACGGCGTGAAGACCCACATGGCCTTTAATCCGACGGACGAGGCCGTGACCGTCAGCTTCTCTGACGGTGCCAGCCTGACCGTGCCGGCCCGACAGCTGAAGGTAGAGGGCGTGGAGTCAACGGCTTACAACTACGTCTACCCCGTGGACGATAGTGAGCCCGACCTGCGCGAACGGCTGGTGATGAAGAACCTGGCGCTGAACAAAACCTGCACCGAGAGCAGTCACGAGAACGACGGCTCAGTGGCTCAGAACGCCACGGACGGCAGTCTGGACACCCGTTGGGGCAGTGCCCATCAGGACAACGAGTGGCTGCAAGTGGACTTAGGCGAGAACGCCACCATATACAAGACCAAGATACGTTGGGAGGCAGCCTACGCCTCGGAGTACCGCATTGAACTGCGCAACACGCCCGACGGCGCGGTGACCTACAGCAAGACAGGCACCGGCAAGCCCAACGACTGGACCGAGCTGACGTTGGACGACCAGCCGGGACGCTATGTGCGCGTGGTCGGTGTGAAGCGCGGCACGCAGTACGGCACGTCACTCTATGAGCTGGAAGTCTACGGCCGGTTGGCATCAACACTCGACGCCGACCTGATGGGCGTGGAGATTACCAGCGCGAAGAGCGTGCTGAAACAGGGTGAGCCCACGGTGCTGACCATTCAGGGCTACAACTACGCGAAGCAGCCGAAGACGGTGGGCGCCACGTGGAGCAGCAGCGACGGCACGTTCAGCGGCAACGAGTTCACCCCGACGAAATACGGCAACGTGAGCGTGACGGCAGCCGTCAGCGGCATGACCGCCACGAAGACGCTGCCCGTGGAGGAAGCGCTGCAACTGACGTCGGTGACCATTGAGATGGAGGGCGACCCTGTCATCGGTCATGCCGTGAGCTTCACCGCCGAGGGACGCGACCAGTTCGGTGCTCCCTATGCCAGTGCTGCGCTGAGCTACGAGCTGTATGAGGACGTGGACGGTGAGCAAATCGCCACGACCCATGCCACGCTGGACACCGATGCCATGACCTTCACGGCGCATCAGGCCGGCAACTACGTCATCGTGGTGAAGTCGGGTGCCCTGCGCCAGACGGTCAACGTGCGCGGCATCGGTCCCACCGGCATCAGCTACGAGGACATTCCCGCCGTGGCTGCTGCACCAAGTATGAGCGGCAAACTGCCCCTGTTCGTCGGCCAGACGGAGCCCAGCGGCATGAACTTCGACTACAACGGCGGTTCGCTGAAAGGAACGGATAACTTCCCCGTGCCCACCATCGGCGGCGGCACCACGCGCGCCCTGTTCGTGTCACAGTTAGGAACCTTCGGCTTCGGCGCACTGGGCAACATGGACATTTCCGACTACAACATGATACATGCTGACATCTACGTGGTGAACAATGCACCCGCGTTCAGCTTCCACTTTGAAGGACTGCCCGCCAATAAGGAGTATGCCAAGTCACTGACGAAAGGCCAGTGGAACAGCGTGGACCTGCCCGTCACCAACACGACGGTGAACTGGCTGTTCTTCGCCTTCTCCAACTATCAGGCCGGCACGAACGAAGCCCTCATTGCCAACGTCTACTTCTACAAGGAGTCGGGCGACAGGGTGTTCGTCAGCGACCCTGATGCACGCGGACTGGTCACGGTGACATCGTTCGGCACGGGCATCACCGATGCGAACAAGGAGGCTTTCTTAGCCGACATTGCCGCCCTGCCTGCCACGGCCACGGCCATTGACCTGAGCAACATCACACTGAGCAACACCACGCCGATGACCATCAGCACGCCCAACAACCCCAATACCGTGCTCTTGCTGCAAGGTGCGGGTGGTGATGATAATGCGGCGTCGGACCAGACGGCCCGTCTGACCAATACGCAGAACCTGGCCTATGACGCCGGTGGATGGATATTGCCGTTGAAGGCAACGGACTATCAGATCGTGTTCCAAGACGGTTATCCCGTCTATCCCGCCAACTACGGCGGCCGCACGAAGTTCACCTACAGCCGTACGGTTGCTGCCGGTGCCTATGGCACGCTGTGCATGCCGCGCGAGATGGACATCCCGACGGGCATCACGGTCTATGAGCTGAGCAGTGCCACGGCTGCCGGACTGGAGTTCACGCAGCTGACGGGCACGAAGATGGAAGCCTACAAACCGTATCTCATCCGCAACACGGGCAGCACTGCCATGGAGCTGCGTGTGAACGGCACGCAGGGCAACGTGGAGCTGGCACGCACAGCGGCACAGCTCACAACGACCGTGGACAATGTGCGCTTCGTCGGTAACTTCGCCCAGTTCCAAGTGACGGGCAGCGAGGGCTATGCGGCCTTCAAGGGCAACGGCCAGTTGGCTTGGCTGAACAACGAAGGCACAACGGTGGGCGCGTTCCGTGCCTACTTAGCTGACGTGCCCGAGGGGGCCCGCGTCTACGTGGACGGCACTACGGGAGTGGACCTCAACCCGACCCTCACCCAAGAGGCGGAGACATGGTATGACCTGCAGGGCCGTCGCTTGGGCAGCAAGCCGACACGCAAAGGCATTTACATCAGGAACGGACGGACCGTCGTCGTGAAATGAACCATCATCAGAAAAGTACAAGGATATGAAGAAAAGTGCATACATCACTCCCACGATGGAGACCATCAAGATACAGACCCGGCAGACGCTGCTGTTAGTCAGTGGAACGGGAAAGGCGACAGAGACTCCCGGCGGTCTTGACTACGACGGCGTCGGCGGTTCGTTCGGCAGCGACGAAAGCGTGGCTGCACGCGAACTGCTGTGGGACGATGACGAATAACCAGTTTTTTTGAAGAATTTGTTTTAGTAGTAATGTTAATAGTTATAGTTAGTAATTAGTAGTTTGTTGAAGAAATCCCCCTCATCCGTGACGGACAAGGGGGATGTTTTTTTGCTGTTACTGCTGTTTGCTACTTCACCGGCACATCGGCGAGCGTCTTCTTCAGCAGTTCCCAGAACGGGGCAACGGTCTCAATGAGGGCGCGCTCCGTGGTGGTGTGCGGTGACTTCATCGTGGGGCCGAGGCTGACGACGTCGAGCCAAGGATACTTGCCGAGGATGACGGAGCACTCCAGTCCGGCGTGGTCCACCTGAATGATGCCGTCCTTGCCAAACAACTCCTTGTACTCCTTGAGCAGCAGGTGCAGGATTTCCGAGTCGGGGTTGGGGTCCCAACCACCATACGAGCCGGCGGTCTCCACCTTCATGCCGGCCATGTTGAAGCAGCTCTCCAGCATGTCGACAATGTACTGCTTCATGTCCTCGCGGCTGGAGCGGGCCAGAATCTTAATGGCGGCCTTGCCTTCCTCAATGTCGATGATGGCGAGGTTGCTCGATGTCTCTACGACGCTGGGGTAGGAGGGAATCATGCGCACCACACCGTCGTGGCAGGCCAGGATGGCATTGATGAGGTTGTCGCTGATCTCCTCGGGTGCCTGTGTCTTGGGCAGCTCCACGTCTTCCACGAAGAACTCAATGCCGGTTTCAATCTGCTTGTACTCGTCCACGAAGTCAGCCTTCCACTCCTCGGCGGCTTCTTTCAGGGCGGCCACGTTCTCTTTCGGCAGTGTCAGCACCACCTCGGCCTTGAAGGGGATGGCATTGCGCATGTTGCCGCCGTGCCAGCTGGCCAGCCGTGCGTCGCAGGTCTCGATGACCTCGCGCACGCAGCGGGCCATCATCTTGTTGGCATTGCCGCGGCCTTCGTGAATCTCCAGTCCGGAGTGTCCGCCGCGCAGACCCTTCAGCGTCACGCGCACGGCAGCATCGTCAGTGCTGGTCTCTTCTTCCTTATACTCCAACGTGGCGGTCACGTCGATGCCACCGGCAGAGCCGATGACGAACTTTCCCCAGTGCTCAGAGTCGAGGTTCATGAGGATGTCGCCCTCCAGCTCACCTTCGGGCAGGTCGTTGGCGCCGTACATGCCCGTCTCCTCGTCAGCGGTGATGAGGGCGTTGATGGGGCCGTGCACGAGTGTCTTGTCCTCCATGATGGCCATGATAGCTGCCACGCCGAGGCCGTTGTCAGCACCGAGCGTGGTGCCCTTGGCCTTCACCCACTCGCCGTCAATCCACGGCTCAATGGGGTCGGTCTCGAAGTTGTGGGTTGACTCGGGCGTCTTCTGCGGCACCATGTCCATGTGTGCCTGCAGGATGATGCCCTTGCGGTTCTCCATGCCGGCGGTGGCGGGCTTGCGGAAAACGATGTTGCCGGCGGGGTCCTTGAAGGCTTCCACACCTGCCTGCTTGCCGAAGTCAAGCAGGAACTGCTGAATTTTCTCTAAGTGTCCGCTCGGGCGAGGCACTTGTGTCAGTGCATAGAAGTTCTTCCAGATGCACTGCGGGTTCAGGTTTTGAATTTCGTTCATTTCTTTAAAGCTTTAGAGTTTTATTGAGTTATGTTATTGTTTGTTTCTTCTCGCACAGAGCACATTTTTTTTCTCACGCAGAGGCGCAGAGTTACGCAGAGAGGGGTGCAGGCACTTCATTCCGTGTTTTCCTGCGCGCGAGTGTGAAATTGAAACCCTGTGCATGTAAATCAGTAGTTATTGACTATTCTTTCTATTCCGTCTCTAAGCCACTCAACATTGAAGTTGATGATGTATCCAAGTTTACAATTCGTCAATCGCATATAGGTCAAGAGTTGTTTTGAGTGGACCGGCAGAATCTCTGTTACCGACTTCAGTTCCAAGATAACACTGTCGTCGACAATGATGTCCAGACGGAGGTCTACATCCAATTCCACTGTTTCGTATCTTACTTTTACAGGAACCTGATGTTTGACCTCAAATCCCTGCGACCTCAGTTCATGCACCAATGCTGCCTCATAGACACTCTCCAGCAGTCCTGGCCCCAGTGCTGTATGCACTTTATAAGCACATCCTAACAGCCGGTGCGTATATTCCTTATCTAAAATGACTCCCATTACTCCAATAGTTTCTTTTCTTTTAATCATTACTCTGCGGCATGCTCTGTGGACTCTGCGCCTCTGCGTGAGAATAGGTGTCTGCACTCCCCTCTGAAGTTCTCTTTGAGAACCACAAAGAAATCCACGCCCAGACGCCAAGGAGGATGACGAGCATGGTCTGCACGGTGTGTACGATGAGCACGAAGTAGAGGGCCTCGGTGTCGGCCACTCCGTAGAGAATGAGCATGGTCTTCACGGCGAAGTGCCACGGGCCGGCGCCGTTGGGCGTGGGCACGATGACGGCGATGCTGCCGACGACGAATGTGACCATGGCGCAGGTCAGGCCGAGGTGTTCGGTGAAGTCGAAACAGAAGAAGGTGAGGTAGTAGTGCAGGAAGTAGCTGATCCAGATGCCCAGTGTGAAGAAGATGAACAGCGGCACGTTGCGCACGTTCTTCAGTGAGATGACGCCCTGCCAGATGCCACTCAGCGTGGCGCGCACGCGGTCGTAGAACGACAGCTTGCGCAGCAGGATGTGGAGCAGCAGCAGGACGGCGGCGCCACAGATGGCTGTCACCATGTAGCCCGTCAGCGAGAAACGCTCGAAGAAGGAGTCAACGCTGGTGCCCGTCTCGCTGAAGAACGTGCGGAACACCGGCACCTGCAACAGCAGCGTGATGCCCGAGAAGAGCAGCACCACCAGCGAATCGACGGCCCGCTCGGTGACCACCGTGCCCAGTGCCTTTGAGAACGACACGCCGTCGTAACGCTTCAGCACGGCGCAGCGCGTGAACTCGCCGATGCGCGGAATGACCAGCGAGGCGGCGTAGCTCAGGAACACGGCGTTGATGCTCGTTGATGTGCGCGGCCGCTCGCCCACGGGCTCCAGCGTCTGCCGCCAGCGCCAGCCACGGAAAGCCTGTGCCAGCACGCCGAAGGGGAACGACAGCAGCATCCACGTCCAGTCCATTTCGTGCCACAGCACGTGGCTCAGACTCTGGAAGTCGAAGTCACGGTACATCCAGTAGAGAATGGCTCCGCCCAGCACGAGCGGCAGCGCTATCTTGGCCGTATTGGTGAGAATCTGCTTTGTTTCCATTTTGATTGCAGCAGCAAAGGTACGAAATAATCATGAACCAAAGGGCGTGAACTCCGTTAAAAATGAATAATATAATAATATAAATAATGTTCGCGCGCGTGGGGTGATTGAGCTAAGTCAAAGGTTTGATGAAGGTCAAAGAAATGTAAGTTTTACACTAAAAGCGACCGATGATGTATCCGTCGTTCGGAAATAGTGTGTACCTTTGCATCGACAAAAGGACAAAAGAGTATTTAGGATAACATTAAAAAGAAAGGAAACACAGTATGATGGTAACAGTATTTACATTGGCCATCGTGGCCATTACGCTCGCAGAAGCGTTCCGTATTAACAAAGAGATCAGCGCTGAAAAGTAAGCACGGTCTTTCAACGAGAAAAAGAAAACACAGTTAACTAATAGAAGAAAGGATAACAATTATGATGACAATGTTTAACTTAGTAGCCATTTCGGCCGTGCTTCTGGCCGCCATCGCAGCAACAGGGCTGGTCGTTGATTACAAGGCTACGGGCAAGATTGACTGACACGGTTGGTCTTCACCCATTTTTAAAAAGAAAGTAATTAGAGTTTTTTTCATAGGCGTATAAATGTTTTAAGTGTGACAGGAGTCTGCGGATGCAGGCTTCTGTTTTTTTGTGTACGGCGCTCTTGCGTTCCCGTTACTGCCGTCTTCGGGTGCAGCGCCTGCCGTATTGGATTCCAATAACGCTGCTTTGAACGAGTAAAGTCGCCGAGATTGCTGAGTAATCTCGGCGACTTTACTCAGTAATCTCGGCGACTTTACTTTTCAAGACGATAGTTATTGTACCCCGGGACAGCTGTCTTGATACCCTCAGACCGTTTTCAATGGAGCCGCAGTTGGTCGCTCATGGGGTTTAAAGCCTGCATTGCGAGCGCTCATGTTCGGAAAAATGCAAATTAATTTGCTTTTTCGCTTACTTAATCGTACCTTTGCAGGCAGAATGAAACAAGTAAGACCGAAGAAGAATCTGGGGCAGCACTTCCTGACTGACCTGACGATAGCAAAACGGATAGCCGACACCGTCGATGCCTGTCCCGACCTGCCTGTGCTCGAAGTGGGGCCGGGCATGGGCGTCATGACGCAGTATCTCGTGGAGAAGCCCCGCCCACTGAAGGTGGTGGAGATAGACAAGGAGAGCGTGGCGTATTTGAAAGAGTTTTTTTCGAGGTACGAGGATGGTTCGAGCTACGAGGTGCGAGGTACGAGGTGCGGAGATGATTCGAGCTGCGAGGTACGAGGTACGAGGTACGAGAATACATCAGAGGCAGAACTTACGGCTGATATGGGCGTGCAAGGTAATCTCGCAGCTCGTACCTCGCAGCTCGTACCTCGAAAAGACGCACCTCGAAAAGACGTACCCCAAACCAGTTTTGTTTCGAGAATCATCGAAGGTGACTTCCTGCGTATGGACCTGCGCACGGTGTTCGACGGCGGGCAGTTCGTGCTGACGGGCAACTATCCCTATGACATCTCGTCGCAGATATTCTTCAAGATGATTGACAACCGCGACCTCATTCCCTGCTGCACGGGCATGATACAGCGCGAGGTGGCGCAGCGCATTGCGTCGCAGCCCGGCACGAAAGCCTACGGCATCCTGTCGGTGATGATTCAGGCATGGTACGACGTGGAGTATCTGTTCACCGTTGATGAAAACGTGTTCAACCCGCCGCCCAAGGTGAAGAGCGCCGTCATCCGCATGACGCGCAACAAGGTGCAGCATCTGGACTGCGACGAGCAGCTGTTCCGCCGCGTGGTGAAAACGGTCTTCGGCCAACGGCGCAAGATGCTGCGCGTCTCACTGCGGCAGTTGGTGGGGTCGGGCTGCGAGGTACGAGGTACGAGGTACGAACAACTCTTCTCCAGTCCTTTCATGACCAAACGCCCTGAACAGCTGACCATTGCGCAGTTTGTTGAGCTGACGAACATGGTGGATGCGGTGCTGAAAAGCCAATGATGATGCTTTTGTGTGCGGGCACAGCTATTTGACTTAGGTCAACAATCTGGCCGTTTTTGGCCGAAAACGGGTCGGAAATGATACGCCGACCCGTTTTTCGTCGTACCTTTGCACCGTCTTCAGAACACAAGGCGTCATGAAAACCCAACGCCATCAGGATAACAACAAAACACGGATGGGTTACACGAGAGAGCAAGAAAAAAGATTAAGTAAGGGTAACACAAAAAGAAAGAGAGGTAAGTGAAATGAACACAATGACACTGATTACCCTGTGTGCAGCCCTGGCTGCAACAGGAATGTGGGTGCGGGACAACACACCGCGCATTTAAAAATAGAAAAATAAAAGAATAAAAAAATAAAAAAATAAAAATGGGGACGCAGTAAGGAGCGTCCAGAAGTGATAAGTAAAGAGATTGTTAAATTTAAAGTAAGGAAAGGGTAACATTATGACACTGGTAATTGAATTGTTCGCTATCTTTGCTGTTACGTCGTTTATCATTGATCGCAGCATTGAGAAGCGCTAAAGAGAAAGCACAGATTAGGTTTTTAGTTATTAATATCGGCAAGTGCAGCTTTCGGTGTGAACCGGGAGCTGCACTTTTTTCTTGTTCTGACCACGAATGACGCGAATGACACGAAAGATGGTGTCACTTGCTTTGTTCCTCCATCTTTCTGGCCCATTTGCCGCTGAACAGCCGTGCGAGGAACATCAGTCCGCGGCAGGTGAGCTCGATGGCCATGGCCGTCCACACGCCCGGCAGTCCGTAGTCGCGTGCCAGCAGTGCCGCCAGCGTCAGGCGTATGCCCCACATGCTGGCCAGGCTCATGATGGCCGGCTTCAGCGTGTCGCCGGCGCCGATGAACACGCCGTTGCAGACGATGGCGGCGGCGAACATGGGTTCGGCAAAGGCTTCGATGCGCAGCACCTGAGCGCCGAGGTCGATGATCTCACCGACGGGCGTCATCAGCATCATCAGTTCGGGCGCGAAGACGTACATCAGCAGGCCCATGAGCGTCATGATGCCGATGCCCAGACTGACTGACATGCGCGAGAACGAGCGCAGCAGTGCCCGCTGTCCGGCGCCGTAAGCCTGTCCCACCAGCGTCGTGGCAGCCTCGGCGATGCCGTAGCCCGGCATGTAGCACAGACTCTCGACGGTGATGGCCAGCGAGTGGGCGGCAATGGCGATGGTGCCCAACGGGGCAACGATGAGCGTGCTCACAATCTGGGCCGAACCCATCAGCATGTGCTGCAAGCCCATGGGCGCACCGATCTTGAAGGCCGTTGTTACTACGTCGGTCGTGGGACGGAAAGCACGCCAATTGTTTTTTCGAGTTGCGTCTTTTCGAGCTGCGTCTTTTCGAGCTGCGAGGTGCGAGGTACGAGGTACGAGATTGCCTTGCACGCCCTCCTTTTCATCCTCCAATGTATTCTCGTACCTCGTACCTCGTAGCTCGAATCACCTTCGTACCTCGTACCTCGCACCTCGTAGCTCGAAGAATGTCTCCACAGCCCTAATATCTCCGACCGCCACAGCAGGAAGTAGAACATCAGCCCGGCCGTGATGATCTCGGCCAGACCCGTTCCCATGGCGGCGCCCATGACGCCGAGGTTGAGCAGATAGATGAAGAAATAGTTGAAGATGACGTCCATGATGCACATGCCGATGTTGAGCATGGACGGTATTTTCATGTTGCCGGAGCACTTCAGCATGGAGCCCGCCAGTCCTTCCATCTGGAAGAACAGGCCGAAGACGCCGATGAGCATGAAGTAGAGTGATGCGTCGTGGGCTATCTCCTCGGTGCCGCCCAACCAGTAGGGCAGGAAGGGGCCGACGGCCAGTGCAGTCAGCGTGATGGCCAGCGCCCAGATGAGACAGCACACAATCGACTGCCGCAGCACGCGGCGGGCCGACTCGAAGTCGTTGGCACCGATGAAGTGGGCCACCTGAACGGAGAAGCCCATGTTGGCAGCTGAGGCCAGACCGCCCATCAGCCAGCCCGTGGTCTCCACCAGTCCGATAGCTGCTGACGCCTTGGCGCCCAGATGACCCACCATCGAAGCATCGATGAAGAACATCACCGTGGCCGAAATCTGCGCCAGGATGCTGGGAATACTCAGGCTGACAATGAGGCGCAGCTTCTCGCCGCGCGTCATCGTGCGTCCCTCACGGATGTAGGCCAGCAGGTCGGTCTTTTCCTTTTTCTTACCAAACATGTGTGCAAAGGTACGATTAAGTGAGCGAAAATGCAAATTTATAAGAATTATTTTGTAACTT
>JAFUSC010000096.1 GCA_017467705.1 Prevotella sp. | reverse complement strand
TCTCCACTCTCCTCTCTCCACTCTCCACTCTCCTCTCTCCCCCATCCACTCTCCATTATCAATGATGCGATTCTCCCCTTCTTCCCACGCCACGAACGACTTGGTGGCATCGTCGACGATGATATACTTATATTCTATAGGGAAGAGCATGCCGAGGGCGTTGACGGAGAGCATCCATTCGTGCTGTCCGGCATACTCCATACGCAGATAGCGGCTGGTGTTCCACGAGCCGATGGCGGGATGACTGCCGCAGACGGCTACGGCCTGCCCCGTCTTCAGCTGGGGCGCCGAGACGCGGAAGACGACCGTGCGCCGGAACAGCGGTAGGCGCAGCGCCTCCACGCATTCACCGACAGGGCGGTGCGTCATGACGGCGTAGGCGTTGCTGTAGAGGTGAGAGCACAGCGGCTGGTCGCGCCACTGGTCAGGGAACGTGTAGCTGTGCGTGGAGTCGAAATGGTAACGGCGCGGCACGCTGTCCCACTCCCGGCGCAGCACCTGTCCGTCGCCGTTCTCCACCTGATAGACGTAGCTGATTTCACTGACGGGATGCTGACGCGACTCCAGGGCTGCCGTATCCAGCGTCCACAGCTGACCGTCGTCAGTCTGCATGAGCAGATTGTGACGTTTCACAGTCCCGTCCGTACTGTGATATGATATGACGACGTGCATGCTCTCACCCCACGCCGTGTTGTAATGTATGCTGAACTTGAGTTTCATAGGTGCAAAGATACAAAATTATTTGCAATCCACGGTGCTTCTTCCTAATATTTTTCGAGATTTTACATTTTGAGGGCAACACAGGGGCCGTCTGGCGGTCCCCGCCACGGAAACAAGTTACGGAGGTCGGCATTACAAACCGAGAGGAAAACACAAATGTAAACGTCTGTTAAATAACGCCGCTAAGCGTGCATATTTTTGCGGTGGCCCGACAGTCCACCGACCACACAAAAGCGACTCTCGCGGCTTCTTTAAAAAACCGCACTGAAAATCAACATATTACAAAGACAGAAACCAAAACAGACAGCTCCCGACACGGGAATTGACGGTTCTCAACACGGGAATTGACGGTTCTCAGGACGAGAATCGGCAGTTCTCAACGCGAGAATCGGCAGTTCTCAACGCGGGAATCGGCAGTTCTCAACGTGAGAATCGGCAGTTCTCAACGTGAGAATCGGCAGTTCTCGCGCCGGGAATCGACAACTCTCACAGTGGAAATCGGCAATCCTCGCTGTGGGAATTGACGGTCTTCCCGGCGAGTCTCTGCATAAATATGCGACAAAATCGCATATCACAGGACGGAAATGCATATTTAGCCGCCCACAAGCTGTTAACGAACGTAAAATCAGACTACCAAGCATGGTTCATGTAATACTTGAACGAAACGTCACAAAGCGGAAAATGCACGAATAAATTTGGCATTTTGCTCACTTATTCGTACCTTTGCACCCTGTAAGTTTCGAAACAAAATGACACAAACAAAGAAAAAAAAGCTACCCACAGCCTACCTTGTCGCCGCAGCCGTTGCCGTGGCCGGCATCGTGGCCCTGTGTTGTTACTACCTGCTGGGCTCGCTCTCGACACACGATGACGTGCAGTACGTCTACATTGACGCTGACGACAACATCGACTCCGTGTTTGCCAAGTTGCAGCCCATATCCTGCGGTGCGGGCATGACAGCCCTGCGCACCGTGGCACGTCACACGTCGTACAGTGAGCATATACACACCGGACGCTACGCCGTGCGGCCCGGCGAGGGAGCGCTGAGCGTCTACCAGATGCTGAGCCGCGGCGAACAGGAGCCCATGCGGCTCACCGTGCCCGAGGCACGCACCATGCCCCGCATGGCCGCACTGCTCGCCAAGAAGCTGATGCTGGACTCGGCCACCATTGCCAACGCACTCACTGACAACGGTTTCTGCCAGAAATACGGCCAAGACACGGCAACCATGGCGTGCCTGTTCATTCCCAACACCTACGACATATACTGGGACGTCAGCATCGACGGACTGATGAAGCGCATGAAGCGTGAGCACGACAACTTCTGGACGACCGCGCGCCGCAGCAAGGCCGAGGCTGCCGGACTGACACCCGACGAGGTGCAGACGCTGGCCAGCATCGTGGACGAAGAGACGGCCAACAACGAAGAGAAGCCCAAGGTGGCCGGCATGTACCTGAACCGTGTGCGGAAGCACATGCTGTTGCAGGCTGACCCAACGGTGAAGTTTGCCCTGAAGCAGTTTGACCTGCGCCGCATCCTGAACGTGCACCTGAAGGTCGAAAGCCCTTACAACACGTACCTGCACGTCGGATTGCCGCCGGGACCCATCAAGGTGGCCTCCGTCAAGGGCATTGACGCCGTGCTCAACCACGTACCCTCCGACTATCTTTACATGTGCGCCAAGGAGGACTTCTCAGGCACGCACAACTTCGCACGCACCTACTCAGAGCATCTGGCCAACGCCCGACGCTATCAGCAGGCGCTGAACGCAAGGGGAATCAAATGAAAAAGTGAAAAGGTAAAAAGGTAAAAAGGTAAAAAATAAAAAAACAATAAGAAAAATGGAAGAGAAAATCATTGCTGAAAATGAAGAGAAGCGAAGCTTGAGCTTCGTAGAACAGTTTGTCAAAGAAGACCTGGAGGCCGGCAAGAACGGCGGCCGCATACAGACCCGTTTCCCGCCGGAACCCAACGGCTACATACACATCGGGCACGCCAAAGCCATCTGCATGGACTTCGGTGTGGCAGAACGCTTCGGCGGCGTGTGCAACCTGCGCTTCGACGACACCAACCCGTCGAAGGAAGGCACGGAGTACGTGGAGAGCATCCTGCACGACATCCAGTGGCTGGGGTTCAAGTGGGGTAACCTCTACTACGCCAGCGACTATTTCGAGCAGTTATGGGACCTCGCCGTGTGGATGATCAAGCAAGGACTGGCCTACGTGGACGAGCAGACCAGCGAACAGATAGCCGAACAGAAAGGTACGCCCACGCAGCCCGGCACGGCCAGCCCCTACCGCGACCGTCCCGTCGAGGAGAACCTACGCCTGTTTGAGCAGATGAACACGCCCGAAGCCGTGGAAGGCTCGATGGTGCTGCGCGCCAAGCTCGACATGGCGAACCCCAACATGCACTTCCGCGACCCGGTCATCTACCGCATCATACAGACACCCCACCACCGCACAGGCACGAAGTGGCACGCCTACCCTATGTACGACTTCGCCCACGGACAGAGCGACTACTTTGAAGGCGTGACGCACAGCATCTGCACGCTGGAGTTCGTGCCCCACCGCCCGCTCTACGACAAGTTCGTAGACCTGCTGCAAGAAAAAGAGCAGCAGCACGACTACCGCCCACGGCAGATAGAGTTCAACCGCCTGAACCTGACCTACACCGTCATGTCGAAGCGTAAGCTGAAGGCACTGGTGGACGAGAAGCTGGTCAGCGGCTGGGACGACCCGCGCATGCCGACCGTATGCGGCATGCGTCGCCGCGGCTACTCGTCGCAGAGCATCCGCAACTTCATCGACAGCATCGGCTACACCAAGTTCGACGCGCTGAACGACTACGCCCTGCTGGAAGCCGCCGTGCGCGACGACCTGAACAAGCGAGCCTGCCGCGTCTCGGCCGTGCTGAACCCCGTCAAACTCATCATCACCAACTACCCCGAGGGACAGGCCGAAGAGCTGGAAGCCATCAACAACCCCGAGAACGAGGCCGACGGCAAGCACGCCATCACCTTCAGCCGCGAACTCTGGATTGAACGCGACGACTTCATGGAAGTGGCCGAAAAGAAATTCCAGCGACTGGCGCCCGGCAAGGAAGTGAGACTGAAGAACGCCTACATCATCAAGTGCGACGAAGAGCACCCCTGCGATAAGGACGCCGAGGGCAACGTGACCACCATCTACGCCACCTACGACCCCGAGACGCGCAGCGGCATGCCCGGTGCCGACCGTAAGATCAAGGGAAAGACGCTCCACTGGCTCAGCGCAGGCCACTGCCTGCCTGCCGAAGTGCGGCTCTACGACCGGTTGTTCTCCATAGAGAACCCGTCAGCCGATGAGCGCGACTTCCGCGACCTGCTGAACCCGGAGTCACTCACCGTGCTCAACAACTGCTTCGTGGAGAAATACGTGGCAGAGAAGCAGCCCGGCGACTTCTTGCAGTTCCAGCGCATCGGATACTTCACGCCCGACCTTGAATCTACACCCGAACATCTGGTCTTCAACCGCACCGTCGGCCTGAAGGATACGTGGAGGAAATAGTTGTTGAGTGTGGAGCGTTGAGTGTATGAAGAGGACCGGCGACGAATATTTCGACAGTGAAGAGTTCCGCGAACTGCTTGACTCCTATGAGGAATCAGTCAGTAGCGGCTCTTCCGTCATGCTGGACTCCGATGAACTCACCGACATCGCCGACTATTATCACTACACCGGCGACTACGACAAAGCAGATGAAGCCATCACTCAGGCGCTGGACTTCTTTCCCGGCGCCACGGCACCGCTGATTTACAAGGCACACGAAGCACTGGACGACGACGACGTCACGACAGCAGAGGAATACATTGCACAAATAGAGGACAAGGAGTCGCCTGACTACCAGTACATGAAGGCCGAAGTGCTCATTGCACAAGACAAGATTGACGAGGCAGAGCAGTTTCTGCGCCAGTACTTCTGGGCTGTACCCGCCGACGAGCACAACGACTTCGTCATCGACGTGGCCAATATCTACATGGACTACGGTGTGACGGAAAAAGCCTACGAATGGATGATGCGTTCACAGGGCGACCATTCGGAGAACTTCAAGGAGCTGATGGGGCACATCCTGCTGGCACTGGGGAAGTTCGAGGACAGCCAGCGCATCTTCAACGAACTGCTTGACAGGGACCCGTACTCCAGCCGTTACTGGAACTCGCTGGCCAGTGCACAGTACATGAGCGAGGACTACAGCAACTCCATCAGCAGCAGCGAGTATGCCATTGCCATCGACCCGACGAACCCCGACAGCCTCATCAACAAAGCCAACGGCCTGCTGCACCTCAACAATTACGAGGAAGCGCTGAAATACTACGAGCGCTATACCGACGTGAACGGCGAGGACGACTACAGTGCCATGAACAAGGGCATCTGTCTGCTGAGCCTTAACCGCCAGCAAGAGGCCCTACAGATGTTGAAGAAGGCCGAAGAGCTGACCAACGACAGCTCACCCTGCCAGATACAGATATATCAGGAGCTGGCCTTCGCCTACAGTTCCCTGCACGACGTGGAAAATGCCATCAAGAGCATTGACAAGACCCAGCTGATGGACTGTGACCATGCTGACATGGAAGTGCTCAAGGGACATGTGCTTTTAGAGAACGGCCAGATGGAAAGAGCCCATGAAGCGTTCAAGGAAGCCATCATCAAGTCAGGATACTCGCCGGAAATCATGATACGGATCATCGTCTCCATCTATGACAACCGACTCGTGCATGCCGCCTACACGCTGTTCAAGTCGTTCTACAAGAACGGCGTCGACGATGACTACCCGTATGGGCATGCCTACATGGCTCTGTGCTGCTGGGACCTCAAGAAATATGACGAGTTCATGGAATATCTCAAGCTTTCCTGCGAACGCCGTCCACAGGAGGCACGCATCGTGCTCGGCCACCTCTTCCCCGAAAACTTAGAGCCCAAGGACTATTATGAATATATGACCAAAGAGATGAATTTATGAGTTTTATTGAACAGTTAGTTGATTACTTAATAGACAACATAGATAGTATGAGCGATTTCACCTACTATCTATACATTACCATTTTGATGACATTGGAAAGCACCGTCTTTCCTGTCCCCTCAGAAGTCGTTGTTGCACCTGCCGCGTATTTTTCAGCAGAAGGACAGAAGAACGTCTTTTTAGTTATTTTCTTTGCTACGCTCGGAGCCGACATGGGAGCAAGCATCAACTACGTCGTGTCCTATTATCTCGGCAGACCTTTTGTATATCGCTTTGCCAACAGCAAACTTGGGAAATTATGCTTACTGAATCAAGAGAAAGTAGAGAAAAGCGAACAATTCTTTAATAAGCACGGCGTAACGGCAACACTAACAGGCCGACTCGTGCCGGGAATCCGTCATTTGATTTCAATTCCTGCCGGACTTGTCAGGATGAACTATTGGAAATTCCTGATGTATACAACGATAGGTGCCTGCACATGGAACTGTATTCTTGCTGCTTTAGGCTGGTATCTTAACTCCATTGTCGCCAAGGATGAACTGAAGGCAACGGTTAGCGAGTATTCACATTACATCGTTATCGGCATCGTCGGCATCATCGTTCTGGTGTTAGCTTACTATATCGCAAAATCGTACATAAAACAAAAAAACAGCAAAAAAGACGCATAATCATTCGTTTGTTTCAGGAAAAATCATTACATTTGCAAATCAATTATTCACATTCACAACACTATGGCAAGGACAAGCAATCATCTCGTAATCATGGCCGGCGGCGTAGGAAGCCGTTTCTGGCCGATGAGCACTGCCGAACAGCCCAAACAGTTCATTGACGTGCTCGGTGTAGGCAAGACGCTGCTACAGCTGACAGCAGAACGTTTTGAAACCATCTGCCCGCCCGAGAATGTATGGGTGGTGACTAACAAGAAATACGTAGACATCGTGCGGCAGCAATTGCCCGACATGCCTGTCAGCAACATTCTCTGTGAGCCTTGCCGGCGCAACACGGCGCCCTGCATTGCCTACGTCAGCTGGCGCATCAAGTCCAAGGACCCCAAAGCAAATATTGTGGTTTCACCCAGCGACCATATCGTCATGAACACCATGGAGTTCCGGCGCGTGGTCAATGACTGTCTGAAGTTCACCGGCGAGAGTGATGCCATCGTCACACTCGGCATGAAGCCCACACGCCCCGAGACGGGCTATGGCTACATTCAGGCAGACCTCAGCACCAGCACGTTGCGCAACAAGGAAATCTTCCGTGTAGACTCCTTCCGCGAAAAGCCCGACCTTGACACAGCCAAGCAATACATTGCCAAGAACAACTACTTCTGGAACGCTGGTATCTTCATTTGGAATGTGTCAACCATCGTCAATGCCTTCCGCGTCTATCAGCCCACCATGGCTAAGATATTCGAGTCATTGATGCCCGTCTACGGCACTGACCGCGAACAGGCGGAGATCGACCGTCTGTTCCCCGAGTGCGAAAGCATCTCCGTCGACTATGCCATTATGGAGAAAGCCGAAGAAATCTTTGTTTGTCCGGCAGACTTCGGTTGGAGTGACCTCGGCACATGGGGCTCACTGCACGAACAAAGCAAGCAAGACCTGCAAGGCAACAACTGCATAGGTCCGGACATCAGCCTCTTTGAAACACATAACTGCATCGTGCACACCACTCAGGAGAAGAAGGTGGTCATTCAAGGACTCGACGGCTACATCGTGGCCGAAAACAACGACACACTATTAATTTGCAAACTCTCAGAAGAACAGCGCATCAAGCAGTTCTCACAAAGTTCAGAAAGCTAAAATATGAAACAGAATATTGCGCTCATTACAGGCATCACCGGTCAGGATGGTTCTTATCTGGCCGAATTGCTATTGGAGAAGGGTTATGAAGTACACGGCACCATCCGCCGCTCTTCCGTTGACTTCCGCGAGCGCATTGCTCATTTGGAGGGCAGGCCGCATTTCCATCTACACTATGCTGACCTCAGTGACTCCATGTCCATTCTCGGCGTTATCGGTAAGGTGCGCCCCACCGAAATCTATAACCTCGCCGCCCAGAGCCACGTGCAGGTGTCGTTTGACTCGCCTGAGTTTACGGCCGATGTAGATGCCGTGGGTGTGCTGCGCGTATTAGAGGCCGTGCGACAGCTCGGTCTGGCAGACACTTGCCGCATCTATCAGGCCAGCACCTCTGAGCTCTATGGCAAGGTGGAGGAAGTGCCGCAGAACGAGAACACGCCGTTCCATCCATACAGTCCTTATGCCGTGGCCAAGCAGTACGGTTTCTGGATTGTGAAGGAATACCGTGAGGCTTACAATATGTATTGCTGCTCCGGCATCCTGTTCAATCACGAGAGTGAACGCCGTGGTGAGACTTTCGTGACGCGCAAGATCACGTTAGCCGCTGCCCGCATTGCCCAGGGCAAGCAGGACAAGCTTTACTTAGGCAATCTCTCGTCGCTGCGTGACTGGGGGTATGCCAAGGACTACGTAGAGTGCATGTGGCTCATCCTGCAACAGGAGAAGCCCGAAGACTTCGTCATTGCCACGGGTGTTCAGCACTCCGTGCGTGAGTTCTGCTACTATGCATTTAAGCATGTGGGCATTGAGCTGGAGTTCGTGGGCGAGGGT
>JAFUSC010000006.1 GCA_017467705.1 Prevotella sp. | reverse complement strand
TGAAGATTGAAGATTAAACATTAAAACGAGCCGTATATGAAAACCAAAACTATTTTACTGACACTTTTGCTGGTTCTTGCTGCAGGCGTAAGAGCCAAGGACTACACTGTGAAATCGCCTAACGGCAAGTTGCAGGTAACGATTCATGCACAAGCAGACAAACTGACATGGGAAATGAGACACGCCACGACTGCGGTGCTCGTGCCGTCAGAGATCGGCATCAACGGTCATCTGGCCGGCATGAAGGTGAAGGTGAGCAAGAACGCCGCCATTGCCACCAACAAGACGTTCTGCGTGGAGTTCCGTGTTGACAACGACGCAGCCGCCTATCGCATCCACAAGTTGGCTCAACAGCCGCTCACGGTGAACGACGAGACGGCTGAGTTTAACTTTGCCGCTGACTACCAAGCGTTCATTCCCTACGTCAACGACAACCGTGGCGGCGAGCGCTGGTGCTACTCGTTTGAGAGCTACTACGACGAGCAGCCGCTTTCGCAGATGTTCCGCGACTCGCTGGCCATCAACCCGCTGGCCGTGCGCCTGCCTGAAGGCAAGCTGGCCGTCATTGCCGACATGGGAGCCACCGACTACCCCGGCATGATGCTGCTGCGCAACGGCGACCACGGGCTGCGTGCTGCCTTTGCACCGCTGCCGTTGGAAGAGGAGATTGGCGGCTATGCCCGCCTGAACCTCGTGCCCACACGCCGGGCCGACTACATTGCCAAGATTGACAAGCAGGAAATGCCGTGGCGCATCGTGCTGGTGACTGAGCGCGACGCGGAGCTGCTTGGTGCCCGACTGCCACAGCGCTTCGGGCCTAAGTGCCAGTTGCAGGACACATCATGGATTCGTCCGGGCAAGGTGGCATGGGACTGGTGGAACGCCACCATGCTGACAGGCGTCGACTTCGTGGCGGGCATGAACACCGAGACTTATCGCTACTACATTGACTTTGCCGCCAAAAACGGATTGGAATACATCATCATCGACGAGGGGTGGAGCACCGATGAGTCGTTACGCTCTGAGCTGAATCCCGACATCGACCTGCTCACCTTGCTCTCCTACGCCAAGTCAAAGGGTGTAGGCATCATTCTGTGGACGTCGTGGCGCAACTGCATTAACAACACGGAAGAGGATTTCCGCTACTATGCCGAGCTTGGCGTCAAGGGTTTCAAGGTTGATTTCTTCGACCGCGATGACCAAGTGGTGATGCAGTCGGCATGGAAGATTGCCGAGTGTGCCGCCCGCCATCATCTGCTGCTCGACTTCCACGGCTACCGGCCTACGGGTATTCAGACGGCTTTCCCCAACATCGTGAACTTCGAGGGCGTGAAAGGTCTGGAGAACTCGAAGTGGGAGCCGCGCGTAGGCGACGGTCCGCTGCACGACCAGCCGCGCTACGATGTCAGCATACCTTATCTGCGCATGCTTGTCGGCCCCATGGACTACACGCCGGGCGCCATGACCAACGCCACGCGCGCCGAGTTCTTCGGTAACAATAATCACCCCATGAGTCAGGGCACGCGGGCACATCAGGTGGCCATGTATACCATCTTCGACGCGCCGCTGCAGATGTTGGCCGACTCACCCACGAAGTATGAGCGCGAACAGGCTACCACCGACTTCATCAGTCAGATACCCACCACATTCGACGAGGTGATTCCCATTGCGGGCGAGCTGGGCGAATACGTCGTGCTGGCCAAGCGCAAGGGCACGACGTGGTATATTGCTGCCATGAACAACTGGACGCCGCGCCAGCTGATGCTCTCGTTCGACATGCTCACACCGGGTATTCACTCCATCGAGATCTTCGCTGACGGCCGCAATGCCGACCGTGATGCCAACGACTACTCGAAGACCAAGGACACCCTTGGCCACGAAGACCGCCTCAACATCCATCTGGCACCCGGCGGCGGTTGGAGCGCAATCATAAAATAACCAGAAAGGCAACATGAAAGTCGTAAGTTGGAACTGCAACGGTGGCTTCCGCAAGAAATATAAGGAACTGTTCAGCGCATATCCTGATGCCGACCTTTTTATGGTGCAGGAATGTGAGAACCCTGATTTTTACAATAGCCGGGAGTACAAGAAGCTTTTTCAAACAGGCTTTCATGTGGGCACTCCTGATTATTCGATGAAGGGCATCGGAGTGTTTGCGCCTAAGGGTAACTGGCTACGCCGTACCAAATGCAAATATGGGAATCCGCTGCACATGATTGGGTATGCCTTCTTCGAGGTGGACAATATCCACAAGATGTTGGCAGTGTGGCCTCATGGAAAGTATGTGGAGGAAATGATTGACTTTTTCCACCTCAATGAGTCTCTTTTCACCAATGACTTATTGATAATAGGTGACACCAACAGTTGCTCGGTGTTCAACAACCATCATCCAAAGAATAAGAATCATGATGTGCTGGTAGAGCTGTTAAATGGCAAAGGGCTTGTTGATGCCTATAACTATTGCACCGGAGAGACAGAGGGCGAAGAGTCTATTCCTACCTTTTACTTGCAACGCAAGAAGGAAAAACCATATCACCTTGACCGTTGCTTTGTGGCTCCAGAGCGCATCGTCTCATTCAAAGTGGCTGACAACCATGACTATTGGCTCACCCTCAGCGACCACATACCTGTTGAAATAGTGATTAAGAATTAGCAACAATGACATTGTTAAATTATTGTGTATGACTTTATCAGTTTCAAAAAAGTAAAAAGGTAAAAAAGTATGGCTGACACGCGAAGCATTTTACCTTTTTACTTTTTTACCTTTTTACTTTTCTTTGAGCCTCTTGTCGGATTCGAACCAACGACCCCGAGATTACAAATCACGTGCTCTGGCCAACTGAGCTAAAGAGGCGGGTGGGCAGCTTTCTGTATCGCGCCGCTACAACCAAGTACCCTTGCTATGTTCCCATCCTGGGGGATTCCGAGGGAGCTGGCCGTACAGGACTGCCCGTGTTGCTTACTCAAAAGCGGGTGCAAAGGTACGACTTTAAATGAAAAATGAAGAATGAAGAATGAAGAATTTGTTGCCGCCACGTCGTTTTTTAACACATTTTTACCATGAACGCATCTTGCCCCGCCGACGGAAGACGTATTTGTCCGTCTCCTCGTCCTGATAATAGTAAGGCTGCATCATGATCTGCGTGCCGTCGCTGAGCGGACAGGTCGCCGACCCGTCGCGCTGGCGGTGAGTAGCTGCCACGAACTTGCACTTGACGCGGTGCACGTGCTGCTGTATGTTGAAGTCGTCAGGCTCGTCAACGGCGTCAGCCTCCACCGACAGATGGAACCGCCCGAGGTCATCAAGCACCACGGTGTAGCCGTCCTGCATGGCCATGCGCATCTGCTCCACCAGCTCCATCAGTATGCCCTGCACCTCCGACGGGCGGAACGTAGCGTTCTCACTGATCCGGCGCGCCAGCTCTTCAGTTGTCACATCACCCTGTTTCTGGGGTTCAGCCACCCACTTCCCGTAATTCTTAGAGGACTTAATCCCCATTTTCTTCATCTTTAAATGTATTGCCATAATTGCTGTTTAATATTTGAATAATCCTATCATCCGACTCCATTGACTGTGCTGTCAGAGTATCATAATAACGGTTTTAGATTCCATTTATTGTGATTTCAGAAAGTAAAGTCGCCGAGATTGCTGAGTAAAGTCGCCGAGATTACTCAGCAATCTCGGCGACTTTACTTTCCAGAACGGCCGTTATTGTACCCGACGAGCGCCGTTGATGGAGCCGGAAAGCATGGTCACGGTACGCCCGTATCAACATTTTACGTACATTACAGCATGAAAATCCCGCGAATTTGCATGGTGGTTTAAGAAAAATACATTAACTTTGCAGGCAAGAAAGCGACTATAATATGAAGACGAAAACAGAAATATTAAACCTGCTAAGCCTCTACATGTCCACCGCCAAGGACAAGTATGGACTGACACGCATGGGCATCTTTGGCTCTGTGGCTCGTGGTGACCAGACAGACGACAGCGATATTGACATCTGTTATGAAGGACAAGCACCGTCACTACTCACACTCGACCTCATGCAGACAGACTTGGAACATCTGCTCGGGTGCAACGTCGACATGGTACGCATGCGCGACAACATGAACGCCCTGCTTAAACAACGCATACAGAAGGAGGCCGTCTATGTTTGACGTTGAGCTTGTAATGGACAGTTTACGGAAAATCCGTAATGCCATTGAAACCATTACAGAACGTGCTTCCGTCGTCAATTCTCCCGACGAATTTCTATTGTCGCCAGGAGGGATGTTACGTCTTGACGGCATTTGCATGAATCTGATAGCCTTAGGTGAAGCAGTAAAAGGACTTGACAAACAAACTCACGGTGAACTGTTGGCACAATATCCCGACATATATTGGAGTGGTGTCATGCGAATGAGGGACAAAATAGCCCATCACTACTTTGAAATTGACACAGACGTAGTGTTCCGCACGATTGTAGAGGACATTCCACAAATGGCTATCGTAGTAAATAAAATGATTGAGGACATCAACGAACAGTTTAACTTACGAAGTTAAGAAAAAAACATAAAGGAACAATGAAAAATTACATATTACTACTGACTGCGGCATTGACACTAACCGCTTGCAACAAAAAATACAAGTATGTGGAAACCGTACAGGAGAAAAGTATTCTTAGCGGAAGTACTATTCAGGAAAAAGAAAGTAAAGAGATTTCTGCTCCATCAGATTCTGCCGCATATTTGGATGCTTTCCAAAAGTTTTGCATATCGCTGAAAGTTTATAATGACATGCAAAAGAAAGGTATGGCAGATTATCTTGACGTCCCTCTTGGTTTTAAGTTGTATAACAACAAAGGCGAGGACATCACTGACATTGTTTTCTATACGAAAGCGGAACAGATGGAAATCATTTCTGCAAGAATCCTGTCAATGGAAAACATTGTTGACGGTACGAAAGAAAAAACGCCCCAACAAGAGAGCAAAGTTGACTCTGCTAAGATAAAAGAACTATTGCCTTTCTTTGAGGTCAAGAAAGATGAATTTGACCCGAAGGGACTGACATGGTATACTCCAAAATCAGCTCCGACTTACACCTCCCAGAATGGAATTTACTTATACTTTAATATAACTGAAGGCAAGCCCGGCCCGTTAAGATTCCGAATTCAATACTACGCCAGCGACTGGCTGTTCTTCAAGAAGGTACAATTTGCCATTGACGAAAAAGCTTATGAATACATACCCGCCAAGACTGAAACTGACAATGGCCACGGCGGAATGATTTGGGAATGGTTTGACGAAGCTTTGACAAGCAGTGACCGTGATTTAATCTATGCATTATCAACAGCAAAATCTGCCAAGATGAAATTCATAGGAAGGCAATACCATAACATCAAGGTCATCGACAACAAACAAATTGAAGACATTAACAGGGCACTGGAATTATATAAAGCTATGGGCGGAATATATTAAAATAACTATTTTTTACCCCTAATTTATAAATTCTTTGTACCTTTGCACTCGCAAATAAACAGTAAATCGTAAACAGATTCTGATGACTCCGGAAGAATATAAACAACTGAAAGCATTTGCACGCGTGGACGGTGCGCTGATGGCCCTGCTGTGGGTGGTCAGCTTTGCATGCTACATACAGGGCATGGACAGTCCGACGCTGAACATGCTGAGCATCACGCTCATTGTCATTACACCGTTCTATGCCGCCCACCGGCTGCGCCGTTTCCGCGACTACGCCCGCGAAGGAAGCATCTCCTTCCGCCGAGGCTACGCCTACGTCATCTACACGTTCTTCTACGCCGGACTGCTGTTCGCACTGGCACAGTATGTCTACTTCGCCTACATGGACAAGGGCTTCCTGCTGGGCAAGTTCACTGAGATTATGTCGGCCCCTGAAAGCGTGGCATGGATGCAGGCCAACGGACTGAGTGACATGATCAAAGACAGTCTGGACCAGATGGCCCAGATGCGCCCCATAGACTTCTCGCTGAACATGCTGACGCTGAACATCATCGCCGGCTTCATCGTGGGGTTGCCCGTGGCCGCCCTGACGCAGCAGCGTGTCATCAAAAAAGTAGAGTGATAAAAACCTGATAACCATCAATCTCAAAGTTCAAAGTTCAAAAAGAAATGGATATTTCAGTAGTCATACCTTTATACAATGAAGACGAGTCGCTGCCCGAGCTGCACGACTGGATAGTACGGGTGATGGAGCAAAACGGCTTCACCTACGAGATCATCTTCGTCAACGACGGCTCGACCGACCACTCATGGGACGTCATTGAGGAGCTGAGCCGCAAGTCAGACTGCGTGCACGGCATCAAGTTCCGCCGCAACTACGGTAAGTCACCCGCCCTGTACTGCGGTTTCGAGAAGGCACAGGGCGACGTGGTCATCACCATGGATGCCGACTTGCAGGACTCGCCCGACGAGATTCCCGAACTGTATAAGATGATCAAGATGGAGGGCTACGACCTCGTCAGCGGCTACAAGCAGAAGCGCCACGACCCGCTGTCGAAGACGCTGCCCACCAAGCTGTTCAACGCCACGGCCCGCAAGGTGAGCGGCATCAAGAACCTGCACGACTTCAACTGCGGACTGAAGGCCTACCGCCGCGACGTGGTGAAGAACATCGAGGTGTTCGGCGAGATGCACCGCTTCATTCCCTATCTGGCCAAGAACGCGGGTTTCGAGAAGATTGGCGAGAAGGTGGTGCACCACCAGAAGCGTCAGTACGGCAAGTCGAAGTTCATGGGCTGGAACCGTTTTGTGAACGGCTATCTGGACCTGATGACGCTGTGGTTCCTCGGAACGTTCGGCAAGAAACCCATGCACGTGTTCGGATTCCTCGGCACGCTGGTGTTCATTGTCGGCTTCTGCGCTGCCGCCTTCCTCGGCATTGAGAAGGCATGGGCGCTCTACAACAACATTCCCATGCGGCTGGTGACGAACTCACCGTTCTTCTACATCGCACTGACCATGATGATGATCGGCACGCAGCTGTTCCTCACCGGATTCCTGGGCGACCTCATCAGCCGCTCATCGCAGGGACGCAACGACTACCAGATTGAGAAAACCATCTGAAAAGGTAAAAAGGTAAAAAAGTAAGAAAGTAAAAAAAATAAAAAGGTAAAAAAGTAAGAAGGTAAGAATATGAGGCAATTGGAAACTATAAGGAACATCGGGAAAAGCGTGAGGGGCTTGCGCCTTTTACCCTTTTACCTTTTTACCTTTTTACTCTTTACTGCCGCTTGTACCAGCATCGACTGCCCCGTGCAGAACGTGGTGGCCACGGTCTACAAGCTGCAGAAGGGCGACGGCACGGCCGACACGCTGGTTGACACGCTGACCATCCTGACGCGCCGCAGCAACGGCACCGACACCACCCTGCTCAACCGCAGCGTCAACACCACCAGCTTCCAGCTCCCCGTCAGCTACAACAACCCCGAGGACACGCTGGTCTTCGCGCTCATCGACACCACGACCAAGGCCACCTACCGCGACACGCTCTACATCAAGAAAGACAACCAGCCGCACTTCGAGTCGGTGGACTGCAACATTGCGTTCTTCCACACCATCACCGGCACGCGGCTCAGCTCTCACAACGTCATTGACTCCGTCAGCATCAACAAAACAGCAGTGAATTATGACTTATCGACCGAACATTTCCACATCTATTTCAGGCCTCGCCATTAGTCTGCTCCTGCTGCTGACCGCCACGGGCACGACGAAGGCGCAGAAGATATTTACACTGGAAGAGGACTCCATTCCGCTGTTCCGCGGCTTTCAGGTGTCATTCGACGTGGCGGGTGCTGCGCAACTGGCACTGAGCGACTACGGCCAGTATGAGGCCGCGCTGCGCCTGAACCTGCACGACCAGTGGTTCCCCATCGTGGAAGCCGGACTCGGCAAGGCGCGCCACGACGACGAGGTGACGGGCATCTACTACAAGACGTCGGCACCCTACTTCCGCGTCGGCGTGGACATCAACCTGCTGAAGAACAAGCACGCCGACAACCGTCTGTACGGCGGACTGCGCTATGCGTTCACGTCATACAAGGTGGACATTGCCCGCAACGACTTCCCCGACCCCGTGTGGCAATGGGATACGGGCTTCGGTGTGCACGACGTGCAGTGCTCGCACCACTGGGTAGAGGCCGTCGTGGGCATTGATGCCAAGATAGCCGGCCCGCTGCATCTGGGCTGGAGCGTGCGTTACAAGCGACGTCTGTTCCACAACGAGGGCGACATCGGCCAGACGTGGTACGTGCCGGGCTACGGCACCTACAGTGACACCAAGCTCGGCGCAACGTTCAACGTCATCATCGACATTTGAGACAATAAACAATAAACATTAAACAATAAATCTCAAACCTCAAACCTCACCTAATAACTATCTACCGATTATGAACAAGAAAGAAGGAACTGCTTTCGCATCAGGCTACGTCATAGGAACGCTGAAGGTCTTATTCCTGCTGGCACTGATTGTCGGCACCGTCTGGATCATCAAGAACCAGCGCGACACGCCCTATCAGCACGACCGCGGCATGATTTTCGGCACCATCTACGAAATCACCTATCAGCACGCCGACAACTTGCAGGCAGGACTTGAGGCGGAACTGCTGAAGGTGGACAGCGCCCTGTCCATGTTCAACAAGCAGTCTGTCATCACACGTATCAACAACGGCGAACAGCAGATTCCCGACAACGAGACCGGCAAGATGTTCCTCGACGTCTACCAGCTGGCCATGCAAGTATCGGCAGACACCGACGGCGCGTTCGACATCACCGTGGCTCCGCTGGTCAATGCGTGGGGTTTCGGTTTCAAGAGCGACACCATGCCATCGGCCACGCAGGTTGACAGCCTGCGCCAGTTCGTGGGTTACACGAAAATCACCCTCAACCCTCCACCCTCAACCCTCCCCCCTCAACCCTCCACCCTCCACCCTCAACCCTCCACCCTCCACAAGCAAGACCCGCGCATCATGCTCGACTGCTCGGCCATAGCCAAGGGCTACGGCTGCGACGTCGTGGCCCGCTATCTGGAACAGCAGGGCGTCACCAACTACATGGTCATGATCGGCGGCGAGATAGTCACCCGTGGCATCAATCCCAAGCGGCTGCCGTGGCGCATCGGCGTCACCAAGCCCACTGACGACTCACTCAACCTGAATGAAGAGACGCAGACGGTGCTCAACGTGACCGACAAGGCCATGGCTACCAGCGGCAACTACCGTCGCTTCTACTACAAGAACGGACGCAAGTATGCCCACACCATTGACCCCAAGACGGGCTACCCCGTGCAGCACTCGCTGCTGTCGGCCACCGTGCTGGCCAAGGACTGCGCCACGGCCGACGCCTACGCCACGTCGTTCATGGTGATGGGCATGGAGCGCGCCAAGCAATTGCTCGCACGCCACAATGAGCTGATGGCCTACTTCATCTATACCGACGAGAAAGGCGAACTGGCCGTGTGGTACTCACCAACGCTGGAGGACAAGATTGAAAATTGAAGATTGAAAATTGAAGATTGAAAATTGAAGATTGAAAATTAAAGATTGAAAATTGAAAATTGAAGATGAGAGGCACCCGCAAGGGAATGAGGTAATCATAATTTCTAATTTCTAATTCCTAATTTCTCATTTAATCATGAGTCCTGAGCTGAAAATATACGACAAGCTGCTGCAGTTTCCGCTGTTTCAGGGCATGAGCTACGCGGAGCTGATGCAGGTCGTGGCTCACACGAAGATGGGATTCATGAAGACGGAAGCCGACCGGCGCATCGTGCGTGAGGGCACCCCGTGCACTCATCTCTACTTTCTCATCAGCGGCACCATGAGCGCCGAGACCGAGGCCGACGACCACAGCTACAGCGTGGAGGAGACCATCACGGCGCCCTACCTGATACAGCCCGAACGGCTCTTCGGCATGTACCAGCGTTACAGCTCGACGTTCAAGACGACCAGCGCCTGCCACTTCATTACCATCGACAAGCAAGAAGTGATGCTGCTCTTAGAGACGCAGATGACGTTTC
The DNA here is from genome assembly GCA_017467705.1 of Prevotella sp. Taxonomy (GTDB): domain Bacteria; phylum Bacteroidota; class Bacteroidia; order Bacteroidales; family Bacteroidaceae; genus Prevotella. Next base: position 4,908 of record JAFUSC010000006.1, on the reverse strand, counting down.
GCATCAACATGCTCACGCTGCTGGCCACCAACGTCCAGCGCTTAGGTCATCAGCCGTGGCGTCAGGCACCCGGTTCGCTCAGGCTGCGCATGACGCGCTTCTTCATACAGCACTGTCTGCGTCCCGCCGGGCACAAGGTGTTCCGCATCACCATGCAACGGCTGGCTGACGAACTGAACTGCCACCGCGTGCACGTGTCGCAGACACTCGCCGACATGCAGGCGGGCGGTTTGGTCAACGTCAGCCGCGGACGCATCATCATCCCCTCACTCGAACAACTGCTGATGTGAAAACAACCCATGTATTGTCTTTAACTCCTTTAACTCCAAATCAATGAAACAGGACACAGCGGCACAGACAAAGAACAAGGCAAGGAGCCTCAGCCCCTCGCACGCCAATATTTTTTTATTTTTTTATTCTTTTATTTTTTTCTTTTTCCCTGTTTCTTGTTCGCAGCCGCATCAGCCTAAGTCGTTCAACAACGTGCTCACGCAGGCTGACAGCCTGAGTATACGCCTCAGCAATGCCGAGACCATCATCTACCACAGCGACGCGCTGGGCTTCGACATCACCTACCCTTCCTACTTGCAGCACCAACGCCTCGACGACCCGCAGATGGAAGTCTTCCTCAGCGACGACCTCTCCCTCTCATTCATGGTGATGGACACGGAGCACGTGTCTGACGACGTGGTGCTGCGCACGCCGGGCATGACCATGCACGGCATGGGCGCCGAACTCTTGGAGGCCGGCGACGACTACAGCATACACACGGGACAGGAGGGCGAGCTGGAGTATTACACCAAGATTCTGGAGGACGGCCCGCGCATCATTACCGTCATGCTGCGCTACCTGCCGGGAGAAGCCGAGGCCGTGGAAGACCTGCGCCAGATGGTGCACGACTTCCGACCCGTCAACAGCGAGGATGCGACCAACGAAACAACGACCAAAACAATAAACAATAAACATTAAACAATAAACAATAAACAATAAACAATAGACAATAAACAATAGACAACAAACAATAAACAATTCAACTTTCGCATGTATAAAAACGACCACAAATTACACAGATTGCACGGATTTCCTGCCTTGGCATTTTAGCCGCTGGGCGGCTGATTCCGCAGATGGCTACGCAGAGGAGTGTCTGTTATGCTTCGTATGAAAAATCCATGAAATCCAAGATGAATCCGCGGAATGCATTGACAAAACGCAGCACCGACAATCTGTGAAATCTGCGCAATCTGTGGTAGAAAAGAACTTCAGAAACTTGAGTAAACAATAAACAACAATGAACAAACAACTCATCATGTCGGCCATGATACTCGCCGGTGCGTTGGCACTGGGAGCATGCTCGCAGAAGGCTGAGCAGCCGACCAACACGAACCAGCAGAATGAACCTACCGAAGTGAAGGACGTGGAGGGGCGCAAGAACTTCCGTCAGGACGTGCTCATCACCCCGCAGCCCGCCATCATGATTGCCACCTACGACGCCGAGGGCCGTCCCAACGTGATGATGGCCGCATGGGGCGGACAGATCGGCTCACGCGAAATCAACTTCGTACTCTCTCCCCACAAGACCACTGACAACATCCGCCTGAAGCAGGCCTTCACCGTCAGCTTCGCCACGAAGGACGACATCGTTCAGAGTGACTACTTCGGCAGCGTCTCAGGCAACGACACGCCCGACAAGGTGGCCCGCGCCGGCTTCACCGCCACGAAGAGCCCCAACGTCGACGCTCCCATCATCAACGAATACAAGCTGACGCTGGAGTGCCGCGTGGTGGAACTGGCTGAGACCGACGGCGGCGGTGCCCGCGTCCGCGGCGAAGTGGTCAACATGAGCGCTGACTCGAGCATCCTCGATGCCGACGGCAACATCGACATTGACAAGCTGCAGCCCGTCGTCTTCGAGAGCACCCGCCGCGCTTACCGCGTCATGGGCGAGAAAGTCGGCGACGCCTGGGGCTCCGGCAAGAAAATCTCAGACGCACAGGTGAAGTAGCATCACAGCCCGACTTGACGCTGCAATTGCTTAAACACCCCACTTTTTTAGACAAATAGTTTGGAGTTTAGATTTTTATTTGTATTTTTGCAAGCGAAAAAGTGTAAATCACATTTTACACATCTCTACCAAATATAGTAAATCCGTTTTACGAATTGCGCAGACAGATGTGAACTTGGTTTTACACATTGTAGAATTTAATATAGAAATTATGGACAGACTATTCGAACGCCACGACACCTACCTCTCTGAAGTCCCGATGGATTATATCAGAGATTTCATGCGTCGTATTGATTGGGATTCGCGTCTTGTCATTGTGAAGGGGCCTAAGGGAGTAGGCAAGTCCACGCTCCTGTTGCAGTATATCAAGAAGAACTTTGATGCCGACGACCGCCATGTGCTATATTGTTCGGCAGACACTAACTATTTCGCTACCCATACCATTGTTGATTTGGCCGACACGTTCGTTAAGCGGGGAGGCCAATGGCTCTTCATCGACGAAGTACATAAATACGAAGGATGGAGTCGTGAAATAAAGGAGGTTTACGACCTATATCCGAAACTGCATGTTGTGCTCAGCGGCTCGTCGCTTATACAAATCAACGATGGGCAGGCCGACTTGTCTCGGCGCATGCTGCATTATGAAATGCCTGGGTTGTCATTCCGCGAGTTCCTCAAACTCGACGCTGGCCTTGACATCGACTTCATCGATTTTGAAACATTGCTGGAAACTCCCAACAAGTTTTGCTCGCACGTTCGTACCTTATGCCATCCGTTAGAGCATTTCAGCCGATACCTGAAATACGGCTACTATCCCTTCTATTTCGAAAGCAAGCGTGCGTATTATAACCATCTGGAGGATGTGGTCAACTATATCATCGACGTGGAACTGACCAAGCACCGTAGCATTGACGTTGGCAACACGCGCAGTCTGAAGGCCCTGTTGCAAGTCATCTCGCAAATGACGCCATACGAGGTGGACATTGCCAAACTGTCGAAAGCCACGGGCATATCACGCCCTTCCACGCTGAAATACCTGACACACATGGAGGAAGCCTGTTTGATTCGCCGTCTGTTTACGGACTTGAAACGTGTCACCGACCTGCAGAAGCCCGATAAGATATATCTGGACAATTCTAATCTGCTCTATGCACTCTGTCCGCAGCAGCCAGAGATTGGCACCGTCCGTGAGACATTCTTTGCCAATCAACTGGCCTCGGCAGGCCATACCGTGGAATATGCCGGTTACAAAAGTGGGGACTTCCGCATCGACGGCAATACGGTGATAGAAATTGGCGGAGCCGATAAAGGCTATAGCCAACTGGAAGGCCAGGAACATGCCTTTGTGGCTGCCGACGATATTGAGTCTGCCACCATGAGGAAGATTCCCCTCTGGGCCTTCGGATTTCTGTATTAACCTACCCGTCTCATCCATAAAACTCTACCCCAAAAAGTCCGCGCTCCTGCTGGCGCGGACTTTTTTTGTGTGATTACGAGCTGAGAACAAGCACTTTAGCTGTCGGTAACGGCTCATCTTAGAAAGTAATAAACGGTTTTTTACTCAGTAATAAACGGTTTATTACCGACCAATAAACGGTTTATTACTTACCAATAAACGGTTTATTACTTACCAATAAACGGTTTATTACTTTACAATAAATGGTTTATTATATTTTCAAATGGCCGATTCTGGATGATTAAACGGGCAGAAATGAAACGGCAGGAAGGCCGTCGGCAAGCCCTTTAGAATCGTGTGTATTGAAACTTTCTTTCATTTTTTTTGCCGAAAAGCATTGTAAATGCAGAAAAAGTTGTAAATTTGCAACGGAGTATTCAAGTCTCGTCGTGAGCGGCGGGGTGTTATAAAGATGCTTCCACATCGCAGATTCTCCTCACGGAGATTTGCAACGAGAGCGTTTAGCGCATGTTTATCCCAATCTGAAACGTGGAACTTTCGAGCAACGGATGATGTGCAATAGCGTTCACGCTTTAGGCGTATTTATACCCTTTATCTTATAAGGGATAATTATACCTTGAGGCGTGGACTATTGTATCGTTATGTTGCGAAGGTAATTCCACGACCTCAGATTGATAATGAGCAAGCCGTCCACGTCTTTATTGTGTGTAATTACCTAACATTATTTATAACTTTCTAAAGATTAAAGCGTATGAAACACTTAAAACTTACATGTATCATGGCCGTGCTGCTGAGCATGGTCAGTGTGAAATCATTTGGATATGATGCCGAAATCGATGGTATCTATTACAACCTATCAGGGACTGAAGCTGAAGTAACGTACATAAATTATAATACTTCCTTGAACAAGACTGCCTATTCTGGAACAGTTGTTATTCCAGAAACAGTTACCCACGAAGGAACAACGTATAACGTAACAAGCATTGGTTCTTCTGCATTTTTTTATTGCACAGACTTGACATCTATCACTATTCCTAACAGTATAACAACCATTGGTTCTTATGCTTTCGCATATTGTTCAGGTTTATCATCTATTACAATCCCCAACAGTGTAACGACCATCGGTGATTTTGCTTTTAGCGACTGTGGCAGTTTAACATCAATAGATATTCCTAATAGCATAACGAGCATTGAAGCATGGACTTTCTATAAATGCACTAGTTTAACGACCGTCACTATTCCTAATAGTATAACGAGCATTGATGGCTATGCTTTCGGTTATTGCAACAATTTACCATCTATTACAATCCCTAACAGTGTAACAAACATTAGCAGTTTAGCATTCTCAGGCTGTATTTAGATAGGCCATAATAACTATGAAAGACCAATAACAACTATTTGTATCTTTCTCATTTTCAGTTACTTTTGATTTTTAACACTTGGTAGTTGGAATTTGGTAGTTACCGAATTTCAGCATATTTTTGCAACG
>JAFUSC010000095.1 GCA_017467705.1 Prevotella sp. | reverse complement strand
CGATTGTGAAGCTGCCTGAGGTGATGCGTCCTCTGGGCAAGCGTGTGTTGCTGACCTACGGTAGCGGCAGCATCAAGAAACTGGGTCTTTACGACCGCGTGAAAGAACTCATGAAGGACTTTGAGATTTTCGAGCTCTCAGGTATTCAGCCCAACCCGAAGTACGACCCCAGCGTGCTGGAGGGCGTGCGCATCTGCAAGGAACAGCAGATTGACGTCATTCTGGCTGTGGGCGGCGGCTCGGTGCTCGACTGCTCGAAGGCTATTGCCGCAGGTGCCAAGTACGACGGCGACCCTTGGGACCTCATCACCTACAAGGTGAAGGCACAGGCCGCCCTGCCCATCGTCGACATTCTGACGCTGGCCGCTACGGGTTCGGAGTATGACTGCGGAGGTGTGATTTCACGCACCGAGACCAACGACAAGGTGGGTTACATGGACCCGCTGCTCTTCCCCGTCGCTTCTATTCTCGACCCGCAGTACACGTTCAGCGTGTCGAAGAAGCAGACGGCAGCCGGCTGCGCTGACGCCATGAACCACACCATGGAGCAGTATTTTGCTGCCGACACCACGCTGCTCAACGACGGTTTCTGCGAGTCGATGCTGCGAAGCCTGATGGTGAACGCCCGCAAGTGCTTAGACAATCCCGAGGACTACACCGCCCGTGCCGAGATGATGCTCTGCTGCACCTACGGCTGCAACGGCATCCTGTCGCTTGGCAACAGTCCCAGCGGCTGGCCGTGCCACGGCATTGAGCACGCTCTCTCAGCCTACTACGACATCACCCACGGTGAGGGTCTGGCCATCATCACGCCGCGCTGGATGCGCCACATCCTCAGCGACAAGACCATCGACCGCTTCGTGAAGTACGGCATCAACGTCTTCGGCATCGACGCCACGCTGCCCAAGCAGGAGATTGCCGAGCGTGCCATCGACGAGACCTACCGTTTCTTCGAGAGCATCAACATCCCCATGCACCTGCGTGAGGTGGGCATTGACGACAGCCGCATCGACGAAATGGCGCACCACATCGCCGTCAACGAAGGTCTGGAGAACGCCTACGCTCCCCTGACCGAACAGGACATCAAGGAAATCTTAGTGGCAAGCCTCTGAAAAAGAGAACAAGGCTCATGGCGACACATTCATCAGATGAATGTGTCGCCATAGCGCATATGTACCTCATTGACGTACTTGCGGATGAGGGCTGACGAGTCACCCTTCGGACAGATGAGCAGCACGTTGCCCTTCTCGGCAACGATGTAGCCATCGAGCCCGTTGATGACGGCCAGATGATCCTTCGGCAGTTTGATGACGTTGTTGTGGCAGTCCTCGGTGATGACCTCCGAGTCCACCACGACGTTGTCACCCTCGGTCTTGCTCATGCACTCGTAGATGCTGTGCCACGTGCCCAGATCGGCCCACCCGAAGTCGCACTGCATGACGTAGACGGCGTCGCACAGTTCAAGTATGCTGCTGTCTATCGGGGCATTGGGCAGCGACGAGTAGTTGCGGTTAATGTAGTCCATCACCCAGTCTACCGAGTAGCCGTGCTCCTCGGGCAGTGCCGCGCTGAACAGCCGGGCGTAGATGCGCCGCACGCAATGGCGCAGGCTGGTGGCAGAGGCCAGAATGAGGCCCGTGTTCCACAGGAACTCACCACTCTCGACGAACATCTGCGCAAACTCGCGCTCGGGTTTCTCGGTGAACGACTGCACGCAGTAGACGTCAGGCCGCGGCGAGGCATCACCCATTTGAATGTAGCCGTAGCCCGGCTCCGGGCGCGAGGGTTTCACGCCCATGGCGAGCACGATGTCCTGCTCGCCCACCAAGCTGAGCCCGTCGAGCATGTTGTGGCTGAACGCCTCATCGTTGAGCACGAACTGGTCGCTGGGTGTCACCGCTATGCAGGCATCGGGGCAGCGTTTCTGAATGTTCAGCGTAGCCCAGATGACGCTGGCCGTCGTGTTGCGGTTGACGGGTTCCACCATCAGGTTCTGCGCCGACAATTCGGGCAACTGCTCATGCACCAACGGAGCATACTCTTGGTTCGTACAGACAATGATGTTCTCCTGAGGCATAAGTCGTGAAAAACGGTCGAACGTGGACTGCAACTGTGTGCGTCCCGCGCCGAAGAAGTCAATAAATTGTTTTGGCTGCTTGTCACGGCTGTAGGGCCATAGGCGTCGCCCCCTGCCACCAGCCAAAATAATGCAGTAATGCTGCTGGTTTTTCTCCATGATAATAGTAGATTTGTCAATTAGCCCTCTAAGTTACGCATTATTCTTGAAATGAGCAAGCATTTCCGCGTTTTTTATGCTAAATGTGGAAAAAAATACCATCAAATGAGGAAAAAAACATGATTTCCTTTTGTATTTTGCTTTGGTTTTCGTACCTTTGCACCGCTTTTGAAGCCCAGATGGCGGAATCGGTAGACGCGCTGGTCTCAAACACCAGTGGGGCAACCCGTGCCGGTTCGACCCCGGCTCTGGGTACTGAGGCGGGGAAAGAGTCACATCTTTCCCCGCTGACTTTTTTTGGCTTGCGTAACTCCTTGGTCTGTTGGAAGATAAGGTCGAGCACCGTATTGTAATGGTTGGTTCGATAATGCAATCCGTCAAATTCGATTTT
>JAFUSC010000094.1 GCA_017467705.1 Prevotella sp. | reverse complement strand
TTGTCTGTAACTCCTGCAACTCCTGTAACTCCTGTAACTCCTAAAAAAAACTCCTAAAAAAAACTCCTAAAAAAACTCCTAAAAAATTTACCTGACCGGCAGCTCTGCCCAGAAGGTGGACCCCTGCCCCAGCTGCGACTCCACACCGACACGGCCGCCAAGCATCAGCGCCGTGGCGCGGCAGATGGGGAGACCGAGTCCTGTGCCGGGAATAAACTCGTCGAGTTTGACAAAATGGTCAAACACGTCGTTGCACTTCTCGCTGGGAATACCCTTGCCCGTGTCGCGCACCCAGATGCGCACGAAGCCCTCGGCCATGACATCATAGCCCGCAGTCACCGTGCCAGCTGCCGTGAACTTCAGGGCGTTCGACATGTACTGGTCAAGGATGGTGGTCACGCTGGTGCGGTCGCTGACGATGCGGAACGGTTCTGCGGGCACCTCGGTCAGCACGCTGACCTCCGCATTGGTGTTACGCGCGCGGTAGTCGTCGGCCACCACGTTCACGAGCAGCGAGAGGTCAAACTCCGTCTTATTCACCTCGCTGCCACCGGCCTCCATCTTCGACATGGTCACAATGTCCTCAATCATGCGCAACAGCTTGCGGTTGTTCTCCTGAATGAGCCGGATGAGCTCAGCCCGCTCCTGATCGTCGTGCACAAGGGGCAGAATGTCGCTGAAACCGACGATGGCATTGAGCGGCGTGCGAATCTCGTGGCTGATGTTAGCCAGGAAAGCCGACTTCAGCCGGTCGCTCTCCTGCGCACGGTTGCGGGCGTCACGCAGCTCATCCTCAATCAGTTTCCGGTTCTCAATGGTCATAGACGTCCCGACAATGGTCTGCGGTTCGCCGGTGGCACTGTGTTCCGTCACCATGCAGAAGCTCTCCTCCCACACGAAACGGTCAGCTCCGAACGGTCGGACACGATACTGGGATGTGTTTTCGTCAATCTTACCTTCCATCATCTGCACAATGACCTGATGGATGCGGCTACGGTCGTCAGGGTGAATACGGCGGGCAAACTCAGAAATAGGCAATTCAGCAGAACCGAGGAAGTCAGCCTGCTCACGATAGTCGCTGCCGAAGGTCACCATCTGTCGGGCAATGTCAATCTTCCAGATGGACAGTTTCATGGTCTTGAGCACCATGTCAAACTCAATGCTCCGGCTCTGCAGCTCGTCAATCATCTTCAGCTCGTCGGTCAGGCTGCGGTGCTCACGGCGTTGCCACCACAGCAGAACAGAGCATGACACAATGAACAGGACGCCGACAATCCAACCGAGAATGTCGTATCTGATCTCAAATAGAGGCATGCCGATGAACAGTTCCACCATGTTTGTGCGACGTTTAGATTTTCAGATAGGTAAGATTTACGCCACAAAGTTACGATTTATTTTTATTTTTCACAAGAAAAGTAAACAATTCTTCCCATTTTTTTCATTTTTTGCTCACTTATTCGTACCTTTGACCTGCGGTCTTAGGTACTTTCGCTCGAAAATGCTCAAATAAATTTGGCATTTTGCTCACTTATTCGTACCTTTGCAGCATATTTTCACACGATAATGGAACAGACATTCGAAATGATTGCCAAAACGTTCATGGGCTTGGAGCCCGTTTTGGCAAAGGAATTAATCCAGCTGGGGGCTAACGACGTACAGATAGGCCGACGCATGGTGTCGTTCACGGGCGATAAGGAACTGATGTATCGCGCCAACTTCCAGCTACACACAGCCATCCGCATCTTAAAACCCATCAGCCACTTCAAGGCACGTTCGGCTGACGACGTGTACGAAGAAGTGAAGAAGACCGACTGGACAGAGTACTTGGGCAACGACAAGACGTTCGCCGTTGACTCCGTCGTCTTCAGTGACGACTTCCGCCACTCCAAGTTCGTGGCCTACAAGGTGAAGGATGCCATCGTAGACCAACTGCGCGAGAAGACCGGCAAGCGTCCGAACATCAGCGTGGCCAACCCCGACATACGCCTGAACATACACATTGCCGAAGACAACTGCACACTCAGCCTCGACTCCAGCGGCGAAAGCCTGCACCGTCGCGGCTATCGGCAGGAGTCAGTGGAAGCACCGCTCAACGAGGTGCTGGCCGCCGGCATGATCATGATGACGGGCTGGCAGGGCGAGACCGACTTCATTGACCCCATGTGCGGCAGCGGCACGCTGCTCATCGAGGCAGCACTCATTGCCCGCAACATGGCGCCGGGCGTCTTCCGCAAGGAATATGCCTTTGAGAAATGGGCCGACTTCGACCGCGAGCTGTTTGACGACATCTACAACGACGAGTCGCAGGAGCGGGAGTTCAACCATCACATCTACGGCTACGACGTGGACATCAAGGCCGTGAACACCGCACGCATGAACGTCAGGGCCGCCGGACTGACCAGCGACATCACCATCAACGAACAGGACTTCAAGGACTTCATGCAGCCCGCCGACAAGAGCATCATCGTCACCAACCCACCCTACGGCGAACGCATCTCAACGCCTGACCTCATGGGAACGTACCGCATGATAGGCGAACGGCTGAAGCACCAGTTCAAGGGCAACGACGCATGGATTCTGAGCTACCGCGAAGAGTGCTTCGAGCAGATAGGCCTGAAGCCCAGCATCAAGATTCCGCTCTACAACGGCAGTCTGGAGTGCGAGTTCCGCAAATACCAGATGTTCGACGGCAAGCTGCGCGACTTCCGCTCCGAGGGCGGCGTCGTGAAGACCGAAGAGGAGAAACGTCAGATGGCCGAGAAGCACCGCTTCAAGAAAGAACGGGAGTTCAAGAAACGCATCAACGAGGAAGAAGAGAACGAAGAGCAGGACATCCGCTCGTTTAAGTTCCTCTCGCTGGAACGCAAGGCCGAGCGCGAAGCCCGCGAAAGCAGGAGCAGAAAGCCCGGATACAACAAGCCTGAACGTGACTTTGGCAAACGCGGTGGCACCTCAGGGAAACCTGGCCGACCCGACGACGATAACCGCGGCGGACACGAACACTTCGACCGAAGCGGAAAGAAAAGATACAACAAGCCCGGCCGCGACTTCGGCAAAAAGAACAGGAGGTTTGAAGATGAAGAAAATGAATAGCAAGAAAGGCGCGATGCTCATCATCATCGCTGCACTCACCGTCTTATTACTCTGTCCACAACACATGGCAGCACAGAAAAAGAAGTTTTCACTCGAACAGATAGGCTACGGCGGCCGTCAGCTGCTGCGCGGCGACTATCTCTGGACGACGTGGTGGGGCGACCAGCTGATGTATCTCGACATCTCCGACGGCGGTACGCTCGACGCCAACGGCCAGCGCACCAAGCTCTTCAGCCTCAGTGACATCAAGGGCAACTGGTATGCTGCCTACGAAGCGGTCTACCCCTACCCCGGCGAGACGCTCGTCATGCTTGACAACAGCCACGAGCGCATACTTTATGACTGGAAGAAGAAAGAGACCGTGTGGGAACAGACGAGTCAGGACGAGACGCACACCGACTGGAACGCCCGTTCACGTAACGTAGCCTACGTCAAGGAGCATCAGCTTTACGTGCGCACCGCAGCCAACGAGGAGCGCCGACTGACCACCGACGGCTCACGCGAAATCGTCTACGGACAGAGCGTGCACCGCAATGAGTTCGGCATTGAGAAGGGAACGTTCTGGAGTCCCGACGGACAGAAGCTCGCTTTCTACCGCATGGACCAGAGCATGGTATCCGACTATCCGCAGGTGGACATCAACCCGCGCTGTGCCACCTACGAACCCGACAAATATCCCATGGCCGGCGAGACGAGCCACAAGGTGACCGTCGGCGTGTATGACGTGCCGACAGGAAAGACCATCTACCTGCAGGCAGGCGACCCGACAGACCGGTATTTCACCAACATTGCGTGGAGTCCCGACAGCAAGACCGTCTACATGTTTGAGCTCAACCGCGACCAGAACGACTGTCAGCTTGTGAGCTACGACGCAGCAACGGGTGAGCGTCAGGGCGTGCTCTACGAAGAGAAGCACCCCAAGTACGTGGAGCCGCTGCATCCCATACGGTTCCTGCCGTGGGATGCCGACAAGTTCATCATGCAGAGCCAGCGCGACGGCTACAATCACCTATACCTATATAATAAGGAAGGGAAACTGCTGCGCCAGCTCACCAAGGGCGAATACGTGGTGATGGAGGTGCTGGGCTTCAACGAGAAGTCCCGCTCGGTCATCATCAAGGCCAACAAGAACCACCCGCTGTGCCATAACCTGTTCAGCGTGGACGTGAAGAACGGCAAGCTGAAACCGCTCGACAACGGTCAGGGCGTTCATTACGGCGAGCTCTCTGCCACGGGTCAGCAGCTCATTGACATCAACATGGCCCCTGAGGTGACACGCAACATCGACCTCATCAACACGACCGACGGTAAGACGCAACGGCTGCTGACGTCACGCAACCCGTGGGAAGGCTACGAGATTCCCATCTTCGAGAGTGGCAGCATCAAGGCTGCCGACGGTGTGACCGATCTCTACTATCGCATGGTGAAGCCTGCCGACTTCGATGCCACGAAGAAATATCCCACCGTCGTCTACGTCTACGGCGGGCCGCATGCCAACAACGTCGAGGCATCATGGCACTGGGGCTCACGTCCTTGGGAGACCTATATGGCACAGAAAGGCTACGTGCTCTTTATTCTTGACAACCGCGGCTCGCAGTATCGCGGACGCGAGTTCGAGCAGGCCACGTTCCGCCAGCTGGGACAGATAGAGATGCAGGACCAGATGGAGGGAGTCAAGTTCCTGAAGAGCCAGCCCTACGTGGATGCCGACAGAATCGGCGTGCACGGCTGGTCGTTCGGCGGCTTCATGACCATCTCGCTCATGCTCAACTATCCCGACGTGTTCAAGGTGGGCGTGGCAGGCGGCCCGGTCATTGACTGGAAATGGTATGAGGTGATGTACGGCGAGCGTTACATGGACACGCCGCAGACCAACCCCGAGGGCTATGAGAAGACCAGCCTCATCAACAAGGCCGGCAACCTGAAGGGCAAGCTGCAGATCATCTCCGGCTACAACGACAACACCGTGGTGCCTCAGCACTGCCTGTCGTTCCTCAAGGCCTGCATCGACGCCGGCACGCAGCCTGATTTCTTCTTCTATCCCGAAGAAGAGCACAACATGCGCGGCCACCGCAGCATCCACCTGCACGAGCGCATCACACAGTATTTTGAAGATTATTTAAAATGAAAGAAGAACAAATCCTCGTTCGCATCACCGGGCAGGACCGTCCGGGACTGACAGCCAGCATCATGGGCATATTGGCCAAGTATGATGCACAGGTGCTTGACATCGGTCAGGCAGACATTCACTCCACGTTGTCACTCGGCATCCTCATCCGCATGGACGACAGCAAGTCGGGCTTCGCCATGAAAGAGCTGCTCTTCAAGGCCACGGAGCTGGGCGTGAACATCGGTTTCTCACCCATCAGCGACGACGAATACGAGGACTGGGTGGGACACCAAGGCAAGAGCCGTTACATCCTGATGGTGATGGGCCGCCAACTGGAAGCCCGCCAGATTGAGGCTGCCACACGCATCATTGCCGACCAGGGGCTGAACATTGACAGCATCCTGCGACTGACGGGACGCAAGAGCATCAAGCAGTTAGACAAGCACACCCGCGCCTGCATACAGTTCTCGCTGCGCGGTGAGCCCGTCAACCGGCAGGAGATGCAGTCCAAGCTCATGCGGCTGTCGCAGGAAATGGGCATCGACTTCTCATTCCAGCGCGACGACATGGTCCGCTGCATGCGCCGGCTCATCTGCTTCGACATGGACTCCACGCTCATTCAGACCGAGTGCATCGACGAGCTGGCCGAGCGCAACGGCGTGGGAGCCGAGGTACGCGCCATCACCGAGAGCGCCATGCGCGGCGAGATAGACTTCAAGGAGAGCTTTACACGGCGTGTGGCCCTGCTCAAGGGCTTGGATGTCAGTGTGATGCAGGACATTGCCGAGCATCTGCCCATCACGGAAGGTGTCGACCGACTGATGAACATCCTCAAGACTTGTGGCTATAAGATTGCCATTCTCTCCGGTGGATTCACCTACTTCGGCGAGTACTTGCAGCGCCGCTACGGCATCGACTATGTCTATGCCAACGAGCTGGAGATAGGCGAGGATGGCAAGCTGACAGGGCGCTATGTAGGTGAGATTGTCGACGGGCATCGCAAGGCGGAGCTGCTGAAGCTCATCGCCCAGGTGGAAAAGGTCAATCTGGCACAGACCATTGCCGTGGGCGA
>JAFUSC010000093.1 GCA_017467705.1 Prevotella sp. | reverse complement strand
CTGACGCGCAACATCTGCTCAGAGTACGGTGAGTACAACATCCAGTGCAACGGCATCGGCCCGGGTTACATCGCCACACCGCAGACGGCACCGCTGCGTGAGCGTCAGCCCGACGGCAGCCGTCACCCGTTCGACTCGTTCATCTGCGCCAAGACACCTGCCGGCCGCTGGTTGGAGCCTGAGGAGCTGGGCGGTCCCGCCGTGTTCCTGGCTTCGCATGCATCAGATGCCGTCAACGGCCATGTGCTCTATGTCGACGGCGGTATCCTGGCTTACATCGGCAAGCAGCCCTAAGCCGCGACATGTCTGCTGACCGACACAGGGACATACCTTATTATATATACGCGCGCGCGAAGACCCGGTCTTCGCGCGCGCTTTTTGCAGCCGGCCCCACAAAACGGGGCATAAAGAAAAGCGTTCCCCCACGGTGTGTAGGAGAACGCTTGTCTGTTGTGCAAATAGTAGTTTTAATTACTTGTTGACAGCCTCAGCGAGCTCAGCGCCAGCCTTGAACTTAGCAACCTTCTTGGCAGCAATCTGAATCTTCTGCTTGGTAGCGGGGTTGATACCTTCACGAGCGGGCTTCTCGTTCACGGCGAATGTACCGAAACCTACGAGAGCAACTTTGTCACCTGCTACGAGAGCGTCCTTAATAGCTGCGGTTGTGGCGTCAAGAGCCTTCTTAGCGTCAACCTTTGTCAGACCAGCAGCAGCTGCAATCTTCTCAATTAATTCTGTTTTGTTCATAATAATTTGTTGTTAAAATGATTGGTATTTATTGGAGTTTTTAGTTTTTTCCACCGCAAATATAGCTCAAACTATTTAGAAAACAAACAAAAAATGGAAAAAAGTGCATTTTTTTATGAAAAAAAGTGCTTCTATGCCCATTTTTCATTAAAAAAAGAGATATTTTTCGTAATTTTGCGCCCAAATTCATCAAAAACAGAAATGTTAAAATTGCAAGCTGAATTATGAACAATATGCCGACCGTAACGAAGAATCTGCTCATCATCAATGCGCTGGTTTTCGTCGTAACCCTACTGCCTTTATCAACGTTGGATGTTACGCGCGACTTCGGACTTTACTACTTCCAGTCACCCGACTTCCACTTCTATCAGTTGCTGACTTACATGTTCGTGCACTCGTCACAGAGTTTCTCGCACATCTTCTTCAACATGTTCGCCCTGTGGATGTTCGGTCGGGTGATGGAGAACGTGTGGGGACCGCGCAAGTTCTTGTTCTATTATCTGCTCTGCGGACTCGGTGCCGGACTGACACAAGAAGTGGCACAGTTCCTGCATGTCATCATCGAAGGCGATGCACTCACATATATTGACACGACACAAGGCACACTCGCCATCACCGTGCGCCAACTGGCTTACGTGACGCCCACCATCGGTGCCTCGGGCGCCGTCTACGGCATCCTGCTGGCCTTCGGCATGTCGTTCCCCAACGAGCGCATGTTCATCTTCCCCATTCCCGTGCCCATCAAAGCCAAGTGGTTCGTCATCGGTTACGCAGCCATCGAGCTGTTTTCCGTCTGGGCATCGGCTAACGACGGCGTGGCTCACGTGGCCCACCTCGGCGGCATGCTGTTCGGTTTCCTCGCCATTCTTTACTGGCGCCGTCACCCGGGCAGCGACGCACGTTTCAGCCAGAACCGAGGGCACGAGTTCTTCGACAACCTGAAGCGCAGCTTCGAGAAGCGCAAGGGACCGAAGACCACAGCCAACACCGGCCGACAGTCTTCGCGTGAGGCCGACATGGAGTACAACGCACGCAAGCAGCAGCGTCAGGCTGAGGTTGACGCCATTCTTGACAAAATACGCAAAAGCGGCTACGACAGTCTGACCAAAGAGGAGAAGAAGCGCCTGTTCGATGCCAGCAACGAACGCTGACTCCTGTCTCCCGACTCCTGACTCCTGAAAAAAATGTTTGCCAAGCTCAAGTCCATCACGGTCAACATGATTGCCGGCGCCAACGTGGCCACGGTCATCGTCATGCTACTCACGGGCTATGCCGGCCAGCTCGACGCTGCCGCCCACCCCACCCTGAGCAGCATGAGCATCGTGTTCCCCTTCATGGCCGCCTTCAACCTGCTCTTCCTGTTCTTCTGGCTCGTCTTCAAGTGGCGCATGGCACTCATTCCCTTCGTCGGATTCCTGCTGGCCTTCGTACCCATGCGCACCTACTGCCCCGTCAACCTGCCCGCCAGCCCGCCTGACGACGCACTGAAAGTGCTCTCATGGAACGTCGAGCTGTATACGGGCCACCCCCGTTACACTGACGCTTTCGACGTCATCTACGACTATCTGCGCGACACGAAGGCCGACATAGTCTGCCTGCAGGAAGACCACGACGAATGGCGCTCGAAGAAGAAACACATTGACGAGCTGTTTGCCTACAACGACACCGTGCGTTTCAAGACTACGGGCTCCATCAATGCCATCGGGCTTCACACACGCTTCCCCATTGTGCGCCGCGAGCGCATCAGCTACACGTCGCGCGCCAACGGCTCCATGGCGTGGTTCCTCAATGTGAACGGCGACACGGTCATCGTCATCAACAACCATCTGGAGAGCAACCACCTGTCGTCTGACGACCGTTCGCACTACCAGCAGATTGTGCAAGGCTACATGCAGCGCGACACGGCCCGCGCTGAGTCGAAACGGCTGTTGGGCAAGCTGGCCGAGGCTGCCGCCCAGCGCGCACCGCAAGCCGAGGCCGTACACCGCTACATCGAGGAGCATCGCGGCTATCGCATCATCGTCTGCGGCGACTTCAACGATCACCCGCTGTCGTATGCCCGCCACACCGTCAGCGACGGACTGACTGACTGCTACATCACTACCGGAAACGGACCGGGATGGTCGTTCAATCTGAGCGGTTTTAACTTCCGGATTGACAACATCATGTGCTCACCTGACATCAAGCCCTATCAATGCAAAATTGACTCAAAAATTGACGCCAGTGACCATTATCCCATCATTTGTTGGATGAAAATGCCATTAAAACCTTAAAAAATGCAGGAAAATAAGCAATAAATTTCGTTAAATGACGAAAAATGCTTAAATTTGCAGGCTAAAATTGAGCAAACGCGAAATTTAATAATAAACAATAATAATAAAAAATGCAAAACAAAGGAATTGTAAAGTTTGTTGCACTGATGCTCGTGCTCGTGTGCATCTTCTATCTCTCCTTCTCGTTTGTCACCCGTCATTATGAGAATAAGGCGGCTGCCATTGCAGAGCAGAAAGGCGAAGAGGCCGGTAAGGCCTACCTCGACTCGCTCATGAACGAGAAAGTCTACTTAGGCGCCTACACACTGCGTGAGTGCCGCGAAATGGAAATCGGTCTCGGCCTTGACCTGAAAGGCGGTATGAACGTCATACTCGAGGTTTCCGTGCCCGACGTTATCGACCTGCTGGCCGACCACAGCACCAATCCCATCTACAAGAAAGCCATGGCTGAAGCCCGCAAGGCTGAGCAAGGCGGTACGGACGACTTCCTCTCACTCTTCATGGATGCGTGGAAGAACAACGCACAGGGCAAGCCCCTCGCCTCCGTCTTCGCTAACCAGCAGATGAAGGACAAGGTGAGCACCAAGAGCACCGACGCTGAGGTGCGCAGTGCACTGGAAAAAGAAATCTCTGCTGCCGTTGATAATGCTCTGCTGGTCGTACAGCAGCGTATTGATAAGTTCGGTGTCGTGCAGCCTAACATCAGCAAGCTCGAAGGCATGTCGGGACGCATCATGGTGGAAATGCCGGGCGTCAAGGAGCCGGAGCGCGTACGTAAGCTGTTGCAGGGTAGCGCTAATCTGGAGTTCTGGGAGACCTACAACGCACAGGAGATTCTTCCCCTCTTCAATCAGCTCAACGCACAGTACAGCGCTAACGCGCAGGACGTGACTGCTGACACCGCCAAGGTGGCTGCCGCTGCTGACACGACGGGTGCCAAGAAGGACGACCTGGCTGCTGCACTGGCTGCCAAGAAGGACGCCAAGGCTGACGCACAGCAGGACAAGAAAGAAGCTACAGCCAGCGATGCTTCTGCCAACGCCCAGCTGCTCTCACTGCTCAACACGCAGTATGCTTCACTCAGCGTCGTCGGTGTTGCCAAGACACGTGACACTGCTGCCGTCAACAAGATTATCTATTCTGACGTTGCCAAGCGCATACTGCCCGCCGACCTCCGCCTCCTCTGGGGTGCCAAGGCCAGCGACATGGAGTTCACTGACCATCAGGAGCGCTTTGAGCTCTACGCCATCAACACCCGTAACTCCATCAACGGACGTGCTCCGCTGGAGGGTGACGTCATTGTCAACTCTAAAGACGGCTTCGATCAGAACGGACGTCCTGAGGTGACCATGCAGATGAACGGCGACGGTGCTCACCGTTGGTCACAGCTGACTCATAACAACATCAACAAGGCCGTAGCCATCGTCCTCGACGACGCTGTCTACAGCGCTCCGCGTGTCAACCAGCAGATTGACGGTGGTAACTCGTCCATCACGGGTAACTTCACCATTCAGGACACGAAGGACCTTGCCAACACGCTGAACTCTGGTAAGATGCCGGCTCCGACCCGCATCGTACAGTCTGACGTCGTCGGTCCTACGCTCGGTGCACAGTCCATCAAGCAGGGTGCCATCTCATTCGTTGTGGCTTTCATCCTGCTGATGATTTACATGGTGCTGCTTTACAACTGGGTTCCCGGTATGCTGGCCAACTGCGCCCTGCTGTTCAACCTGTTCTTCACATTGGGTATTCTCACCTCGTTCCAGGCCGCACTGACCATGCCGGGTATTGCCGGTATCGTGCTGACACTGGGTACGGCTGTGGATGCTAACGTGCTGATCTACGAACGCACCAAGGAAGAGCTGCGCCGAGGCCTCAACGTGAAGGAAGCCCTCAACAAGGGTTACTCCAATGCTTTCTCGGCCATCTTCGACTCTAACCTGACGTCGTTGATTACGGGTATCATCCTCTACGTTGTTGGTACAGGTCCTATCCGCGGTTTCGCCACGACCCTCATGATCGGTATCTGCGTATCGTTCTTCACCGCTGTGTTCATGACCCGCTTGGTCTACGAGTATCAGCTGAAGCGCGACCGCTGGCGCAACCTCACCTTCACGACACCGTATTCACGCAACATGATGCAGAACACCCACTTCAACTTCATGGGTATGTATAAGAAGACCTTTAGCATCTGGGGCGTTGCTGCCATCATCTTCATCGCCAGCTTCTTCACGCTCGGTCTGAGCAAGAGCATCGACTTCACCGGTGGTCGCAACTACGTCATGCAGTTTGAGCAGCCTGTAGCCGAGGAGTCTGTACGTGCAGCACTCGACAAGGCTTTCATTGAGAAGGACGAGAACGGCGCAGAGAAGAAGGCCAACACCACGGCCATTGCCCTCGGTACTGACGGTACACGCATCCGCGTCTCTACGAACTATAAGATTGACTCCACCGACCCGACGGTCGACGACGAGGCAGAGGAAATCCTCTTCAAGGCACTCAGCGAGGCAGGCATCGTGACGCAGAAGAGCGTTGACGACTTTAAGAATCCTGACGTGCGCGAGGGTGGTTCCATCATCAGCTCTACGAAGGTAGGTCCGTCCATTGCTAAGGACATCACACACCGCGCCTTCATCAGCGTAGCAATTGCTCTGATAGCCATCTTCCTCTACATCCTGTTCCGCTTCCGTAACGTGGCCTTCTCTGTGGGTTCTACCGTTGCCCTGTGCTTCGACGCCCTCATCGTTATCGGCTTCTACTCACTGCTGTGGAAGTTCGTGCCCATGTCGTTGGAGATTGACCAGACGTTCATCGGTGCTATCCTCACCGTGATTGGTTACTCCATCAACGATAAGGTGGTGGTCTTCGACCGTGTGCGTGAGAACATCCAACTCTACGGCAAGCGCGACCGCCAGACGCTGTTCAACGACTCGCTGAACCAGACGTTGGCCCGTACCATCAACACCTCTGTGACGACCCTGATTGTGCTGCTCTGTATCTTCATCCTCGGTGGTGACAGCATCCGCTCATTCTCGTTCGCCATGATTCTGGGTGTCATCTTCGGTACCTGTTCTTCTATCTTCATCGCTGCTCCCGTAGCTTACCTCACCATGGGTCGCACCATCCGCGAGGACGAGGCCACCGCAGTGGAAGAGAAGAAAAAGAAGTAATAAACATTCCTGATTAAATACAAAAAAACCGGCAGCGATGCTCATCAGTGAGACATCGCTGCCGGTTTTAATTATTGGAGAGTTACAAGAAGTCTAAAAGTATCGTTTCAGCCCTAAGCGCGTGACGTCCGGGTGTGACGCCAAACGCTGCGGCAGGGAGTTTGTATGTTGGAAGATATGGCCGAAACGGTTGACCACAGCATACCGATAGCCAGGCAGCTCGCCGTTCTCTAAATAGATAAAGCCAGGTTCATAACCGCGTATTTTGTAACTCTTCCGTATATCGTTCTGATAAATCAGAATATTTCCCATGATAGTAAAATAGTCATTCAGGTATACACTGCTCATAGCAAAAGAAGCCTCCCAGCCCTTCATGCTTTGACGCATCTGCAGCTGTTCTCCGGTACGTGCCACTTCAAAACGCCTGATACGTTCAAAATGTGGCATCATTTGATAGCTTCTGCCTCCCTTTGCATCCCAGTAGACGGTATGGCCTTGCACATCTTGACCGATGAATATATCGCCGTCCTGTCTGACTTTCCCATATAGTCCGGCCCGCAGGTCATGACCATGCTCATCAATGACGGTCACCTTACTCTTATAGATGTAATAGGGGTAAAAGCCCATGACGAAATAGGGAGCTGCCAGACGTTCCACATGCTCAAATTCAGCAGGACAACACACCTGACCGTCCTTCAACACCCCGTAACGTCCATCCTTCATAAACACCTCTACACCCGTTGACGGTTCTCCCCGCCGTTTGATTCTGACCATCTCCAAGTTGACCAACTGCTTGTCCTTCGCATCATCCCTGATGATGAAGCCACGCTCCTCACCACGCACGCCCTTGCCTGCCGTCCTACCAAGAAACATCTGCTCCCAAGGACGTTCGTCCGTCGGCAAGCCAAACGTCTGGTATAGTCCCACCTGATCCAGAATAGCCACGTAACTCTTTCCCTTGGTTACACGCATACCACGTCCTACCTGCTGCAGATATTTTGAAAGTGATAACGTCGGACGTGCCAGTTGTATGAACTCCACCTCTGGACAGTCAAAGCCTTCTGAGAAAATATCCACATTGACAATAACGTTAATATCCCCCTTACGGTAAGCTTCAACCAACCGCTGTCGCTCTTCTGCAGGTGTGCGGGCTTCTATCCAACAGCAGTGCACATGGTGTTGGCTGTAGTAGTCAGCAATGTGTTGGGCATGTTCACGGTTAATAGCATAGACGATGCCTTTCTTTCCCCATGCATACTGTTCGTAGGAACGGAACAGATGCTCTATGGAGTCTGGTGTGTCCATCACTGTAGCCATTTCCTTAGTCTGGTAGTCTCCGTCAACACCGCGTTTCTGTAGTCCAAGGACCTTTCCCACCATCTCATTCTCAGGACCGATGGATATATACTCAAAGTCGCTGAGCCATCCCTTTTCAATAAACTGCTGGATGTCCCATGAGCGTAACAAAAGGTCAAACAAGTCCGTGAAGCCAGTTCGGTTCAGTCGGCAGGGAGTTGCGGTCAGTCCCAGAAACTTCGCTTTCTCCCATTTATTCCACAACATTCTGTATGTCTTGGCCAAAGCATGATGGGCTTCATCCACGATAATCAGGTCCGGAACAAAGCTCACCTGCTCCATTCGCCTTGACAAGGTCTGGATACTTGCCACCATGACATGCTCTTCCTTCTTGAGCGTACCCATGGAGGCCTTGGCATGAATCATTCCATGCGCGACACCAAACCGCGTTAGCGTTTGTGAGATCTGTTCAATCAGCTCTATCCGATGTGCCACAATCAGCACATGCTCTGTCGCATGCTTGCTGATTACCTGTGCCATCAGGTGCGTCTTACCCGTACCTGTCGGCATCTGTATCATCACACTCTGGTGAATCTTCCACGCCTCGTGCAGCTGCTCCAGCATCTCCAACTGGTAGTCACGTAACATCTCAGCCATCAATCATCTCTTTTTATTCAGTATGCATTCTTGTCATGCACTACCATCGTCTTCGCCGTCAGCCAGATGATGCGCAGGTCTAACCACAACGACCAGTGCTCCATGTACCAGATGTCACGCTTCACACGACCTTCCATCTGCCAAAGCTCCTTCGTCTCACCACGGAAACCCGTCACCTGAGCCCAACCCGTCACGCCAGGCTTCACGAAGTGACGCACCATGTACTTGTCTATCAGCACTGAGTACTGCTCCGTATGGGCCAGCATGTGAGGACGCGGACCGACTATCGACATGTTACCTTTCAGCACATTCCAGAACTGGGGCAGCTCGTCGATGTTCATCTTACGCATGAAGT
>JAFUSC010000092.1 GCA_017467705.1 Prevotella sp. | reverse complement strand
TTTCAATGCCAAGGTCAAGGCTTTCAGGGCTGAACTCAGGGGTATCAGGGATGAGAAATTCTTCCTATACAGGCTCTCTATGATTTATGCTTACCCCCACTGATTATCGACTGACCCGCAAAACGCCGCGTTTCGCATCGTGAAACGGCACGTTTCAGCACCTGAAACGGTGCGTTTGGCAACCTAAAACGGCCTGTTTTGCATGGCCGAAAAACGGGATTTTTCTCTTAGCGCTGATTATCAGCAACTTACAAAGTGGCTCATAATTCGCGTATTTGCGACCGAAGTCGGGTTTGAACGAAACGAGGCCCTTCTCCGTGTTAATAGATTTTGGCAAAATGTTAAACTTTGTTACTTAATTCACTTTGCTGGTGAGGGGTGAGCGGACGCCGCGCATGCCGGTGAGGTAGGCTTTGGCGGAGCCGAACTTGAGGAACATGTCAAGGCGCACGGGCAGGTGGTTCTGGTCGTCGGTGACGAAGAAGCGGATGATCTCTTTCTCCTTGCCGTCCTCACGCTCCATGAACGAAAGCACAAGGCAGCGGTACTTGCCCGAGCCGTTCTTCATGGAGATGGTCTCCTTGCCCCTGTAGACGAGCCACGTGTTGAGCACCTTCTTCGCGTCGGCAATGGGCAGGGTAATGCGCTGACCCTCCTTGAGCTTCGCAGCGTCGAAGTTGCGCGCACGCAGGTAGATGCTCATCATGTCATAGACGCACTTGCCGGGTGCGATGTTGCGCCAGTAGTGGTCGCCGGAACTGGCTATCTCGTGCTGCTTCACGTTGCACTGACCGCCGGGATAGGTGTACCAGAGCTCGTCGACGTAGTAGCGGTCGCCCTCCTTGGCACCCTTGCGATAGTAGAGGGGCGCAATGTCGGTGGTGGTGTAGGTGGTCAACGTGTCGCGCGTGACGAAGAACTTGTCTGCCTTCTGGTTGGTGCGCGTGATGAGACTGCTGCGAAAGGCTTTCTTACCCTTGTAGGTGGTTTCGACGGTCGACATGCTGGCCGTGCCCACCTTGACCCAGACGAACTGCCAGTTGAAATAGAGGTCGTAGCCGAGAAACTCGCCCGACTGGAAAGCGGTATTGTTAATGCCGCACTGGGCATGCGACGATATGGGCATGAGCGTGAACAGGCAAACAGGCAAACAGCCCAATGCCCGACGGAATGTTCCTTTCCATGATTTCTTTTCCATAGCTGTGTTATATTGTTTTTTTCTATTTGACTATTTTTCGGTTCAAACGTTTAATCGCTCTACCCTCAACGAGGTTCATATTCAATGCCCAATTGCTCGGCGCGCTCCTTGTTACGGTTGCGCAGCTTCTTTTCCTTGTCGGCCTTCTGTTTGGTGATGGCGGCGGGCTTCTGCCGGTTGCGTGGGGTCGCGGTCAGGTTCCATCGTTCGGTGACGTCCCACTTGGCCTTGCACTCAATGACTTCCGGATAGAAGTAGACATCCTCCGGCTGGCGGTCGGCCTCATAGTCGCCCGTGTCCCAACGGTCATTGCCGTTGGCATCGACGAAGGCGGAGAGGTAATACTGGCCGGGCATGACATAGAAGAACTCTGCCGCGCCGTCAGCCGCACGCACACGCTTCTTCACGTTGCTGCTCTTGTCAAGCAGCTGCACCACGACGGTGCTGTCGATGGTGATGCCGCTCAGCTGCACGAACAGCGTGCTGTAGGCATCGAGACTGCGCACCTTGAAGCCCTGCTTCTTGGCATCAGACACCAGCCCGTAGATGTCGGCAAAGGCTGCCGAATCCACCTCAAGGCTGTACTCCAGTCCCGGACGCCACTCGGCCCGCAGCTCGTAGGTGCGCGGTATGGAGTCCTTGGGACTGAACTCATAAGGCACGTCATACCACAGCGAGTCAACCTTGGTGTAAAGATGAATGGCCGCCGTGTCGAGCCGTGCCAACGGCTTGGGGAAGCTGACGCTCAGGTTGCGGTCGGGGTCCATGTCGTTCGGCACGTTCCAGACGGGCTGCAACGGCTTCACGGGGTAGATGCTGTCGTAAGGCTGGTCGCGCTTCTTTTTCTTGTCCTGCTCCTTCTGCCACTTCTCTATCTCGCGTTGCAGGTCACGCTGTCGCCGCTCGTAGGGCGTCTTGGCCAGAATCTCAAGCGTGTCGGTGTGACTGATGAGCACGCCCGTGGTGTCGGTCATCATGTAGCTCATCTCGACGTTGAGCGTGTCACGGTTGACGAGCGTCGTGTCGCGCAGCCAGTAGGTGATGGTGTCGCGCTGTGCGCTGTGCTCCACGATGAATGCGTCGCTGCTGTCGAAGTTCAGGCCGCGGACGACGGGCAGCTGCGGATGGCCGTAGGTGAAGAACACCTTGAAATTATCGGGCTCTGTGCGCTCCACCTTCGTCAGATAACGTTCTGTTTGCGGGTGCAGGAACGAGAGCAGCACGATGTCGTCAGGATAGTAGTGCGTGTAGGGCACACGTATGATGTTGTCGATGTGCAACGTGTCGCGCCAGACGGTGTCCTGACGAATGTCGGGCTTGCTGGAGGGTTCAAACGTCTGGTGCGAGAAGGCAATGGCTTCACTCATCTGACTGAACTGATAATCGCCGTCGGCATCCTGCAAGGCGTAGGCCCGGTAAGTGCCGGGAGCCATGCCCTTGACGACGAAGCGGCCGCGGCTGTCGGTACGGCTGACGCGCGACAGGGGTTTCGTCTTGAACACCGAGTCGCTCAGGTCGTCATAAAGCCCCACCAGTATGCCCTTGACGGGCTCCAGGTCTTCAGCATTGAGCACCGTGCCTGCCACTTCGAACGTGTCAATCTGTTCGCCCGTGGAGAACGTGTAGGTGTAATTGCCCATGGGGTTGCCCTCGTTGTTGTCACTGATGGCATCGCTGAAGTCGATGGTGTAGGTGGTGTTGGGCTTGAGCGAGTCTTTCAGCTCGACGATGATCTTCTTGCCTGAGGCCCTGATTTCGGGCATCTCTAACTGTGGCGGCGAGACGACGACCTTGTTGGTGACGTCCTCCACCTTGATGTACTCATCGAAGAGAATGGTCACCTTCTGCTCGTTCACGTTGACGGAACGGTCCTGCGGCGTGGTGCTGACGATGCGCGGCGGTGTGTCGTCATACCATCCGCCGTCAGGCGAACCCATGCGGGCACAGGAAATAAAGAATGAAGAATGAAGAATGTTGCGCACAGCATGCCCATCATTCCTCTTAGACTCATTCCCTGAAGGTTCATTTGTCCTTTAAGACTCTTTATCCGCCGTCGTAGGGCGATAGCAAATTCTTCATTCTTCATTCTTCATTCTTCATTTAGACGCAGCAGCTGCTCCATGTGTTCGCGCGAATTGCTCAGACGGGGCACCTTGTGCTGTCCGCCCAGCTTGCCGCGCTGACGCATCCAGTCCTCAAAGAGTCCGCGACGGGCCTTGATGAGTTGCAGCGGCTGCAACGTGATGTCCTTATAGCGCTTGGCTTCGTAGTCGCTGTTCACCTCCTGCAGGCGCTGGTCAAGCAGCGCGGCAAACCGGTCAAGGTCCTGCGGCTCACGCGAGAACTCGATGAGCCACTGGTGGCGGCAACGCGCCTGCTCGTCCATGAACACGGGCGCAGCCGTATATTCCAGCACCTCGGCACCCGTCTGCTCACAGGCATAGGCCAGTCCTTGCTCAGCATTATCGACAATGAGCTCCTCGCCAAAGGCATTGATGAAGCTCTTGGTGCGACCGGAGATAACGAACTTATAGGGATTCGTCGACGTGAAACGCACGGTGTCGCCGATCATGTAGCGCCACAGTCCGCACGACGTAGAGATGAGCATGGCGTAGTTCTTACCCGTCTCCACCTCCCAAAGGGGAATACACCCACCCCCTACCCCTCCCGATGGGAGGGGAGCTGATGTGTCTTGCTGGCTGTTTCCCGCAGTGCTATTCAAGCCCTTCCCCTCGGGAGGGGTTGGGGTGGGTAGGAACTCATAAAACACCCCGTAGTCAAGCATGAGCAGCATCGACTTGTCGTTGGGGTCGTCCTGTATGCCGAAGAAGCCCTCGCTGGCGTTGTAGGTCTCCATGTAGTGCATCTTCGGCGAGGTGATGAGCTGTTCGTACTGCTTGCGGTAAGGCGTGAAAGCCACGCCACCATGGAAGAAGACTTCCAGATCGGGCCACACCTCTTCCAAGTGTGTCTTGCCTGACAGCTCCATGACGCGGTTGAGCACGGAGAGCATCCACGACGGCACGCCGGAGATATTTGTCACGTTCTTGTTCAACGCCTCACGGGCAATGCGGTCACGCTTGATTTCAAAGTCGCTGAGCAGCGCCGTCTTCTTGTTAGGCACACGCACCAGATTAGCCAGCGGATTGATGTTCTCAATGAGGATGGCACTGAGGTCACCCACCAGCGAACCCGGCAGGTTATAGTTCGGCGCATGGCTGCCGCCGAGAATGAGTGCGCGGCCGTCGAAGAGACGGCTTTGCGGATTGTTACGCAGGTAGAGCGCCACGGAGTCGAACCCGCCGGCGTAGTGCACCTTCTGCAGGCCCTCGTCGCTGACAGGGATGAACTTCGACTTGTCGTTCGTCGTGCCGCTCGACTTGGCATACCACTTCACACGCCCCGGCCACAACACGTCGCGCTCACCGTGACGCATACGGTCAATGTCGTTCTTCACGGATTCGTAGTCGTTGACCGGCGTGTGGCGGATGAAGTCCTCGTAGCTTCGAGCCTGTTCAAACAAGTGGTTACGGCCATATTCCGTATCTTTCGCTTCCTGCAAAAGATGGCTGAGCACCTGCCGTTGCAGCTGCTCTCCGTCGGTCTGATGCCGCTCCAGTTCCTTCATGCGCCGCGTGAACGCATGCCTGACAATGCTCGTTAAACTCATTGTTTGATTACTATCGACGTGCAAAGATACGGCAAATCAACCGAAAATACTTTCTATTTTACTATTTTTAATAGAATATTTAGTTTATTGTCAACTCTTCAGCCTGTTTTACGCGCTTGTCGTGGTCTATAAAAACGATAGCAGCGTAGCTACGTCGGGCTACACTGCTATCGTCGTATTATTCTGTGAATGGCGCTGTTTTTTACTCTGCGCCGGCGAAGGCAGCGGCTTCGGCGGCGGCAATGATGTCTTCGCGCGACTGTTCGTCGGGCGTGGCCTTGATGTCGTCAAGCGAGAACTCATCCGCATCATCATCATCGGTGGCAGCGGCAGCGGTACGCGGCGGCGTTGACGGCTGACGGCTGGTTGAGGGCTGACGATTAGCGGTCGGTTGGCGGTCAGCGGTCGGTTGGTCGTCGGCAACGGCAGTGGCAGCCAGTTCGTCGTGCACCTGTTCAATAATGAAGTCAAGCTCTTCGCGCTCCAGCTTCTCTACGCTGGGGGCAACGGCTACGGGTTCTTCCTCCATCTTCGTGCGCTCGGTCTTGGCGGCAAACACCGCATCAATGAACTGCGGCTCGCGGCGCAGGCGCTGCAGGGTTTCCTTCGAAGCCTGCTGCTGGCTCTCCTTCTTGGAGTAGCCGCGGCCTGTGCAGCCTTCGACGCCCTCAATGACAACCTGATGCTCGAACACGGGACTGCCGTTCTGATCCTTCGACTGGCTGAGCTGCTTGAACTCCATGCGCACACGGTTCTTCTGTGTCCACTCCAGCAGCTTCGACTTGAAGTTGACTTCCTTGTAGGCCACCTTGTCAATGTTGATGAGCTGTGCCAGTATGCGTTTCTGCATGAAACGCATGCAGGCATCGTAGCCCCGGTCGAGATAGATGGCGCCTACGAGTGCTTCAAAGGCATTGCCGCCCATGTAGCTGTTGTGTGACTTGGAGTGGTCGCTGGAGGTGATGAGCTGCGTGAGTCCCATTTCCTGTGCCAGGCGGTTGAGCGTGTCGCGCTGCACGAGTTTGGAGCGTGTATTGGTCAGAAAGCCCTCGCGCTTGCCTGCAAAATGACGGTAGACGATGTCGCCCACCACCGCATCGAGAATGGCATCGCCAAGGAACTCCAGCCGTTCGTTGTTGAGCGGGCGTCCTTTGTCGTTACGCTTCGATGCGCTTTTGTGCATCAGTGCCAGCTTGTAGTATTTAATGTCGTGTGGATAGAATCCCAGTATGTCGAAGAGTGCCTGTCGCAAGTCCTGCTCGTCAAGAAAGAAGAGCCGGATGCGGTCAATCATGTTTTTAAAGTTCATAGTTATTCGTAATTAATTCTAAATTAAAAATTAGGAATTAGGAATTAGGAATTATGATTACCACACAAGGAGTTGATTTGCACGCTTCTGCATTGCTGCCTATAGAAGTAATCATAATTTCTAATTCCTAACTCCTAATTTCTAATTTTAGAATTGACTAATTTCTAATCTGATTTACTTGTACTTCTTGAACACCACACAAGCGTTGTGACCACCGAAACCGAACGTGTTGCTCAGTGCGGCGCGCACTTCGCGCTTCTGAGCCTGGTTGAAGGTGAAGTTCAAGTTGTAGTCAATCTCTTCGTCCTTGTCGTCCTCGTCGTGGTTGATGGTGGGCGGAACGATGTCGTTCTGCACTGACAGCACCGTCACCATGGCCTCAACTGCACCGGCAGCACCGAGCAGATGGCCCGTCATGGACTTCGTGCTGGAGATGTTCAGCTTGTAGGCTGCATCGCCAAACACTTCCTTGATGGCCTTGGCCTCTGAGATGTCGCCCACGTGGGTCGACGTGCCATGAACGTTGATGTAGTCAATGTCCTCGGGCTTCATGCCTGCATCCTCCAGCGCGTTCTTCATGACGAGCTTGGCGCCGAGTCCTTCGGGGTGAGAAGCGGTGATGTGGTGAGCATCGGCACTCATGCCGGCACCGACCATCTCAGCGTAGATCTTCGCACCGCGGGCCTTGGCATGCTCCAGCTCTTCGAGAATGAAGCAGCCGGCACCCTCGCCCATCACGAATCCGTCGCGGCTGGCGCTGAACGGACGACTGGCTTTCTCGGGCTCGTCGTTACGGGTTGACAGGGCGTGCATGGCGTTGAAACCGCCTACACCAGTCTCGCAGACAGCAGCCTCAGCACCACCGGCAACGATGGCGTTGGCCTTGCCCAGACGAATGAGGTTGAACGCATCAGCCAGTGCGTTGCTTGACGAAGCACAGGCAGAAGCGGTGATATAGTTGGGGCCGTGGAAACCGTACTGGATGGAAATCTGTCCGGCAGCGATGTCGGCAATCATCTTCGGAATGAAGAAAGGATTGAACTTAGGCCCGTCTTCACGATGAGCACCATAATAGGTTACTTCGTCTTCGAAGGTCTTGATGCCGCCGATTCCTACACCGAAGACCACACCGATGCGGTCCTTGTCCTCAGCCTCAAGATCCATGCCGCTATCCTCAACGGCCTGCTTTGCAGCAATCATGGCCAACTGGGTGTAACGGTCCATCTTGCGCGCTTCCTTGCGGTCAATGTAGTCGTTCACGTTGAGGTTCTTCACCTCGCAGGCGAACTGTGTCTTGAACTTCGAAGCATCGAAAAGCGTAATAGGTGCAGCGCCGCTCTTACCTGCAAGCAGGTTCTTCCACGTCTCTTCGGGATTGTTGCCTACCGGGGTAACAGCACCAAGACCTGTTACTACTACTCTTTTTAATTCCATAATTTTTCAGTTATTTATGCCCCCTAAGTTAGGGGGATGGGGGTCTGAACAAGATAATCCCCTAAATATTGAGTTGGGGGTCTGAATAGAACAACTGTCTGTTCAGACCCCCAACCCCCTAACTCAGGGGGCTTTGTTTATTTAGCGTTCTCCTCAATGTAAGCGATAGCGTCACCAACGGTGCCGATCTTCTCTGCCTTGTCGTCGGGGATAGAGATACCAAACTCCTTCTCGAACTCCATGATGAGCTCAACGGTGTCCAGTGAATCTGCACCCAGGTCGTTTGTGAAACTTGCTTCGGGCTTAACATCAGCCTCTTCAACACCGAGTTTATCAACGATAATTGCCTTTACTTTGCTTTCAATTTCTGACATAATTGTAATTTTTTTAATTGTTAATAATTGATTTCTTATGATATTAATAATTGCTTGTTATCTCGAAATTCGGGTGCAAAGTAACACAAATTTATTTAGTTACGCAAATTTTTTTAAGAAAAAAACACCTTTCATTGCACAACCACCCCCCCAATGTGCAACTTTTTGACTTAAAACAAGTGTTTTTCTGACATTTTTACTCCCATTTTTCTCTTCTTAACGGATAATCGCCGCGCAATTCTTCGAACAGTTCGGGGTGAGTTTTCAGTTTCCGGCTGTCTTCCATGGCGTTATATAGCTCCAGTGCCCGCGCGGTGTATGTCTGTGCCTGTGGCTGGTGCTCCAACCGTGGGGGCACGATGGGCGGCGGCAGCGGCAGACCGAAGTGACGGCAGAGGGCTTCCATCACCATGTTGTCAGCGTTCACCTTGCCGTCGGCCGAGTAGCCGGCAATGTGGGGCGTGCCTATATATACCTTATTTAATAACGCGCGCGCGATGTCGGGTTCGTTTTCCCACGTGTCAATGACGGCCTCACGCACACGCCCCGCGTCCAGTGCGCGCAGCAGAGCCTGCTCGTCCACCACCCCACCCCGGC
The DNA here is from genome assembly GCA_017467705.1 of Prevotella sp. Lineage (GTDB taxonomy): Bacteria > Bacteroidota > Bacteroidia > Bacteroidales > Bacteroidaceae > Prevotella. The sequence continues at coordinate 1,708 of JAFUSC010000092.1, read as the reverse complement.
TCGAGTTGATGATAACGGGCCGCTTGGCCAGCTTCGCAAAGAACGCTTCATCAGCCAGATAGTGCGTCGTCGCATCAAGCGGAACGTGGAACGTGATGACGTCGCACTCGCGGGCTATCGTGTCAAGAGAAACAAATCTAATTTGAGATTTGAGATTTGAGAGTTGAGATTTTTCCAGTGGCGGGTCGTTCACCAGCACGCGCATGCCCAGCCGCTCCCCCACCCTGCAGACCTTACTGCCCACATGGCCACAACCGACAATACCGAGTGTGATTTGAGATTTGAGATTTGAGAATTGAGATTTATGATTACTTACCAGGCTCTCACAAGTGCTTGTCTGGTAATCATCATTCTCCATTTTCAATTTTCCACTTTCAATCAACAAAATCAGCACCGACTCCACGTATTGTGCCACGGAACCGGAGTTACAGCCGGGACAGTTCACCCACTTGATGCCCTGCTGCTCCAGCCATGTGGTGTCAATGTGGTCATAGCCTATCGTGGCCGTGGCCACCAGCTGCACGCGGCTGCCCTTCAGCAGCTGCGCGTCGCAGCGGGTGCGCGTGCGCACAATCAGTACATCAGCATCCTTGACATCCTCCGCCTTGATCTCGGAACCCTTCTTATACACCACCTCGTCAGCCACCGCAGCCAACGCCTCGCGGATATACGGTATCTTGTCGTCGCAAACTATTTTCATGAAACCTATTTAAGCTACTTCATAAAAGACCTGCCCTACCCGGTCAATATGGTCACCAATCGGTGTACCTTTCTTTTTCTGGTAATCCAATAAGTCAACAGAATAAAGAAGTTCCAAATCATCAATTTCACAAAGTATGTCAAGCAACTGGGCATAGCTAATACCATTGCCCATGAGAGCCAAGTCAATATCAGAACTTGCACGATAGTTACCTTTTGACCTTGAGCCAAAAATCAGAACCTTCTTGATGTTCGCATGACGCCGAAACACATCCTGCAATTCCTTGATAACCGTATCGCTTAATCCGAACTTCATGTTTGCTGATATTGCTGGTTGCTTGACAGTTTTTTCAATAATTCATCTAACTGCTTAAGCAGTGAGGTATAATCACTATAGATTAACTGAACAATTGGAAGCACCTCACTTTCATCATACACATGGCTCAACGTGTTACGTGACTTGGCCATTCTTCTCCAACCATCATGGTCGGATATCAACCCATCTTCAAAAGCCATCTTCAACGTTCCGTTAGGACCTAACATAAAATCATAGCCTTTGTAGATGAGTAAATCCTGTAGGACTTTCCAAGCTAATTCAAAAGTATACTCAAACCGCTGTACCAGCCCCTCTATTTCCAATTCTGACAAGTCAGTCACGAACTTATCAGCTTCAGTCACTTCAAGCAGTCTGCTACATGCTTTGTGATAATTTGCATAACGCTGTATCCAACGAATATCTTTCTCCTGCTCCATCATTGATTATTTTTGGCAAAGGTAAAAAGAATTTCTGAACCAACCAACTATTTGTTCATAATTCGTTGCATTTTATTGAAATAAATCCAAATCGGTCGTTAGACCGTTCTAAGATAAGAGGGTGTGTCAAAATAGGCACATCCTCTTTTTCTATGTTATTAATGTTGGCATAGGAGTCTATGCAGCTCTTTTTATGATTTGTGCGTTTTGTGTTCGTCCTAAGCCCCAAATTGGCTTATATGATGCCATATAAAGC
>JAFUSC010000091.1 GCA_017467705.1 Prevotella sp. | reverse complement strand
CTCTGCGTGGCGTTGTAGACGGCCGTGTAGCCGCAGTAGGTGGCTGAGTTGATGCCGATGGGGCCGGGCGTCATCTGGCTGATGGCCACAATGTCGGTAAACTGCGACGTGGTCAGCCAGTGGTGATTGTGCACGACCTCACCCTGAATGAGCGACAGCATGCCGTAGCCGCCACCGAAACCGAAGAGGCCGATTTCAAAGAAAGTCAGGAACAGGTATAGGTAAATCATTGCTTCTTTTTTTATGGGGTCTTATGGGTCTTATAAGGCTTATACGTCTTATTGGTCCTATAGGGCTAATGGGACTTCTCTGCTTTTCCCCAGAGGTAGCCGCCGATGGCTGCGGCAATGATAATCCAGATGGGCGACACGCCCAGCAGCCAGATGAGCAGTGCCGAGACCACGGGAATCCACAGCGTGTAGCGGTTCAGCTTGGCGCTCTTGGCCAGATTGAGCGTAGGCACGGCAATCAGCGCCACCACTGCCGGGCGTATGCCGCGGAACATGGCGGCTATCACCTTGTTGTCCTCAAACTGGTGGAAGAATATGGCGATGGCCAGGATAATCAGGAACGAGGGTAGGGCAGTGCCCAGGGCTGCGACAATGGCTCCCGGCGTCTTGCGCAGCCTGTAGCCAATGAAGATGCTGATGTTGATGGCAAACACGCCCGGGCAGCTCTGTGCTATGGCAATGAGGTCAAGCATGTCCTCCTTGCTCACCCAGTGGTGCTTGTTCACTACCTCTTCCTCAATAATGGGAATCATGGCATATCCACCCCCGAGGGTGAACATGCCAATCTTGAAGAAGGTGGTGAACAGTTCATAGTTCATAGTTCAAAGTTCGATGGTTATGCATGTGAATGACGTTGTCCAACTGTGAACTATGAATTGTGAACTAAGAACTGTTCCACCCACTTGCGTGCATTGACGAAGGCTTCTATCCACGGTGTCACCTCGTCCTGCCGGCGGTTCTTGGGATACCATGCGCACTGCCACGGGAAGATGGCACGCTCCAAGTGGGGCATCATGCACAGGTGGCGTCCGTCAGCCGAGCAGATGCCGGCCACGTCGTAGTCAGAGCCGTTCGGGTTGGCGGGATAGCCATGGTAGTTGTATTTCGCAATGATGTTGTAGTCGCTCTCAGTTTTGGGCAGTGAGAACTTGCCCTCGCCGTGAGCCACCCACAGACCGAGCTTGCTGCCGCTCAGTGAGCCGAACATCACGCTGTCGTTCTGCGGGATGCTGAGGCTGATGAACTCGCTCTCAAACTTGTGGGAGTCGTTGTGCAGCATGTGCGGGCGGAATTTCTCATTTATCATTTCTCCTTTCTCATTTTGAGACGAAGTCTCGCAGAGTCCCAGTTCCACCATCAGCTGGCAGCCGTTGCAGATGCCGAGACTGAGGGTGTCCTTGCGGGCGTAGAACTTGTCAAGCGCTTCCTTGGCCTTGGGGTTGAAGAGGAATGCACCGGCCCAGCCCTTGGCGCTGCCCAGCACGTCGCTGTTGGAGAAACCGCCGCAGAACACGATCATGTTCACCTCTTCCAGTGTCTCACGTCCGCTGATGAGGTCAGTCATCATCACGTCCTTCACGTCGAAACCTGCCAGCCACAGCGAGTAGGCCATCTCGCGCTCGCCGTTGGTACCCTTCTCGCGGATAATGGCAGCCTTCGGCGCATTAGCCCTTCTCGCTCCTCGCTCATCTCTTCTCTTTTCCAGACCGTACTGCTTCAGCCGTCCCGTGAAGCTGCGCGGGAACTTCATTTCCAGCGGCTGTTGCTTGTAGTTGTCGAAACGCTCACGGGCCTTGCCGTTGAAACTCTGGCGGCGGTCCAGCAGGTAGCTCGTCTTGTACCACACGTCGCGCAGTTCGTCAATGTCGAACGTGTGCTCCAAGGTCTGGTATGCAGCGACATCGTCATTGCTCTTGCCGCCTTTCTCTGGCCATACCACCACGATGTCACGGCTTTGCGGCACCGGGTAGCCGATCTTGGCATAGCCCACGCCCAGCTCTTCCATGACTTCCTGGAACACCTTTTTATGCTCGTCGAGCACCTCAATGACCACGCCGGGGGTCTCAGCGAAGAGAGCCTTCACGATGTCACCGTCGGGACAGATGTTGTGCAGGTTGATGTGCAGGCCGCCTTCACGGTTGGCGAAGCACATCTCCAGCAGTGTCGTGATGAGGCCACCGGCGGAGATGTCGTGTCCTGCCATGATGAGGCCGCGGCGGTTCAGTTCCTGTATGGCCATGAACGCGTCGCTGAAATATTCGGCGTTCTTCACCGTCGGCACGTCACTGCCCACGCGACCGAGGCTCTGCGCAAAGGCGCTGCCGCCCAGTCGCTGCATGTCAAATGAGAAGTCAATGTGGTAGAGTGAGGCGTTCTTGTTGTTTACCAGCACGGGCGACACCACTTTCTTCACGTCGCTCACCTCGGCACCGGCTGAAACGATGACCGTTCCCGGCGAGATAATCTTCTCGCCGTTGGGATATTGCTGTGTCAGCGACAGGGAGTCTTTGCCCGTCGGTACGTTGATGTGCAGCTCGCAGCAGAAGTCTGACAGCGCTTTCACTCCCTGATAGAGCCGGGCGTCCTCGCCCTCCTGTGAGCGGCACGGCCACATCCAGTTGGCTGACAGCGAGATGGAATCCATACCGTCGGCCAGCGGTGCCCAGACGATGTTGGTCAGTGCCTCGGCAACTGACAGGACGGAGCCTGCTGCCGGATCGGCCAGACCTGCCTGCGGTGCATGGCCGATGGCGGTGGCAATGCCTTTCTCGCCACGATAGTCGAGTGCCACGACGCCGCAGTCACTCAGGGGCAGCTGTATCTCGCCCTGACACTGCTGGCGGGCAATCTTACCCGTCACGCTGCGATCCACCTTGTTCGTCAGCCAGTCCTTGCAGGCCACGGCTTCTAACTGCAACACACGCTGCAAGTAGGTGTTGAGCTGTTCCGGGGTAACTTCGGCTTTTCCGGACTTTCCGGCATAATCAACATCTTCATATTTACGCTCAACGGTCTTGTCAACCATGACGGTCTTCGGCGAGTGGCCGAACATCTGCGCCACATCCAAGTCAAAAGGCTTGACGCCGTCGCCCTGACGGAACGAGAAATGGGCATCGCCGGTGGTCTCACCCACGACGTACATCGGGGCACGCTCACGCTCGGCAATGCGGCGCACGTGCTCAATATGCTTCTCATCAATGAGCAGACCCATGCGCTCCTGACTCTCGTTGGCAATGATTTCCTTCGCGCTCAGCGTCGGGTCGCCAATGGGCAGCTTCGTCATGTCAATCTCGCCGCCGCACTCTTCCACCAGCTCGCTGAGACAGTTCAGGTGGCCGGCTGAACCGTGGTCATGGATGCTGACAACGGGGTTCACGTCCTCTTCACACAGGGCACGCACCAAGTTGTAGGCACGCTTCTGCATTTCCGGGTTAGCACGCTGCACGGCGTTCAGCTCAATGCCGTTGGAGTAGCGCCCCGTGTCGACTGACGACACCGAGCCGCCGCCCAGTCCGATGCGGTAGTTATCACCACCCACGACGACCACCTTGTTGCCTTTCTTCGGCTCCTTCTTCAGGCAGTCACGTTTCGTTCCGTAGCCGACACCGCCCGCCAGCATAATGACTTTGTCATAGGCATACTTCGTCTGTTGCGTTTTGCCGTTCCCTGTGGTCTGTTGCGCTTCACCGTTCCTTGTGGTCTGGTATGCTGCGGCATTGCCGCAGCCCTCCTGGTGCTCAAACGTCAGCACGCTGCCACAAATCAGCGGTTGCCCGAACTTGTTTCCGAAGTCCGAGGCACCGTTCGACGCCTTGATGAGTATCTGTTCCGGCGTCTGGTACAGCCACTTGCGCACGGGCATGATGTCTTCCCAGTCGCGCACCTCGCACTTCGCACCTTGCGCTTCGTTCTCATCCTCTTCCAGTCTCGGATACGCCGTCATATACACAGCCGTGCCGGCGATGGGCCATGAGCCTACACCGCCGCCCATGCGGTCGCGTATCTCACCGCCCGTGCCCGTGGCGGCACCGTTGAACGGCTCCACCGTCGTCGGGAAGTTGTGCGTCTCGGCTTTCAGCGAAATGACGCTCTCTATCTCCTTCACACGGAACCAGTCACTCGTCGACTGGTCCGCCGGGGCAAACTGTTCCACCACCGGACCCTGTGCAAAGGCAACGTTATCCTTGTAGGCACTCAGAATTTTGTTCGGGTTCTCCTGAGTGGTCTTCTTGATCATCTGGAAAAGACTTGACTCCATTTCCTGACCGTCGATGATGAACGTGCCGCCGAAAATCTTGTGACGGCAGTGCTCTGAGTTAATCTGGGCGAAACCGAATATCTCGGAGTCGGTCAGCGGACGACCGTTTTGCTGTTCAATCTTGTGCAGGTATTCTATTTCCTCCGGACTCAGTGCCAGGCCTTCCTGCTCGTTGTACGCTTCCAGGTCTTCTACATACTTGATGGGCTCAGGCTTCAGGTTAATCGTGAAAATCTGTTGGTCCAGTCCGTCGTACATGCGTTGCAGCATCTCGTCGTGCTCAGCCTCCTTGGTGCTGACGGGGAAGTACTCTTCAATACGCGAAATGCCGCTGAGCCCCATGTTCTGGGTAATCTCAACGGCATTGGTCGACCACGGCGTAATCATTTCGCGGCGTGGACCAATGAAAAAGCCTTCCAGCTTCTCGTCGTTAAGCAGCTCGGCGTTGCCGTAAAGCCAGCAGAGTTCATTTACTTCTTGTGGCGTGAGCTGATGGTCAGTACCGGTAGCTATCACGCTCTTTTGTGGGGTCTTGAAAAAGAGAATCATGTCCTTTCGTTCCTTTTGGTTCGTAATTGTGGTGCAAAGGTAGTGAGAATCGGGGGAAATACAAAAAGTTTTCAGTTCTTTTTGCTCTTTTCTTCTTTCTGAGTCTCACGTACGTGTGCGCGTACGCGCGTACCATTATTTATTATGTATGGTGTTTTTCTTGATGATGACTTCCTTGACATGTTAAATATCGGTCAAAAATCCCTCGGGTTGGTTAAAATAACATAAATGCAAACCGTTTTCGCTGTCTCTTTGCGTCTTATTAATAACTTTGCAACGTCAAACCATTAAACAAACGTATAAATGATTATGAAAAAGAACCGTTTATTGATCATTGCACTGGTGGCCGGCTCTATGGCTCTCACCAGTTGCGTAAGCAAGAAAGAGTTGGAGCAGTGCCGCCTTGAGAATAAGGAGTTGACAAACAATTTCCAGGATACCAAGGAACAGCTTGCTGCCTCCAGAGCACGTGTCAGCAGTCTTGAAGAACAGCTCGACGCGCAGAAGAAAGCCTATATTGCTCTGCAGCGTTCGCTCGACCAGAGCCTGACCAACAGCAGTCAGAACAATATCTCTATTGACAAGCTCGTCGACCAGATCAATGAGTCTAACCAGTATATCCGCCATCTGGTTGAGGTGAAGTCGAAGAGCGACTCGCTGAATCTGATTCTGCAGACCAACCTGCTCCGCTCGCTCTCCAACGACGAGAAGAAAGAAGTTGATGTGCAGGTGCTCAAGGGTGTCGTTTACATCTCGTTGGCTGACAACATGCTCTATAAGAGCGGCTCGTACGAAATCAACGAGCGTGCCGGAGCTACGTTGTCAAAGATTGCCAAGGTTATCATGGACTACAAGGATTACGACGTACTCATCGAGGGTAATACCGACGATGTGCCCATTTCGCGCCAGAACATCCGTAACAACTGGGACCTTTCCTGTCTTCGTGCAAGCAGTGTGGTACAGGCTCTGCAGAATGACTATGGCGTAGACCCCAAGCGTCTTACCGCAGGTGGCCGTGGCGAGTACAACCCATTGATGCCCAACACTACCGACGCTGGTCGCCAGCGCAACCGTCGCACGCAGATCATCATCACGCCGAAGCTCGACCAGTTTATGGATCTTATCGATCAGGCTCCTGAAGATTAATGTGACGCCTTCGTGCTTCGTATAGCGAAAATCATCCGGCTCCTCATGCATCGTGCTGCATGCGGAGCCGTTTTTTTGCTATTCTCTGCTGCTTCTCTGCCTCATTTTTCCCTTCCGTCCCTGCCGTTTTTCCCTCTTTTTGGTTATTTTTCATCCTGTTTTTGAAAAATTTTCGCATTAAGTTTAATTTTTTGGTGAAAATATTTGTCAGTTCGGAAAAAGTTTGTACCTTTGCATCCGCTTTCGCGCCAAAAACGGGGTGCGTGGCAAATAGAAGAGAGTTCTTTGAAAGCTTTACATAAGACAGAAGAAGTAGTACAAGAAGCAGGCACGTCCCCTTCGGGGGTTGTGTCTGGGTAGACAAAAGACCGTCTGTTTGAATTTGAGACAGGTGAACGGACTCAGTGAATACTACCGGAGAGCGTTCTGAGACAGAGAAAAAGAAAAATTATACAAGGCTGTTAGGAGCGAGTGCAGAGCCAAGCTTGCTTGAGCTTTGCCGGGCGACGACACAGGCTCGTAAAAATTTTCGAAGATAATTTTTACAATGTAGAGTTTGATCCTGGCTCAGGATGAACGCTAGCTACAGGCTTAACACATGCATGTCGCGGGGCAGCATGGTCTTAGCTTGCTAAGACTGATGGCGACCGGCGCACGGGTGCGTAACGCGTATCCAACCTGCCCCATACTCTGGAATAGCCCGGCGAAAGTCGGATTAATGCCGGATGTTGTCCATGGAGGGCATCTGAAATGGACCAAAGGCTTTTAGCCG
>JAFUSC010000090.1 GCA_017467705.1 Prevotella sp. | reverse complement strand
CTCTCGCGGAGGAGAGGGGAGTAGAATGTTGGAGGCATCAATGTATTTACTCCCCTCTCCTCCGCGAGAGGGGTCGGGGGTGAGGCTGTCGGGGGTGAGGCTTTCTCTCAACAGCCGGAACGCCCGCTCGCTGTCACCACGGAACATGGCATCACTGATGCGCGTCATCAGCGGTGCCGTGTCGGGCAACGGTGCAGGCAGCGGCAAGAGGTTGTCAGCAAACTGGCGGGCAGCATCGTCAAGGTCCAGCTGATAGAACACGCTGTACTCCCAGTTGGCCGCAATGGCGGGCCAGTTGATGTTGCGGAAACTGCGGCGCTGCTCAAACAGCCGATGCAAGTTCGCCTGCGTGGAAATGTCTTCAGCAGAAAGAAGCTCAGGGGCTTTTTCTATATTGGCTAGATTGGCTAGACTATCTAGATTATCTAGACTATCTAGACTATCTAGATTATCTAGACTGGCTAGAAATTCCAGCTCTTCCAAGCTATCCACCACGAGGAACTGCTTTTTCTGCTGTTCGCTGCCGGCAAAGCGGTCGTCTATGTGGTAGCGGCGCAGGCAGTATTGCTGCTCGCCGATAGGCACCACGTCCATGCACTCGCCGGGACGCAATGTCACATGCCAGTCATTGCGCGGCACGCCGGTGACGATGTTATCGCTGGTCAGCGTCCAGTGCGCTCCCACCCAACTGTTCTCAATCCATATATTAGAATTATCAGCCGTCAGTTTGTTGTGCAGCACTGCGTTCTGCACGAAGATGCTGGGATGCGGCTTGCGGTCGTTGTGCATGATCTGCCGTTGGTCATTGACACGGTTCTGTACGGCCAGCGTCGATGAAATCATCTCGCGCGAAGTGCCGAAGTGATAGAACTCACCGCCCGGCAGCGGCACAATGGCCACAGACAGCTCGCGCAGTTCAGCATCGTCAATCGTGGGGTCAGTGCCCAACGCACAACCGAACTCGCTGTAAAGGTCGTATTCGTGAAAGTCTATCGCAGAGAGCCTCTCCCCCTCCAACATTTCACTCCCCTCTCCCCCGCGAGAGGGGTCGGGGGTGAGGCTTTTTTTCATCAACACCTCCACCGCGCGGTCGCTGAGCAGCCACACGCCGATGTCGGTCAGATAGAAATGCTGCCGCTGCAGGGCTGAGAGTGTTTCTGGCGTCGGTTTCTGCAACATCTGTTTCAGCACGTGCGGTGTGCGACGGTCGCTCACAAACACGCCGTGATTCTTAGCCACCGATGCCGGGAGCCACAGACCATAGCACACCACGTCGGCATCAGGCACAGGCGGCAACTTAGCATCAGCCAATATGAGCACGTCGCCGCTCACCACCATCGTGTGCAACCGCTCCGGTGCTGCGTTCATGATGCGTTCGTAAAGCGGCAGTTGCAACGACAGCAAGTCCTGCGACAATCGCTGACCGCGCTCCCAACGGAACACAGGCACGGGCGTCAGTATCTTGCCCGACGGTGCATACGACGGTAAGCGCCGGCTCTGCCCGCCGGCATGCAGCAAAATGCGCTTCTCACGGGAAAGCCACTTTATAAAAAATGAAGAATGAAGAATGAAGAATGAAGAATTTTCTACCGAGGTCCCAACTTCGGCGGCAGCAAATTCTTCATTCTTCATTCTTCGCTCGGCTTTGCCGCTTTGCTCTGCAAAGAATTCTTCATTTTCAAAGCAGGAGGCCAGCAGCCACGACGTGCCGCCTCCGCTGCCTAAGCGGTGACCCACGGGGTCGCATGTGCAGAAATATTCTTGGGGACTCAACTGCGTGACAGCATGGAAACTGTCAACCAAATTGGGGGGAAGCGAAAGCAATTTTTTCATATCAGTGGCATCAAAGAAATTAGTCTTGGTTAGTAATACGGATGCAAAATTAATGAATTGTCATGAGAAACAGCCATGATTGGCTTATTTAATTTATGTTAAATAAGTTAGGCTCATGAACGTTTCAGGTGGAATTGTTGTAAATTTGCGAGACTGTTTTACTACTACATATCTGACAAACATGGACAAAAAAGAACCAAACAGCCTGTTCCGGCGTGACGGCATTAACTATCTGCTGCCGTTCATACTCATCACCGTATGCTTTGCCCTGTGGGGCTTTTCCAACGATGTGACGACTCCGATGGTCAAGGCTTTCTCCAAGATATTCCGCATGAGCACAACCGAAGGCGCCATGGTGCCTGTGGCTTACTATCTGGGCTACTTTGTCATGGCCTTCCCTGCAGCACTCTTCATTCAACGCTACTCGTTCAAGTACGGTGTGCTCATCGGGCTGGCGCTCTGTGCCATCGGTGCGCTGCTGTTTGTCCCAGCAAAGGTGACGGGCATGTTCTACCCGTTCCTGCTGGCATACTTTATCATGACCTGCGGCCAGTCATTTCTGGAGACCAGCTGCAACCCTTACATCTACTGCATGGGCAGCGAGGAGACCGCCACGCAACGCTTGAATCTGGCGCAGGCGTTTAACCCCATGGGCGTGCTGGCCGGTTCGTACGTGGCCATGCACTACGTGCTGGCACGCTTGAACCCCGCCACGAGCGACAAGCGGGAACTGCTCAACAACGAACAGTTTGAAGTCATCAAGCAACATGACCTTGACATTTTAATACAGCCCTACGTCTACATCGGTCTGTTCATCATTGTGCTGCTGATACTGATTGCCGTGACGAAGATGCCGAAGATCAGCAGCACCACCAGTAAGAAGCCGCTGCGCCAATCGCTGCATGAGTTGATTCATCACCGGAACTACCGCGAAGGCATCATTGCACAGTTCTTCTACGTGGGCGCACAGGTCATGTGTTGGACGTTTATCATCCAATACGGCACGCGCATCTTCGTGGGTGAGGGCATGGAGGAGCAGGCGGCTGAGGTGATGTCGCAGAAATATAACATCATAGCACTGGTGTTCTTCACCGTGTTCCGCTTCGTCTGCACATGGTTCCTGAAGTACGTCGCACCAGGGCGGCTGCTCACCACGCTGGCTGTCGTTGCAGCTGCGTGCGTCGTCGGTGTCATACTCTTCACTGACCGCAACGGACTCTATTGTCTGATATTCATCAGCGGTTGCATGTCGCTGATGTTCCCCACCATCTATGGCATTGCGCTGCGCGGTGTGGGCGACTCGAACGTGAAGGTGGCCAGTGCCGGTCTCATCATGGCCATACTGGGCGGCTCGGTGTTTCCGCCGTTGCAGGCTTTCATCATCGACATGGGCTACACTGTGCTCGGACTGCCTGCCACGAACGTCTCGTTCATCGTACCGCTGACGTGCTTCATCGTCATCGCCATCTACGGCCACCGCGCCTTCATGCGGCATGCCATTTATCACGACGACAGAATGTGAGTTCTACACGCTAAGCTTTATGCTTCTTCCACCCGAAGAACAGGGCTAACAGGATGACGAGCAGCAGCACGCCATAGGATATGTAGGCAATGGTCTCGGTGGTCTTCACCGTCTGGGGGAAGAAGGAGAGCACCACTTCATGCTTTCCGGGCTCCACGCGCAGGGCACGCAGCACGTAATTGACGCGGCCCAGCTCTGCCGGTTGGCCGTCAATGGTAGCTGTCCAGCCGGGATAATAGATTTCCGAGAACACCACGACGCCGCCCTTGCCCGTGTTGACCGTGTAGGTCAGCTGGTTGGGTTCATACTTCTCGATGGTGACGCGGCTGAGCGTGTCTTGCTGCACACTGGCACCAAGCACGTCAGCAAACTTCTTGTCGGCCACAGCTTCATGGCGCAGTGCCAACTGACCCAGTGCGTCAAGCTCCTGATTGGCATTGTCCACGAAGTTCACCTTGTCCACCAGCCATGCGTTGCCGTAGGTCTGGTAGTTCCTGATGGGCACGGGCTGGTTGCCCACAGCCATGATGACATACTTCGTGTTGAGCATGTTGAGCACGGGCATAATACTGTCGGTGGGCAATCGGCTTAAGTCATATTCTGCCTGTGGAAGTACTTCGTGAAGCTTCTTGATTTCCGGAGCGATATGGGCTGTTATGAGTTCCTGATAACGGCGCAACTTAGCAGCATGATAACCGCCGATACTCTTATGGAAATAAGAAGTCTCATTCTCATTAAACGTATCACTGGTTAGATTAAGTACGCGATAGTCAAGCGACGTATCTTGCAGTATCTGCTCGTCGGCATAGGTAGGTTGAATGGGGTTCTCACGCTGCGACTTGTCAACAAACAGACCGTCGTTCAGATAACGTTTATCCACCTGCCACATGTCCACCAAACAGAGCACTGCCAGTATAGTTATCATCCATGATGCACGCATCTTGCCATAACGATAGAGCAACAAGCAGAGTATACCGATAACGATGATAATCAACGAGCGCCAGCAATCAGCAGTAAAGACTGCCTGACGGGCCTCACTCAGCACGCCTAACAGTGTTGCTGTAGCACTGTCAGACAACTGATAGACCTGTGCACAGACATGATGGAAGAATGAAGATTCTGTCTCGTTGTAGAAACTAAAGAACATTGTCGGGAACAGTGCAAAGAGCAGACATGCCCCACCTGTCAGTGCAAAAGCCAGCCAAAAGTTGCGTCCTTTCTTTTCGGTAAGCACTTCCGGTTGCTGAACAACACGCATCAGGGAAAGCATAGCAAGTAGCGGTATGGTGAATTCTGCAATAACAAGAATAGACTCTACCGTACGAAATTTGGCATACATCGGCACGTAGTCAATAAAGAGATCTGTCAATCCCATAAAGTTCTTACCCCAAGCCAACATAATGCTTAACACAGTAACTGCCAACAAGCCCCACTTCATGGGCCCTTTTACGATGAACAGTCCCAAGACGAAAAGGAACATCACGAAAGCGCCGGTATAAACAGGTCCCATCGTTCCATGATCTTCCATGTTGCCTTCCCAGTATTGCATGAAGTAGACGGGCTGTCCGACGGCCTGCACGAAGTAGCCGTTGCGCTGCATCATGTCGCCGAACACGTTAATGGCCGGCGTCTGTTGCCCGTCGCCGAGCGTGATGTTCGTCTCTTCGGCTATCTTCAGTGCCTTCTCGTTGTCCCACAGCAGGCGCGACGACGTGCCACCCTTGGCGTCAGGAATGAGCAGTGTCCACGTTTCACCGATGCCGTAACTGTAGTCTGTGATGTACGAACGGTCCAGCCCGCTGCTGGTTTGGTCGGCTGCGTTGGTCTTCACCAGCTCGCTCTTGCCGCGCATGCTCTCCTTCGAGAACTCCCATGTATGGTAGAGGTTCGACAGGTTCAGGCAGATGCCGATGAGTGCACCGGCAGCACAGATGGCCGTGGCCTTTCCGATATGTTTCCAGTCCTTCTTGCGCGCGCCCTCAATAATGAACGCAATGAGCATGGCAGCAATGATGAACAGATAGTAATAGGTCATCTGCACGTGGTTGGCATTGACCTCGAAGGCGGTGAAGATGGCCGTCACTACGAGGCCCCACAGGTATTTGCCTCGATAGGCCAGCACCACACCGGCAATCATCGGCGGCAGATAGGCCAATGCCATGACCTTCCAGATGTGGCCAGCGGCAATGATGATGAAGAAATAACTGCTGAACGCCCACGCTATGGCACCGAGGAAGGCTATGAGCGGCCCTGCCAAAGCACCCCGAGGGAAAGCCCCCACCAAACCTCCCCGAGGGGAGGCTTTTGCTGCGCCTTGGACATTAGTGTCCCCCTCGGGGGACGAAAGGGGGGCTGCCTCGGGGGGCGACAGGGGGGCCAGAATCACCCTCAACAGAATGTAGAATCCCAACAGATAGGCGAAGACGTACCACACATTTTCCGGCAGCCACAAGTGATAGGCTTTGATGGTGTTGTTCAGCACGTCAGCTGACTCATACGACGGTGCCGTCTGGTAAGTCGGCATGCCGCCGAAGATGCTGTTCGACCAGCGCGTCACCTCGCCCGTGCGCTGCAAGTATTCCGAAGCCTCCTGACCGGCACCCAAGCCGGCCGACGAGTCATGACGGAACAAAATGCGGTTCTCTACATCAGCCGGATAGAAATAGGCAAAGGCTATCACGGCAAACAAAACGACTGCCACCACGTCAGGCAGCCACTTCTTCCAATCGGTTATCTTCATCGTTCTACTTTTTCTTGATTTTGAAAGACCCTGCAAAATTACGAAATAATTTGTAAATACGCACACAAAACCCGAAAAATGTGTATTTCCGAGATTAATTGGCCGTTTTTTTGGAAGTGTGGATTTTATTGCTTACTTTTGCACCGTCATTCTCTTCTCGGGTGGAAAGTGGAGAGTGGAGAGTGGAAAGTTAAAGGTATTAAAGGAAACGAATATGAAAATAGGAATCATAGTAGCCATGGACAAGGAGCTGCAACAGTTGAAGCAGCTCTTCAATGATGAGAACGTGCGCGTGGAGAAGTGCGGCATCGGCAAGGTGAACGCCGCGCTGGGTGCTCAACGCATGATCAACGAGTTTCACCCTGACGTCATCATCAGCAGCGGCTGTGCCGGTGGCAATGGCGACGACATGCAGGTGCAGGACGTGGTGGTGAGCACCGAGCTGTGCTATCATGACGTCTACTGCGGCGCAGCCATCGACAACACGACGGTCTACGGCCAGGTGCAGGGACTGCCCGCACGGTTCAAGGCTGACGAGCGGCTGCTCTCGAAAGCGCAGCAATTCTCAATTCCAGACGCTCAGTTTTCAATTCACCAGGGCCTCATCGTCACCGGCGACTGGTTTGTGGACTCCAAGGAGAAGGCGCGTGAGATCATTGCCCACTTCCCCGAGGCTAAGGCCATCGACATGGAGTCGGCGGCCATCGCGCAGACCTGTTACATCAACCACGTGCCGTTCATCTCGTTCCGCGTCATCAGCGACATCCCCCTGCGCGACACCGACGCCTCGCAGTATCATGATTTCTGGAACCGCATAGCCGGCACGTCATTCCAAATCACCAAAACCTTCGTGGAGAGTTTAAATGATTTGAAATTTGAGGTTTGAGATTTGAGATTTAAGGTTTACACAACCACTGCTCAACCCAAATCTCAAATCTCAAACCTCAAATCTCAAATCTCAAATTATGGAAGTTATACAGAGTTTCACCATTGACCACACGCACTTGAAGCCAGGCATCTACGTCTCGCGTGAAGACAAAGGCTTCACCACTTTCGACCTGCGCATCACGGAGCCTAACCATGAGCCCGCCGTGGCACCGGCCGCCATGCACAGCTTGGAACACCTGATGGCCACATGGTTCCGCAACAGCGAAGCCAAGGAAGACGTGGTGTACGTAGGCCCCATGGGGTGCCTCACGGGCATGTACGTCATCATGACGGGCCACTACACCGTAGAGGACATGCGGCGTCTGACCATCCGCTGCCTGCAATGGATTCTCACGCAGACAGAGGTGCCCGCCACGCGCCCCGAGGCGTGCGGCAACTATCTGCTGCACGACCTGCCCATGTGCCAGTGGGAAAGCGCCCGCTATCTTGACCGGTTAGAGCACGACTTCCACTGCGAATACACCAAGCTGCACATCACGCTCGACGACGGCCGCGTCTTTGCCGACGCATAATTTCTTCACTTTCTCACTTTCCGTCCGTTCTGTATATATAGCCCGTGGGCGGGCGGTGCCGACAGGCGACGCCCTTGCAGGTCGTAGATGATGGAGGGCTGAGAGTGGAGAGTGGAGAGAGGAGAGTTGAGAGTTGAGGGCTCTGTGCTGACGGTGTGATCATAGACGCCCTCTATGTAATAGCCGTGATTATGGAACACGAGGTCAGCGGTCTGGTTCTGTCCTGTCGGCACGAAGATGACGCCTGTGGGCATGTTCTGATAACTGCCGCCGTCGTACGTCCACTTCAGGATGCGGCGCTGTCCGTCGGCTGTCTTTCCCATCACCTGCATTGAAGGCTTTGTGTTCCAGCTGCCACCCGTAAAGTTCTCCTGACTGTTCCACACCCAGATGGTGGCGCCGCGCTGCGCCGTCTCCAAGAAGACAGACAGTTCCTCGTCGTCAGCAACCGTGGGTGTGTAGACGGACAGCTCGTCCAGTGACGTGTCGGGCGATGCCCCAGGGTCACCATTGTTCTCTGAGTCTTCTTCCTCCGTGCCGTCCCACTGGGGCTGAGCCGCCTGCACCGGTGCGCCGGCATACAGATAAAGCCCGTCCTCCCCTATCTTTCCCGGAGCGGGTGTCTTTGTCGTGGAAAGCACGTAGACGCGCATGTTACCTTTACCTGAGCAGGTCGCCTTCAGCGTACCGTCAGTGACCGTCTGCACGTCACCCGTGATGCAATCCGTGTAGACACCGTTCAGCACACCCGTGAAGGTGGCCCCACCGTTGATGCAGACCAGTGCATAGCTGTCGGTCGTCTCGTCGGTATAGCGCCGCTTGAAGGCGTAGGAACCAGAACAGCCCTCGGTGGAGTACTGGCCCTTGCGCAGGGCAGGCACGGCGGCACGTATCAGGTTCAGCCGGCGCACATGCTGGGCCAGCGGATGTGAGAGCGTCTGCGCCAGATTGCCCGTGGCGTCGGCGTACTGCCCGAAGTCTGACGTGCTGACGCTGCCCTTGATGTAGCCGCCATAGTAGGCACGCCCCGTGTTGCGCAGGGCGTCGTCCGTGCCACGGTCAATCTCCTTGCCCTTGCGGAACTCTATCTCGCTGCCATAGAAGAGGCACGGGATACCACGGAAGGTGAACATCAGGTCGAGATTCTCGGCCCACGTCGCCTGCGGCTGGGCGAAACGCTGACTCTCCGGGGCACCGTTGGGCGCATAGTCGTGCGAGTCAACATAGACGACGTTCATCGTGGCATCGTTGTAATACTTGTCGCCCTCGCGGATGCCCCATGCCGAACTGATGTCCTTGAAACAGTGGTGCATGGGGAAGTCGATGACGCTCAGGCCCGAGAATTCCGAATAGTCAGGCGCATGGTAGTCATTGCCTTGCAGGAAGGCATTGGCCGACGTGGGCTGCACGTTCGCCGAGCCCTCGCGGTTGTCCCGGTACAGCTGTTCGCAGCTCTGCATGTTCACATGCTCAAAGTCCGTGCTCTCGTCCGACGGCACGACCAGCCCGTCCCACGACGCCTCATCGTAGTCCCACGCATACGGCTGCCGCTCCTTCCACGTGTAGAAGGGGCACGACAGCGCCGGCTGGTTGCGGTACCACCAATGGGTGAAGCGGGCGCACACCTCGGCATACATGAAGAACGGCGTGCCGCCGCGCTTCGCCTTGGCCGCCTCAGCCGCCGCATGCAGCTGCGGCAGGAAGTTGTTATTCAGCGTCAGGCGTGCCACGTGTCCGCCCGTGTCGATGCGGAAGCCGTCAGCCCCCATGTTGATGAACTGCGTGTAGCAGTCCACCAGATACTGGCTGACGTGCGGGTTCTCCGTGTTCAGGTCCACACAGTCGCCAGCTATCTGCGCCCACCAGCGCGTCTCATTGTCCCAGTTGAAGTTGCCGAAGTGGTGCCAGTAGTTATGCGCATCGTTGTTCGTGTTGTTGTGGTGGTCCTTCATCTGCACCAGCCGCGCATCATACTGCTCGCCGCCGCTCAGGTCCTGATAGTTGTCGGGCAGCCGTCCGCCGTCCTTCACCGTCAGCGGCACCATGCACTCGTCCAGCTGGCTCTGCGGTTTCGTCCAGTCACGTTCGAACAGCTTGCAGAGGTGCTCTTCGCCGAAGTTGCCCGTGTGGTTCAGCACAATGTCGATGATGATCTTCATGCCGCGCGCATGTACGGCGTCAATGAGCGTCTGCAACGTCACGTCGTCGCTCTCGTAGCGATGGTCCACACGACTGAAGTCCATGGCGTGATAGCCGTGGTAGTCGTAGCCCGAGGCGTTCTGCACTACGGGCGTAATCCAGATGGCCGTGAAGCCCAGCGCCTTGATGTAGTCCAGCTTCTCAATGAGTCCCTTGAAGTCGCCGCGCCACGCCGGGTCGCCCTGATTGCGGTCACGGTTGTCCCAGCACTGGGTGTTGTTCGTCGGGTCACCGTCGTAGAAACGGGTCGGCAGCAGGAAGTAGATGGTCTCATCGCGGAAGTCAGTGCGCTCGCCGCGGAAGGTCTGCGCCTGCACCGTCAGCACCGACAGCAGCATCAGCAGCAAGGTCAGTAGCTGTAATAGCAGTAAGTTCTTCTTCATCGTCAGTCAGCATGATTAATAGTTTGCGACGGTAAAGGTAGTCATTTTCCCCGAGCCACACCCCCACCATCACCTCAAAACAGCCCCTCCCCCGTTGGTAAACGTTTGCATTTTAAGCCCCCTGAGGCTCCAATATCATCCGTTTTCGACTCCAATATTACCCAAATCGCAAAGTAAAGTCGCCGAGATTACTGACCAATCTCGCCGAGATTACTCAGCAAACTCGCCGAGATTACTTTATAAAATCAATATAATTGGAATCTAACATATCCGTCTTTGGAGTCCAAGACAAAAGCCATTGGACCCCAAGGCCATAACAAACGGAACCTCGAACCATGAGGATCCAGCCCGCCAACTTGGGTTTAACTGATAATTATTTATAAAAGAGTTGCTGAAAAGGAAAATTATTCGTATCTTTGCCCTGTTAAACCAGACGACCAAGAATTTACAATCAGAGCGACAAGCATGGATATATTTCACGGAAGCTACACAACGGTCAAGGTGCCGCGCATTGTGGACGGACGCTACACCAAGGACTTTGGCAAGGGTTTTTACTGCACACAACTGAAGCAACAAGCTGAACGGTGGGCAGGAAAATATGATACGCCCACTGTCAACGTCTATGACTATGAAGCGAGAGAAGACCTTGACATCCTTGAGTTTAAAGGAATGACTGACGAATGGCTCGACTTCGTTGTTGCTTGCCGCAACGGACAGCCTCATCATCACGACATTGTCATCGGAGCAATGGCCGACGACCAGATATACAACTATATTGCAGACTTCATGCGGGGAGTCATCAACCGCGAACAGTTCTGGGCATTAGCCAAGTTTAAGTATCCTACGCATCAGATTGCTTTCTGCACCGATGCAGCCCTGAAGAGTATCACCTTTAAAAACGTATACAGCTTATGACAGGAAGAGAACCGCAAAGGGAGAATGACCTTTTCTTCTTATGCAGCCTGATAGAATACATCAGTCGCAAGACAATGAACCACCGGGACGTGGTTGTCAATGCACTGGGCAAGCAGGAACTGCTGCACATCTTTGACTATGCTGACGTCTACCATTGTGAGAACATCGACAAGGTAAGCGACGAGCTGATTCATAAACACCACATTGAGCAAGGCGACTTTGACAATGTGGCGGCGGCTCGTTATTCCGTTCCCTCGCACTGGGACATCGGGCGCGTATACCAACGGCTTATCCTCGATATTGCCAATGCCACGGCATCTGACTGGATTGACACGCTGATCACGGTCTACAACTCATGGATTACCCACAAGATTGATAACTACAACTCTTCCATGTATTACGAAAATCCCAGCTATCTGTTCGAATCATATAAGGCAGGAACAGTGTTAGCATAATCATCATTAATATTTATCAGCTTATGAAACGAATCATCATGGCCGTGGCGGTGGCACTTGTATGCCTCGGGGCAACGGCACAGACACTGAACAACAAGAAGAAACTGACGAAGAAGCCGGTTAAGTCGGAACTCGTCAAGAAGGATGAGCGGAAGATGAAGCGGAGTCGGGAGCTTGTGCGTGAGCCTGACCGTTTGAATCCAAGAGGTAATGCGGAGCTCAACGAAAGGAAGCCGGTGCGCGAGACAAACGTCAGAGCGGCTTCTGCCGTCAAGGACACTCAGGAACTGCGCATCAACGAGCGCAAGATCATCAAGCGTAAGAAATAAAGACGTGAGTGGTGAAGGAAAATAACTACTCGCCGCGCACGACGTGACAACGCACGCCGCGATAGTTGACGGTGCCGCGCTTCTCCAGGAAGTGCATGATCATGTCAGCCGTCTCGGTGTTCATCACCTGCATCTGGTCAGGACGCAGCGACGGCGTGGTGGCTGAAATGTAGTTATTCGTCACCACGCGATAGACCCGTTGCATGTCCAACGGCTGCCCGTCTGTGGTCAGCAGACGTATGTCAGCGACACGATATGCATCGTTGGGGTCAGGCAACAGCTCACAACGCAGCCCCCTGACATAGGGGACGCGGTAACGGATGAACTGGCTGTAGGACAACAACAGCTCACGCACTTCCTCGCCGGTCAGCATCAACTCCACGGCAACATTGTAGAACGGGTCCATCTTCAGCACATCGAACACCGTAATGTTGCCCTTCGGCATGGACTCGATGCGCACACCGCCAGTGTTCTGGATGCCGATGTCGGCATGCCCCTCGCTGATGTAGGCATCACAAATCATGCAGCCAATCTCCTCGGTGGTCTCAAACGGCTCTTCCAGACGTGCTACAACACGCTGGAACGCGGGGTTATCACTGAAATGGGCCACCATGGTTTCCACCAGTTTCTGCTTCTTCGGGTAAGTGCGCACGGCAATGTACTCCGCCCGTTTGTCCACCACGCGACCGCTGTCTACGGTCAGTGTGATGTGCGTGACGTTGCGCAGCTTGTTCTTGTTCTGCGTGATGAGCACACCATTGTGCAGCGGTTCGTCCGCACGGAGCTGCGTATGGGTATGCCCGCCGACAATCAGGTCGAACCACGGGAACAGCTGTGCCATCTCAATGTCGGTCTGATAACCCAAGTGTGAGAGCAGCACCGTGGCGTCGCACTGGCGGCTGAGCCACTCATAACGGCCCAACACGTCGTGTGCACGGCAGAAGGTGATGCCACGCAGGTTATCAGGATGCGTGGACGGCGTGCCCGACTCACCCACCTGAACGGCTCCGACGATGCCGACCTTCAGCCCGTCAACGTCGAACACCTGATAAGGTACGGTGCTGACACCCGAGAGGGAATCAGCGAAAATGTTGGCACAGATGTAACGGAAGTTGGAGTGTGGGATGACCTCAGGCAGCGAGTGCATGTCAAACTCGTGGTTGCCAAGCGTGGAAGCGTTGAAGCCAATCTGGTTCATCAACGCCACCATGGGATATGACGACGGCTCGTACATGTCGCTCAGCGGGTTGCCTGTCCGGTTGTCGCCGCCCGAAAGCACCAACAATGAGGGATAGAGCGCCCGCAGACTGTCGGTGATGGCCGCTAACTGCGGCATATATTCGAGGGTGGCATGCATGTCGTTGGCCGCAAGGATGTGCACCTCACGCCGCTGGGCAGCGACATGAAGCACCATCACGCAGGCTAACCACAACGCTAACAGCCTGCGGAGCTGCCTGTGACAGACGTCATGCATCATGCTTAATTCTTAATGCTTAATGCTTAATGTCTTAATGCCTGTACTTAATTCGTCTTGTTGGCCTTCTTGCGTTGGTCGTGGTCAAGAATGGTCTTACGCATGCGCATGGACTGCGGCGTCACCTCAACAAGCTCATCTTCCTTGATATACTCCAGACACTCCTCGAGCGACATGACCGTCTTCGGGATGATGCGTGCCTTGTCGTCGGTTCCGCTGGCGCGCACATTGGTCAGTTGCTTGGCCTTGCAGACGTTGATAACGAGGTCGTTGTCATGCACATGCTCGCCGACCACCTGTCCCATGTAGACGTCTTCGCCCGGGTCAATGAAGAACTTACCGCGGTCTTGCAACTTATCAATGGCATAGGCAAAGGCGTTTCCCGTCTCCAAGGCAATCATGGAGCCGTTGACACGACGCTCAATGTCGCCCTTGTAAGGCTGATACTCCTTGAAACGGTGGGCCATGATGGCCTCGCCCTGTGAAGCAGTAAGCACGTTGGTGCGCAGACCGATGATGCCACGGGAGGGCATGTCGAACTCAATATTGACGCGCTCGCCCTGATTTTCCATAGATGTCATCTCACCCTTACGGCGCGTCACCATGTCAATCATCTTCGATGCGAACTCCTCGGGCACGTTAATGGTCAGCTCTTCGATAGGTTCATAACGACAAGCCCCCCCTTCTGCCCCCGAGGGGGCTACATTAGTTAATGCGGCTTGATCTATAGAAGCCCCCTCGGGGGCCGTAGGGGGGGCTCCCCACTTATAAATCACTTGCGGCTGTCCGACCAGCAGTTCGTAGCCTTCACGACGCATGGTCTCAATCAGCACCGACAGATGCAGCACGCCGCGGCCTGACACAATCCACTTATCCGTAGAGCCTTCAAACGGTTCTACACGTAAGGCAAGGTTCTTCTCCAACTCTTTCTCCAAACGGTCGCTGATGTGACGTGACGTGACGTACTTGCCTTCCTTGCCGAAGAAAGGCGCGTCATTGATGGTAAAGAGCATCGACATGGTGGGTTCGTCAATGGCAATGGGCGGCAGTGGCTCGGGATTCTCTATGTCGCAGATGGTGTCACCAATCTCAAACTTCTCCAGTCCGATGACTGCACAGATGTCACCGCACTCCACCTGATCGGTGCGCACGTGTCCCATGCCCTCAAAGGTGTGCAGTTCCTTGATCTTGGTCTTCTCCATGGAGCCGTCACGGTGGGCAATGGTAATCTGCATCCCGTCCGTCAACGTGCCACGATGCACACGTCCGACGGCGATACGGCCCGTATAGCTCGAATAGTCGAGGCTGGTGATGAGCATCTGCGGGGTGCCTTCCAAGTGCTGCGGAGCCGGAATGACCTCCACAATCTTGTCCAACAGGTAGGTAATGTCGTTCGTCGGCGTGTTGTAGTCCTCACCCATCCAGCCGTTCTTGGCACTACCGTAGACCACGGGGAAGTCCAGTTGGTCCTCCGTAGCATTCAGCGAGAACATCAGGTCGAACACCATTTCGTACACTTCCTCGGGCCGACAGTTGGGCTTATCCACCTTGTTGACCACCACGATGGGCTTCAACCCGATCTGCAAAGCCTTCTGCAGCACGAAGCGTGTCTGCGGCATGGGGCCCTCAAAGGCATCCACCAGCAGCAGACAACCGTCTGCCATGTTCAGGACGCGCTCCACTTCGCCGCCAAAGTCAGAGTGTCCCGGAGTATCAATGATATTGATTTTCGTACCTTTCCAGTTGATGCTGACGTTCTTTGATAAGATAGTGATGCCGCGTTCACGCTCCAGGTCGTTGGCATCCAGCACTTGGTTACTCAGGTTCTGGCCCTCACGGAACAGATTTCCTGCCAGCATCATCTTGTCCACGAGCGTTGTTTTGCCGTGGTCTACGTGTGCAATAATTGCAATGTTTCTTATATCCTGCATGATCTATATACTTAAAAGTCGGCTGCAAAGGTAGTAATTTTCTTTGAAAAACTTTGCAGGAATGAGAAAAAAGTTGTACCTTTGCAGCCGCGTTTCGGAAAATCCGATGCATCCGGGTGACGTCAGTAAGCTGTGATTAAGGCTTTCAGGGGCGTCCGAACGATGTTAATGACGCAACAATTATTAATCAAACAACAAACAATTATGTATTTAGATCAAGCTAAGAAAGCTGAGATTTTCGAGAAGTACGGCAAGACTGCCACTGACACCGGTTCAGTGGAGAGCCAGGTTGCACTGTTCACCTATCGCATCAAGCACCTGACAGAGCACCTGAAGAACAACCACAAGGACCACGTCACTGCCCGTTCACTGACCATGATGGTCGGTCGTCGCCGCAAGCTCCTGAAGTATCTCTACAACAAGGACATCAATCGCTATCGTGAACTGATCAAGTCTCTCGGCCTGCGTAAGTAATCCGTCACGACAACGACCATTCAAAAACAATCGCCCCGCTGCTCAGCAATGAGTCAGCGGGGCGATTTTCGTAGGGCTAAACCGTGTCACGGAATCAGGTGAACGTTGACGTTTTCCTTGGTGATGTTCTCCGCATTGGTGAACACGGCGTCGCTCTTAGCCGTGATGACGATGTTCTTCAGGCGGATATCCGTGATAGGCATTTCGGGCAGACCATTAAATTCCATGGCACGTCCGGCACCGTTGCACACCACGTCCTGTATATCTATGTTGCGGAAGATGGGCGTTGTCTCGTCAACAGGCATCTTGGTCGTGTTGTCAGGGTTATCGCCGTCGGCCAGCATCTCAGCCACTGACTTGCCACCGTAGTACATGTTGAACGTGATGGCATCCGTCTTGATGTCGGTCATAGAGATTTCACGGATGTTGATATTCTCCACGATGCCGCCTCTGCCACGTGTAGACTTGAAGCGCAGACCGACGTCAGTGCCGAGGAACTGGCACTTCTCCACCAGGATATTCTTCACGCCGCCACTCATTTCTGAGCCAACAACGAATCCTCCATGACCAGCAAACACGGTGCAACCGCTGACCACGACGTTCTCACAAGGACGTCCGCGACGGCGTCCGTCGGCATCTTTACCGCTCTTGATGCATATACCGTCGTCGCCGGCATCAAACCGTGAGTTGACAATCAGGGCGTTCTTGCACGACTCCAGGTCTATTGCATCACCGTTCTGGGCATACGACGGGTTGCGAACCAGCACCCGGTCGATGATGATGTTCTCACACATCAGCGGGTGAAGGTTCCATGCAGGCGAGTTCTGGAAGATGACTCCCTGCAGAAGCACGTTCTTACAATTCACCAGACTCACCATAACGGGGCGCAGGAAACGCTTGACAGACTCCCAGTCGGCGTCCGTTTCCAGTCCGCGGGGCACGTTCATGTCAGCAATGGAGTCGCCTTTGGCATATCCGCGTGACGGAAACCAGATGTCACCGCCCTTCACGACGCTGCCGTCTATGGCCAACAACTCTTTCCAGTGGGCTGCCGTCACCTTCGATTTCTTCACCGGACGCCAGTATTGTCCGTTACCGTCGATGACACCCTGCCCGGTAATGGCAATGTTCTCAGCACCATTGGCACTCAGGGGCGACTGGCAACGGCGCGTGTCCAGTCCTTCAAACGATGTATGAATCATCGGATAGAGCGTTTCGTCAGCCGCAAACAGGATGACGGCACCTGCCTCAAGATGCAGGTTGATGTTGCTTTTCAGTACGATAGGACCCGTCAGCCACACGCCACGCGGCACGACAAGCTGTCCGCCGCCACGTTCTGACAGTTCATCAATAGCCTTACGGAAGGCCTCAGTACATAGTTCCGTGCCGTTACCGACGGCGCCGAAGTCACTTAACTGCACCGTATTGCGCGGAAACAGCGGTGCCATCACCTCGTCCATTGCAAACGGCAGTTCTCTCGTGAAGTGTCTGTAGGGATTCTGGGCATCCACGCTCAGCAGCCCCAGCAGCATGAGCGTCAGTGTCAAAAAGGCTTTCTTCATGTTGTTTTGTTTTAATTGATATTTGGTTTTGTCAGTTTGTTTCATTCGCCAATCATTCATTCGTCGCAGATTTCGCGCAGGGGAATCATCACGAAGTCACGCTCATGCATCAGGGGGTGAGGTATTATCAGGTCCGGTTCATGTACAGTGATGTCGTCGTAGAGCAGGATGTCAATGTCAATAGGGCGGTCATGATAACTACGGGGGCACTCTCCACTCTCCTCTCTCCACTCTTCTCTCTCCACTTTCTTCCTCCTTCCCATCTCACGCTCTATTTGTTGCGTCGTTGTCAGCACTTCACGCGGCGAGAGTTCGGTCAGGCAAAGCACGGCGGCGTTCAAGAACAGGTGTTCAGAAGTGAATCCCCACGGCGTTGTCTCTATGAAAGAGGACTGTCTGACGACCTCCCCCACCCTGTCGCCAATCAGTCTGATGGCGTTGTTGAGGTTCTCCACGCGGTTGCCCAGATTGGCTCCGAGTCCCAGATACACCTTGTGAAGCATACGCGGGGCTTTAATCGTCGACGATGAGGAGGGCATCACCGTAACAGCCGAACTTATAACCGTGCTCAACGGCCAGTCTGTAGGCTTCCATCACGATGTCATAGCCGCCGAAGGCAGCCGTCGTCATGAGCATCGTGGACTCTGGATGATAGAAATTCACCACCATGGCGTCGGACATGCCGAAGTCATAAGGCGGGAAAATGAATTTGTTAGTCCAGCCGTCAAACTCCTTGAGCAGGCCGTCAGTGCCTACGGCGGTCTCCGTGGCACGTGCTGTGCTGACTCCTACGGAACACACACGGTGTCCCTGAGCCTTGGTTTCGTTGACGATGCGGCAGGCTTCTGCCGAGATCATCATCTGTTCGGAGTTCATCTTATGCTTGGTGAGGTCTTCCACCTCTATTCCCTCGAAGTTTCCGAGGCCGCAATGCACGGTGATGAAGGCGAAGTTGATGCCGCAGATTTCCATGCGTTTCATCAGTTCGCGGCTGAAGTGCAGACCCGAAGCGGGTGCCGTGACTGCGCCCTCGTGCTTGGCATAGATGGTCTGGAAGTTCTCCATGTCGTCCTTGACGGCCTCGCGGTGGTCGACGATGTAGCGCGGCAGCGGTGCCGAACCGAGTGCGAAGAGCTCTTGTTTGAAGTCTTCGTGGTTGCAATCGTGCAGGAAACGCAGCGTACGTCCACGACTGGTGGTGTTGTCGATGACCTCTGCCACCATCATGCCTTCTTCATCGAAGAAGAGTTTGTTACCTATACGGATTTTGCGTGCCGGTTCTACCAGCACATCCCACAGCCGCAGCTCCCTGTTCAGTTCGCGCAACAAGAACACTTCAATCTTCGCGTCGGTCTTCTCCTTGGTTCCGTAGAGGCGTGCGGGAAACACTTTCGTGTCGTTAAAGACAAAGGTATCGCCCTCCTCAAAATAGTTCACGAGGTCGCGGAACTGGAGATACTGGTCTGTGTCATTGCCGTCGGCGTCTTTCTTGAACATGCTGACGGTCTGACTCTTACGGTGTACCACCATCATACGGCACTCGTCGCGGTGATAGACCTTCTCCTTGGTGCCGTCTTCGTTGTCGAACACGCGATGAGCCGGTTCGAGTGCCACCAGTTCTTCAGGCAGCCTGAATTTGAATTGTGATAGTTTCATATTTTCAATGCTTCATGCTTAATGCATAAGTCTTTTCTTATTGATTTGTCGTTTCTGTCTTGTTTGTCGTATGCTCCGTGCCGTGCGGTGTCGGCAGCACGATGTCCTGCCGGTCGAGCCACTGCGGAAAATCGTCGAGCGTGATGCAGTCTTCAATGCGGACGTCGCCCAGACGTGTACGGCAGAGTGCCGTCAGGTAGGCGCCGCTGTGCAGTGCTTCGCCGATGTCGCGGGCCAGTGAGCGTATGTAGGTGCCCTTACCGCAGCTGACGCGGATGCTCATCTGCATCGTCGCAGGGTCGAAAGCGGTCAGTTCTATGGCGTCAATGTGCACGGGTTTGGCCTGCAACGGCACGTCCTTGCCCTTACGTTTCAGCTTGTAGGCACGGTCGCCGTTGATCTTACAGGCCGAGTAAGCCGGCGGCACCTGCATGATGTCGCCCTCAAACTGGCGCAGTGTCTCCACGATGAGCTCACGGGTGATGTGCTCCGTGGGATAGGTTGCATCCACTTCGTGCTCGCGGTCGTAGCTTGGCGTGGTGGCTCCCAGCTGCAATGTGGCCGTGTATTCCTTGCTGTGCAGCTGTAACCGCTCTATTTCCTTGGTCTTCTTGCCGGTGCAGAGTATGAGTACACCGGTGGCTAAGGGGTCGAGCGTGCCCGCATGTCCGGTCTTGACACGCCGCACACCCACCTTGCGCGAGATGAGAAAGCGCACACGTGCCAATGCTCCGAACGACGACATGCCGTAGGGCTTGTTCAGATAAATGAATTCGCCTTGCGTGAAATCCATGCGCGCCGGGGGATTATTTCAACAATGTGGCGCCCCATGTGGAGCCTAAGAGGAACGCTGCAACGATGGCACAGTAGATGGCAAAGTAGATGAGCTTGCCTTTCTTCACGATGTTAATCATCCACTGGCAGGCCACGCAACCCGACAGGAAGGCGGCCACGAAGCCGATGAGCAGCGGCATGAAGCCGATGCTGCCGAAGACGGCCTCACCTTTCATGGCTTTCATCGTGTCAAGCAGCGCCTCACCGAGTATGGGTGGAATGACCATCAGGAACGAGAACTGGGCCAGCAGCTCCTTCTTGTTGCCTAACAGCAGTCCCGTTGCGATGGTACTGCCTGAGCGTGACAGGCCCGGCATGACCGCACAAGCCTGTGCTATGCCTATAATAAAGGCGTCAAGCATGCTGATGCTCTCCTTCTGGCGCGGCTTGGCGTAGTAAGAGAAGGCCAACAGCAGCGCTGTCAGGGCCAGCATGCAGCCGACAATGAGCAGTCCGCTGCCAAAAACTTCCTCTACTTTGTCCTTGAAGAACACGCCGACGATGCCGACGGGAATCATGGACACGATGATGTTGAGCGCATAACGGGTCTCATCGTTCATCTGAAACTTGAACATGCCCTTGAACACCCACGACACTTCTTTCCAAAGAATGACCAATGTGGACATGACAGTTGCCACATGTACCACGATGTCGAAGGCTAACTGGGCCTTGGCGTCGACGTTGACGCCCAAATACTCCTGACCGATGGTCAGATGTCCGCTACTACTGACGGGAAGATACTCCGTCAGACCTTGTATGATACCTAATATCAGTGCTTGTAACCAATCCATTTTATATTTAAATTAGTAACCCACCCCAACCCCTCCCCGAACGGGAGGGGCTTAGTTGCCGGGATAAACGTTTCGTCTATTGATCGTTACGATTTATCGTTTATTGTTTATTACTTATTGTTTATTATTTATTATTTATTGTTTATTGTCTCTCGGGCGCCGGATGACGGCATAGATCATCGACACGAAGCCCACGAAACACACCACAGGAGCCACCTTGATGCGCAAGGGACTGAAGATGTCGGGGTTGTAGTCGGTCTCCGTAGAGCCGGAACCGCTCATCAGTAGGAACCCGATAATGACCACGGCCATGCCGACAGCCAGCAGGATGAAGTTCACTTTGCCAAATGCAAGATTTTTTTTTGAGTCCCCTGAGTGAGGGGGTTGGGGGTCTGAACGACCCACCTTCACCGTATCTTTCTCTTTCATTGATATGCTTTTTTATTTGTTCACACCCCCATCCCCCTGACTGAGGGGGCAGAAGTCACTTTCTTCTAAATCTTATACAGCTCTCCTGCCGACATGCGCAGGAACTTGTTGACGGCCAAGTAGGCACAGAGGGCGGTGATGATGATGCCGAACAGCAGCACACTGACGCCCGTAATGGTCAGTTCCACCCACGTGATGATGTCCATGATGCGCGCATCGACGATGTAGAGCGCATAGATGCCGGCGCCAAGCAGGATGTTTGCCAGCAGTGCAGCAACGATTCCGACGCCCACGGCACGCTTCAAGAAGGGCCAACGGATGAAACTCCACGACGCACCGACCAGCTTCATGGTGTGAATGATGAACCGACGCGCGTAGATGCTCAACCTGACACTGTTGCTGATGAGCGAGAACGACACCACCGTGAGCAACACGGCCAGCACCAACAGCACCAGACTGATCTTGCAGAGGTTGGCGTTCATCTGGTCCATCAGGTTCTCCTGATAGAACACTTCCGACACCTTCGGATTGGCCAGCAGCTGCTCTTTGATGAGCAACACGCTGTCGCTGTTGGCATAGTCGGCCTTCAGTCGGATTTCAAACGACTCAGGATAGGGATTACCGTCCAAGAACGCCTCCTCTTCTGATTCACTCATACCCATTTCAGCATAGTTTTCTTTCTGGGCTTGCTCCTTGCTGATGTAGGTAATCTGGTGCACATACGGGCACTTGCGCAGCTGGTTGAAGGTCGCAGTGCGCTCCTGTTGCGTGACGTTGTCGCGCAACCAGACCGACAAAGTAAGGTTCTCCTTGAAATAAGTTGAAAGGCTATGCGCTGTCAGGATGGTGAAAACCACCATTCCCAGTAACACAAGCACCATGGTAGTGCTGATACATAAAGTGACAACCTGCAAACCATGACGGCCACCGGCGTTCTTTTTCTTCTTTCCCATTACTTAAAAAACGTAATTCACCAAATTTAGCTGCAAAGGTACAAATAAGCGAGAGAATACCAAAATAAATTATGATTTATTTTCGATACAACGGATGTCAGGGGTTGGAATTTAACATTTCCCCTTCATTTTTTTAACACGAAGAAGGCCATCGTTTCAATTTTATCCGTCCCTGGATGCGTACAAGCGATTCTCAGAAGGGTTAGGTAAGTCGCTGCAATGCAGCGACATACAGAACCCGCAGCCACGGTTTCGACACTTACTGTGCCCCTTTCGTTTGCAAAAGAGCCACAGTAACGGTGAAAAAGGGCCACACCAACAACGTTACTGTGGCTCTTTAACCTGATTACTGTGGCCCTTTTGCTGTGTTACTGTGGCCCTTTTGCAGAAAAAAGGGGGGACTTCCGGCTTGTTGTTACACATTTTCAACACCGAAAGGGCACTTCGTCAAAAAAACAGAAGAAAAAACTTAGGAGAAAAATGGAGCCTAAATTTAACACAATTAACATAAATTTAGTTAACAAAAGCAGGGAATACGGACGCTTCATTGTATCTTTGCAGGCAGCTATGAGTACCATCATTTATCCTTCACCGATATTCGGCCCTGTGCACAGCAGGCGTCTAGGGCTGTCGTTAGGCATCAATCTGTTGCCGGCTGACGGCAAAGTGTGCACGTTTAACTGCATCTATTGCGAGTGTGGACTGAATGAGCAGCGGCGTCCGAAGCTGCCCCACCCGACGCGCGAGGCCGTGGCAACGGCGCTGGAGCAGCGCCTGCAAGCCATGACACAGGAGGGACAGCTGCCCGACGTACTGACCTTTGCAGGCAACGGGGAGCCGACGTGTCACCCGCAGTTCCCCGACATCATCGACGACACGCTGCGCCTGCGTGACCACTACTGCCCTAAGGCCAAGGTGTCCGTGCTCAGCAACGCCACCTTCACACACCGCCAACGGGTGCACGACGCCCTGATGCGGGTGGACAACAACATCCAGAAGCTGGACACCGTGGACCCTGACTACATCAGACGGGTGGATCAACCGGCCGGACACTACGATGTGCAGGCCGTCATCGACAGCCTCAAGGCGTTCAACGGCCACGTCATCATACAAACCATCTTCATGCAAGGGAGTATTGTAAAGGAGCAAGGAGCAAGGGGCAAGGAGCAAGAGGCGTGTGAGGCTGTCAGTGTGGACAATACGGGCGAGCGTTACGTGGAACCGTGGCTTCGTGCGGTGAAAGAGATAGCCCCGCAGCAGGTGATGGTCTACACCATCGACCGCAAAACGCCCACCGCAGGACTGCTGAAAGCCACCCGCGAACAGTTGGACAGCATCCGCGACCGCGTCATCAGCATGGGAATACCCTGCCAAGCATCGTATTAAAAAGGAGAATATTCTTAGGAGTTGCAGGAGATTTTTTAGGAGTTACAGGAGTTCAGGAGTTGCAGGAGTTACAGACAATACCTCAAGGGCGGAAGCCCAAGCTCAAGAACAACTGCAAAAAAGAGAGGGGCAATAAAAAAACAAGCACAGATAATAAAAAAAGGAGCACAGATAAAAAAAAAGGGAGCACAGATAATAAAAAAAAGGGAGCACAGATAATATCTAAAAAAATCAGGAGCCGCTGAACTATTGTCTGTAACTCCTGCAACTCCTGAACTCCTGTAACTCCTAAAAAACACAGCAAAGCTACCTCAATGGAACAATCACAAAAGACTGACGAACAGTTTATGCAGCAGGCACTCAACGAGGCTCGCGCTGCATTGAAGGCCGGTGAGATTCCCATCGGGGCCGTGGTGGTGTGCCAAGGGCGCATCATTGCACGTGCACACAACCTGACAGAGACGCTCAATGACGTCACGGCACACGCGGAAATGCAGGCCATCACGTCAGCAGCAAACCTGTTGGGCGGGAAATACCTGACTGACTGCACGCTCTACGTGACCGTGGAACCGTGCACGATGTGCGCCGGAGCCCTCGGATGGGCCCAGATTACACGCATTGTGTACGGTGCCACCGACGAGAAACGGGGCTTCCACGCCTATGCACCGCACGCCCTACACCCGAAATGCAGCGTCACTGCCGGCGTGCTGGAAGCGGAGTGCAGACAATTGATGCAGGACTTTTTCAAAATCCGCCGTTGAAAAAGCAAGCGTTTTGCATTTCACAACGGCGGATTTGCGGTTATCACAGAGTTACATCTTGGTGATGATGCCCAGCTTGGTGTCCTCGATGAACTTCACAATGTTGCGGATTTCAGGGCTGTCGGGCACCTGTTCCTTGATCTGGTTGACCGCATCGAACACGGAAGTGTTTCCATGGAACACCAGACGATAGGCATTGGCAATGTGCTTGAGCACCTTTTCGTCAGTGCCATGCTGCCGGCCTACGATGTTATTGACGCCGCCATACTCACCACGACGGGTGCAGACAATGTAAGGAGGCACGTCCTTGGAGAAGGTACATCCGGCCTGAACCATCGCACCATGGCCCACACGTGTCTTGGCATTGGCCACGACAGAGGAGGAGAAGACCACAAGATCACTGATTTCGCAGTCACCTGCAATCTTTGTTCCGTAGCCGAAGACGCACTGGTTGCCCACCTTCGTGTCGTGAGAGATATGGGCTCCCTCCATCAGCACGTTATCATTGCCGATGACCGTCTGCCCGCCTCTGTGCGTAGCACGGTTGATGACCACGTTTTCACGGATGATATTGTTGTCGCCGATGATGCACTCAGACTTCTCACCACGGAACTCGAAGTCCTGCGGCAGGGCTCCGATGACAGAACCTTGGTGCACTTTGTTGCGACTACCCATCCGTGTTCCGTTGAGAATACTCACAAAGGGGAAGATGATACAGTTATCATCAATCACCACATCGCCTTCGATATAGACGAAGGGGAATATCTTACAGTTGTTACCTATTTTCGCCCTGGGGTCGATTTCAGCTTTTGGACTTATTTCACGCATTTACTTAAGCCCCCTAAGTTAGGGGGTTGGGGGACTGAACAAGCGTTCATCAGACCATTTAGTAAGACATTTGATAGGGAATCTGCGCTTGTTCAGACCCCCTGCCCCCTAACTTAGGGGGTCAACGGCCTCCTCCTCCAAGTGCCGTGTAAAGGCTCACAACGGCCTGCATCTTGTAGAAGTCGTCAGTTACCTTTGACAGTTTGGCGTTGAGAAGGTTCTGTTCAGCCGTCAAAACCTCCAGATAACTGGAGCTGCTGCTGCTGTAGAGGGCCTTTGTGTCTTCCACACTCTTGGCCAGAATGACAATGCGGTCGGCCTCAATCTTGCTGTTGGCGTCGTAGCTGTTGTAGTTGACCAGCGCGTTCGACACCTCGTTGCCGGCTGAAAGGATGGCGTTCTGCCAGTTGTTGAAGGCCTGCTGATACTGTATCTCGCTCACTTTGAGGTTAGCAGTCAGTGCACCCCGCATGAAGATGGGCTGCGTCAGGTTGCCAAACAGGGTAAGCAGCCACTTGCCGGGGTTGAACACGCCGTTGCTGTTGGTGAACGCACCCGTTGCACCGATGGTAATGCTGGGATAGAACTGCGAGCGGGCGGTCTGAACGTCATGGAAACAGGCGGCCAGATTCATCTCGGCGTTGTGAACGTCGGGACGGTTCTGCAACAACTGGATGCCGACGCCCGTGGCAAACTCATCAGGCAACGACTGTGCATCGAGCGTTGAACGGGGAATCTGCTGCCCGGACTGACCGATCAGGAGGCAAAGCGCGTTCTCCGTGGAACGTATCTGACGCTGGAAGTCGTTGGCACGTGTCTGCATGGAGAGATAGGCAGCCTCAGCACTCTGCACCCCCGTGGAGCGCACGCGGCCCAGTTCGTGCTGCAACTTCATCATCTCCCACGTCTCTTTCGACATGCGTGTCATGTCGTTCACAATCTCCACCTGCTTGTCGAGCATGAGCAACGTGTAATAACAGTTGGCAATGCCGCTGATAATCTGTGCGCGGACGGCCATCTGGTAGTCCTTCATGCCCAGCAGCTTCATCTCTGTTGACCGTTTCTGCGACAGGATATTGCCAAAAAGGTCCACCGTCCAGCTCGCTGTAACGGGCAGCGTGTAAGCCTTCGTGGTGACAGAAGGATCGGTATAGAGCGTTGAGATGCTTCCCATACCGTTGTTCGTGCCGAACGTTACGGCCGGAAGGAAGGCCAGCTTGGCTGCCTTCAACATCGTCTCATACATCTCTACGGTCAGCGCAGCGTTCTGCAAGTTGGCGTTTTTCTCCAGTCCTTGCTCAATGAGCACGCGCAGTTGCGGGTCAGTGAACACCTGACGCCACGGCAGATTGCCGAACGAAGCAGTGTCCTGAACAGCCAGTGTGTCAGCATCATTGACCGCATCGCGTATCAAACCCTGCGTATTCACCTCCGGACGTTCGTACTTGTTGTAAACGCCGCAGCTTGACAGCAGAAAAACTGCGGACGTAATTAAAAGCATTTTCTTCATATTCTCTTTCATTTTTTGACTTCAGATTTTGACTTCAGACTTTAGACTTTAGATTACTGAGTACTGACTTTAGACTACAGACGACAGACTTTAGATTACTGAGTACTGACTTTAGACTACAGACGACAGACTTT
This sequence comes from Prevotella sp., assembly GCA_017467705.1. Lineage (GTDB taxonomy): Bacteria > Bacteroidota > Bacteroidia > Bacteroidales > Bacteroidaceae > Prevotella. Next base: position 20,211 of record JAFUSC010000090.1, on the reverse strand, counting down.
AGATTATTGAGTACTGACTTTAGACTACAGACGACAGGCTTTTGACTACAGATTACAGATTACAGACTCCTGACTACCGGCTACTGTCTCCTCACCACTGACTACTGCCTCCTGAATACTGAATACTGACTCCTCACTACTGAATACTGACTTCTGGCTACAGGTTACTGCCTCCTGACTACTGAATACTGTCTCCTGACTACTGAATACTGTCTCCTGACTACTGGCTACATATTACTGTCTCCTGTTTCCAGGAACTACTCTGGTTTCAGATGATAGAGACGGCTCCTGTGGCGGATTTCAATTCTGTCAGAGCCGAAATTGATCAGCATACCATCGTCTATGCCTGTTGCTGTCAAGTAGTTTACTAACTGTACTTCATGGATAGGCAAAAGAGCATGAACTGCCTTCAGTTCGACAATGACGCGGCGTTCCACAATCATGTCAGCACGATAGTCACCGACAATATGGTTTTTGTAATACACCTGAAATGGAACTTCTGTCTCGACGTTGACTCCACAATCACGCAGTTCTATGAACATGGCGTTCTTATAGACTTTCTCTTCAAAGCCCGGTGTCAGCTGGCTCCTCACCCGCTTGGCACATGCTGCGATTGCATCTATCAGCTCTTTCGTCTCCATTGTCTTGGTCTCTTATAGATTTCTATTTCTAATATTCTTTTTTTTGTTATTTATATTAAAGGATATACTCACTTTCGTTATCTACGATCCATCATCTATTGTCTGTAGTCTGGGTCGCTCGTCTATAGTTTGTAACCTACAGTCTGTAGTCTGTGGTCTCTCATCTATAGTCTGTAGTCTACAGTCTGTAGTCTGTAGTCTACAGTCTTTTTCACTATAGTCACTCCTCTATTTGGTAATCCACAGGTCTATGCGCATACTGTGCCAGCTCCGTCGAGACGTCTTCGGCATTGTCTTCGTCCTCAAACTTCATCGGACGGAACTTCTCCTGCAACGTCTGGAAGATGACAAAGAGTCCCGGAACGACAAAAATCTGCAACAGTGTACCGATGAACATACCGCCGACGGCAGCTGCACCCAGCGTCTGGTTACCGTTCTTGCCGACACCTGATGCGAACATCATGGGCAACAGGCCGATGACCATGGCCAGAGATGTCATGAGGATAGGACGCAGACGAGCTGCTGCACCCAATATAGCAGACCACGAAATGGCCATACCTGTCTCACGACGCTCCAAGGCGAACTGCACAATCAGGATGGCGTTCTTAGCCAACAGACCAATCAACATGATGAGTGAAATCTGCATGTAGATGTCGTTAGCATGACCGAAGATGATCGTAAACAGGAAACAACCGGCCAGACCGAACGGAACGGAGAGTACCACGGCCAAGGGAAGGATGTAAGACTCGTACTGTGCCGACAGAATCAGGTAGATAAAGATAAAGCAAAGTACGAAGATGATGCCAGTGGTGTTCTCTGACTTCGCCTCTTCACGGGTCAGACCAGAGTAGTCATAGGTGTAACCAGCCGGCAAAACATCAGCAGCAACCTCCTGAGCAGCCTTGATGGCCTCACCCGTTGAGTAACCGTCGGACACGGTAGCCGTCACGTTAATAGAGGTAAAGAGGTTGAAACGGTTGATGTTGGACGGTCCGTAGACACGCTCCAGGTTACAGAACTCATTGACGGGAGCCATGCCCTGCGGCGTACGCACGTACACGCTGTTCAGCGATTCGGGCGTCATGCGCGTTTCAGGCGAACCCTGTATCATGACTCGATAGAGCTTACCGTAAGCGTTGAAGTTAGAGGCATAGAGTCCGCCATAATAACCTTGCAACGTGGAAAGCACCGTGCTGGGCGATATGCCAGCCTGCTTACACTTCGCAACGTCGACATGCAACATGTATTGCGGGTAGTTCGGGTTGTAGGAAGTCTGCGCCGTCTGGAACTCAGGACGTTTGTTCAACTCAGCCAAAAAGTCCTTCACCACACCGAAGAAACGATCCAGTGAACCACCTGTGCGGTCCTGCATGACCAGCGACACACCGCTGTTGGCCGAGAAACCGGGAATCATAGGCGGTGCAAAGGCCAGAATCTGGGCGTCCTTGATGTTGGCAGTCTTGAGGAATATCTGCGCAATGACACCCGTAGACTCGTAGGGGTTGAGGAAGAAACGGTAGATACCATCGCCTTCCCACAGGCCGCTGATCTTCCACCACAGCCCCTTCTGACGCTCTTCGAACGGCTTGAGCTTGATGATGAAGGTGGCCTGATCACTACCGGCACCGGCAATGAAGTTGTAACCCTGTATCTGTTCGCGGCTCTGGATGGCCGGGTCAGCACCGAGAATGGAGTCAACCTGACTGATAATCTGCTTCGTGCGCTCCACAGAAGTGGCCGGCGGCATGGACACGGTGCAGAAGACGGTACCCGTATCTTCATCAGGCACCAGTCCTGACTTCGTGGTAAACATCGTAGCAACAAGCGCCACAATACCGATAACCACCATGACCATGATGAGAACGGGCTTGCGCACCAACTTCTCCACGCTTCCCTTATACTTGCCCAGCACCTTGTCGTAGGCTGTATTAAATGCCAAGTGGAAGCGGTCAATGCGCGACATCTTCACCGGTTCGCCGTTCTTGTCGTGCGGTTTCAGGAAGATGGCACACAGAGCGGGCGACAGCGTCAAGGCGTTCATGGCCGAAATGAAGATGGAGACGGCCATGGTCACACCGAACTCACGGTAGAACGTACCGCTGGTTCCACCAATAAACGACACGGGAATGAACACCGAAGCCATCACGAGCGTGATGGAGATGATGGCTCCCGAAATCTCGTTCATGGCGTCAATAGATGCTGTCAGGGCCGACTTGTAGCCCATGTCAAGCTTCGCATGGACAGCCTCAACCACCACAATGGCGTCGTCAACCACGATGGCGATGGCCAACAGCAACGCAGAAAGCGTCAGCAGGTTGATAGAGAAGCCGAAGACGGAGAGGAAGAAGAACGTACCGACCAATGACACAGGCACGGCAATCAGCGGAATCAGCGTTGAACGCCAGTCCTGCAAGAACACGTAAATCACGATGAACACCAGCACCAAGGTGAACAACAGCGTGAACACCACCTCTTCAATAGAGGCATAAAGGAACTCGGTGACATCATAGTTGATCTTATAGAACATGCCCGGCGGGAAGTTCTTGGCCTGCGCTTCCAGTTCTGCCTTCACCTGCTTGGCGATTTCGTTAGCATTTGAACCGGCAATCTGCTGCACCATACCCATGACCGAGGGGATGTTGTTGTTCTTCATCGACACCGAATACTGCTGTCCGCCCAGTTCAATCCGGGCAACGTCCTTCAGTTTCAGCGTCTGTCCGTTAGCATCACTGGAGATAACGATGTCACCAAACTCCTCGGCAGACTTCAAACGACCGGTGTAACGGATGGCATACTCGTAAGCCACAGGCGACTGCTCACCGAACTGACCCGGTGCAGCCTCAATGTTCTGCTCAGCCAGCACACCGCTGATGTCACTTGGCATCAGGTTATACTGCTTCATCACGTCAGGTTTCAGCCAGATGCGCATGGAGTAGGTCTTCAGACCGGGTGACTGCACGTCACCTACACCCTGAATACGCTTGATGGCCGGCACAATGTTGATGTTGTTATAGTTCGTCAGGAACTCATCATCGTAACGACCGTCACTGGTCAAGGTGAACATCAGCACCTGCGACGTCTGACGTTTCATCACCGTCACACCGATGCGCGTAACCTCAGCAGGCAGCAAAGCCTGTGCCTGCTGCACACGGTTCTGCACGTTGACGGCACACATGTCGGCGTTCATGCCCTGACGGAACAGCACGCTGATGCTTGCCGAGCCGCTGGAAGCCGACGAAGAAATATAGTCCATGCCCTCAACACCGTTGATACTCTCTTCCAACGGCGTGATGACGGAGTTCTTCACCGTCTCGGCGTCAGCACCAGGATAGCTGGTGAAGACCACCACCGTAGGCGGTGCGATATCGGGATACTGCTCAATAGGCAGCGATACCAGTCCTATAAAGCCCAGAATGACAATGACAATGGAGATCACTGTCGACAATACCGGGCGTTTAATAAATGTTGTAAAAGTCATATTTAATTACTCACTGTGAAATTAAACTAGTTCTTCAATGCTTCCACAATCTCACCTGCAGACATGGCCTTGGCAGCCTCATCAATCTTCTGCTGGTAACGCTCGGGCGTAATGGGAACAATCTCCATGCCGTCATTGAGCTTCGTGATGCCATTGGTGACATACTTGTCGCCGACCTTCAGACCGTCAACGACGATGTAGTTATTACCATCGTTCTGCGGATCCACCTTGATCTCGGTGTATTTCACCTTGTTATCCTTATCCAGCACATAGACGAACTTCTTGTTCTGCACCTCGCTGACGCAAGCCTGCGGAATGATGATGGCGCTGGAGTTGATGCGCGGAATGACAATAGTGCCCGAACCGCCGCTCTTCAGCAACCGTTCGTTGTTGGGGAACACGGCAATCATCTGCACCGAACCCGTGGCAGCGTCAATGACACCGCTCATCTTCGTGATCTTTCCCTCATGGGTATAGATGGTACCGTCAGCCAACTGCAGCTTTACTGAAGGCATGGACTCCAGTCCTGAGCCGTTCTTCTGCATGGCCAGCACGTCTTTCTCGGTCATAGAGAAGTAAACCTCCATGGAAGAGTTATTGCTGACGGTGGTCAGTGCGTTCGATGCGCTCACCAAAGCGCCCTTCTTGAACGGCAGCGTGCCCACAACACCTGATGCGGGACTCTTGACGTAGCAGAAACTCAGCGCTTCGCGGGCAGAAGCCAGACCAGCCTGCGCCTGAGCGAGCTGTGCCTGCGCACTCTCGTAATTGTTCTTCGTGGTCTGCAACTCGTAATCGCCGATGACATTGTTCTCATGCAGGCGTACAGAGTTCTCATAAGTCAGCTTTGTGGTGTTGACAGCCTGCTGAGCTGCGTTCACCGCAGCCTGTGCCTGACGCACCTGAGCCTGCGCTGTCTCGTTGTCAATGACGAAGAGCAGCTGACCTGCTCCGACGTTCTGGCCTTCACGCACATTGATCTGCGTAAGGAATCCAGATGCCTTCGGACGTATCTCCACGTCCTGAACACCCTTAATCACTGCGGGATAAGTGGTCTGCATGTCTGCACTCGACGTGCCGACAGCTACTACGGGATATTCGTTGTCGCCGAAATTAGGACGACCACCGCTACGACCACACGACACCATCATTGCAGCAACAACGGCTGCAATCAATAACATCTTGTTCTTTTTCATACCTATTATTAAAATCTTTACTTTGATAATTATTCGAATAATTGTTATCTTGTCCTGAAAACTCAAACTAACATTTTTGGTTTTCGGAGTGCAAAATTACTAAAATCTCCTTATATATATATATAAGGTATACGACATTTAACAAACTTTATCAACGCACACACTTGTTTAGTCACCAAGAATGACTAACTTTGCGGAAAAATAGGAACAACATGGAAAGGAAAGAACGTGACGCCCTCGTAACGGGCAACATGGGTTATGTGGTTACCATAGCCCGACAATATCACAGCGAACTGCTGACAACGGACGACCTGATCAGCGAGGGCGCCATTGGACTGATGAAAGCAGCCGACCACTTCGACCCCAGCCGCGGGAAACCCTTTGTCACCTTTGCGGCACCTTACATCCGCAGCAGCATTGAAGCGGCCATCAGCAAGGTGCAGCCCACCCTTCAGGACGGCGTAGAGGTAGGCATCCGCTCCACGGACGAGTCGCTGCCCGTCGGCAGTAACAACAACTTCACGCTGCTGAACGTGCTGGAGAACAAAGACGCGCCGCACGCTGACGCCCACATTGAGCAGGACGAGCTGGCTGCACAGCTGGCTAACGCAGCTGATGTGCTCAATGAACGCGAGCATGCCGTCATCGTCCGGCTCTTCGGCATCGGCTGTGACCGCATGACCATGGCCGAAGCCGGCAACGAACTGGGACTGAAACGCGAGCGCGTGCGCCAGATACGCGACAAAGCCCTGCGGAAAATGAAGAAACACCCCCTGAGTTAGGGGGGCTGGAGGGACCTCTGCCCCTCCACCCTCCACCTTCAACCCTCCACCTTCAACCCTCAACGCTCCTCAAACTCTTCGACAGTAATCACCGTGCTATAGCCGCCCACCAGCTTTTCGCCTTCATGCCGGTCGATGCCGGCATACGAGAGACTGGCATCTTCGTAACGCTTGAACTTATAAACCGCATCGTTCATCAGGGCCTCGTTAAACACGTTCAGGCTGACCAACAAAGCAAAGTCCTGCTTCGTCAGCCCCGTCACGCGCTCAAACAGTTTCGGTTCCAGCTGGAGTATGACGTCCTTCAATGAGTATTCCCGGAAGTCTGTCAGATACATAAAGATAGGTATGCGGGTGGCAAACTTCATCAGTTTCTCCTGAATCTGGCGGCGTTTGCTCTTGATTTCCTTCTCGGCATCACTCAGTTCTTTCTTCTCCTTGGGCGTCAAACCCTCTTCGTGTTCCTTGCGTTTCTTCTTGATGCTGTCGCTCTTGTTGATGATGGTCTCAATGTCCTGATTGAGTGAGCGGAAACCTTCAATCTTCATCAGGGCTTCCATGGCCTGAGCATTGTTCATCAGGCGCTGAAGCGTGAAGTTATCCACATTGACCAGCAGCGCACTTTCCCATCGGCGAGCCAGAAGCGTGGCCGACGTGTTGTTCATAGCCATGTCAAGAACGTCGCTGGCATTGAGCGCTTTCATCACACCATTCTCATAACAGAGCACAGGCAGGAACTTGATGAAGTCATCAACGCACTTCTCCGGGTTTCCTTCTTCCACATTCAACTGGCAAGAATAGTCAGCCACTTTGCGCAAAGCCCTGTTGGGCGAGAAGTCGAACACGTAGCATACCTGTTTCAATATCTCCACGCGGTTAGGGTGCAACCCGTCACTATTGGTGACAGTCCACGGCGATTGCACGCGGAAAGCTGACTGGAAGTAAGTCTCAGGTGACGACGTGTCGCGCAGCATGAAGATGCCCGTCCACGGACGGACGGTAACACCTGTTGTCAGTTTGCCGCAGGTCAGCGTGATGGTCTTGCAATGCAACGGGTCGGGGTGCGACATGGCTTTCTCTACGGGAGGCAAGGCCTGCTGGCCGATGCCGGCCTTGGTGCCGGCACACACAATGACGCGATAGTCATGATAAAAGGTGTTTTGCAGTTCCGTCAGCAGGTTTCGCATGGCAAAACACGAAGCCACGTTGGGCAAAAACCACAGCGTATGGTTCATGTTCGAATAGAGGTCGCCGTTGAGGAAGGGCAGCGGTGGTTTGCGGTTGCCTGCCTTCAGGTCGTTGATGGATGTCGGCAGATATTGTCCGCGCAGCATGTCGAGCCATTTCTGCACCTCATCGTGATGTTTGAACACCGCTTTGGTCACGTCAGATTTGCACTCCGACGGTATGGAAGCCTCGAAGAACGAGTTAAGGTCGAACTCATTGAACTCCCCTTCTTCGGCAACTCTCGAAATCTCTGCTGGCAGCTGATAGGTCAGCAGCACCATCTTGGGCAAAGATGCGTAGGGATTGTCCTCCGTTGCGGCAGATTTGCAATCCGCCGCCCATTCCTCTTTGGCACGCTGCTCGTCTGCGTATGTCCAGTTATAGATTTGTTCTTCAATAAACTCTCCCGACGCGATGGCGCGGAAGGGTGTGCCCGAGAGATAGAGGTAATGGTTCGACGTGATGGGTATCAGCTCCTCGTCGAAGTAGTCGGGATTCTCTATCTCGCTGCCTAAATCTTCGCTGACGCCTATCAGTTCCTTGGCATTTTCGCGCCATGCTCCGTAGTGATACTCATCGAGCACAATGCAATCCCAGTTGAACTCACGGGCCCATTCGTGCTTCAGCTTCATGCCGCCGTTGGCGGTATTTTTGCCAAGAAAGTCCTGAAACGAGCCGAACACGACAATGGGTTTACGCTTGTCGGCACGTCGGAACTGCTCATCGATGCTGTTGGTTGCCGAGGATTTGCTTTCCCCGACGCCTCGTGCAATGAACTGCCAGCCGTCAAAGTCGACATGCGTCATCAGGTCTTCCTCCCATGCTTGGGCCACGGCGGGCTTGAATGTCAGCACCAGCACACGTGTCCAACCCATGCGCTTGGCCAGCTGATAAGTGGTAAACGTCTTGCCGAAGCGCATCTTACAGTTCCAGAGGAAGTGGGGCACGCGCCCTGCTTCATGCTTATAGCTGTCGAAATAGTGCGCCGTCTTGTTCACCGCCCGTTCCTGTTCGGGGCGCATGCCGAACGTCTTGTCACGGTTCCACGCCACGTCTACCCTTTCTTTGACGGCAACAACAGCGGCCCTGACCTGTTGCGGCGTACAGCGATACCACTCACCCTCAATATGTTGGCAGCCCATTTTCACCAAAGCGCGATGCACATCGTGATCCATAAACGCCGTACCGTCCTGCCGCATGGCACTCTCTTCGACTAAAATGCGGTAAGGCGGCTCTCCCGGACGCACGATGTTATACTGCTGCCGCACACGCTCCGGCACGCCAATGGTGGTATAGCCCACCTTCAGCAGTCCCCGCAACTGCGGGTCATACTTATCCTCATAGGCATAAATCATCGGAGCCGAGTCCGACTTCTTCGGGAAATAATTTTGTGTTGTTGCCATAACGTTGCTTTTTTGTTATGGCGCCCAGTGACAAGTTATCTCAGTTTATCTTGGAAATCCTGTATAAAACGATCGATGGCCTCAGTCATAGCCTCAAAGCGTGGATTATCATTTCTCATGATAACCGAAGCAAAGTATGCTGTTCCGTCAATATCGATGCTCATATTTCTCAAGTGATATTGCTCTTTCGCCAACGAATTTGTATACCATTGGTGGAACATCCTGTCTCGAGATGCCTGTCTGTGATCCTCCGTAGCACAGATATAGTCCAACACAGCTCCCTCATTCTTGAAGAATTCTTCAATCACAACAAAAACTGTTTGCTGAATATTCCTGTCCAGAACGGTTTTGAATTGGTCTTCGGTCGTAATGAAGAACTGATATACTCCTTCGTCAGATATCATCAAGTCCTGAATGAAACCTATTTCATACTTCTTCCCTTGTGCAGTAACGAAATTAAAAGAATACATGCCAGAAGATTCCAGCACGTAAGGTGATTTCTTGTTAAGTTCAGAAAGCGAAAAATTTAATTCCATCACTTAGTGATATTGACCGTGTTGTACCCTTGCCGTTTGAAATCTTCAAACGACATCTTGCCAGAAGTGAGGTCTTCCCAAACCTTGCGGAGACCAACGGAACGCATGAAAGCGGCCTTCTTCTCTTCTTTTGTTTCGTACACCTTAATCATAATCTTATAAATTTTCGGTGCAAAGATACAACGTATTTCTGAAACATCCAAATAAAACCTCAAAAACTTGTCAAAGAGCGCCTGTTGTTATTGTTTTGTTTTTCTTTATTCCATTGGGCGTATCATCGATTCAATGAATTGTATTTCCTCGTCCGTCAAACCGTACTTCGCATAAAGCTCCTCATCCGTCCAAGGCTTACTGAAGTCTTGGAGGGGGACGAATTGAAATTTATCTTTCGCAATATTTTGTGTAAGGAGAATAGTTGAAAGTAAAAATCTAAAGAAATTCGTTCTTACATAATTCTTCAAATTTTGTGCTTCATTCTCCGTATCAAAGGTTTGTAGCAAAAGATACGATTCAGTACATATAACATTAGGAGGAAGGACTTCTATCCTTGATACTATTCTCTTCCTTCCATCTCTATCTGTTTGGCCTGCATGTTCTGCACTCGCCTTTGACATTACAACTTTCCATTTTTCTATTAAGTCTGAGTTTGTATTCACTTCGTTACGCTTTACATAGGTAATCCCCTTACTGCCGAATAATGCTACAGAGTTTTCAAATTTTGAATTGCATCCTTCTTCAAAGCTTCTGAAGCCAAAGGGTTTTGAACTATAAACCTGTTTGTCAAAACATTTTTCCTGTTTATTTATTATTCTATGAATTATATTTACTGCTATTGCATAACGAACAAATACAGAAAACTCATTCAACCTTCTCATTAGTTTACATTCTGTTCCTTTCACAATATTAATAGTTATACATTGCCCATTATAATCTCTATTCCATAAAAAGTAACAAATACCTCCAGCTATATCAACGCCAGGAAAGCATTCTTTTGAATCTGGGTAATCAACCAAATATGAAATCCTTGTATCGTTTAACATCATATCTCTAAAATCATCGAGTCCCCTTCCACCACTATACCATCGAGCAGGAATAATCATCGTCAAAAATCTTGGATTTAGTTTTTTTGCTTGAATAATGAATTTATGATAAAGTGGTATAGCGCTTCCTGAGGAAGAATCTGTTTGCATACCTCCTCCATCACTCAGCTGATACGGCGGATTGCCGATAATTACGTCGAAAGTCATATTGTTATAAAGATTGTTTGGATTATCTGTGTGAATAAACTCGTAGGCATGGGATTCAAGGTCTGTGCCTCGGTCGTAGACTTCCTGCGAGGCTCCGCAATAACGGCATTTCCCCTGAACCCATGTGTGTTTGATGTCAGCATAACGGATGTTACCGTCGTTGTTGCCGAACTTCGAGATGCTGTACTTCCCGCTGGCATCCTTCGAACAATAGAGGCTTCGGCGACTCATCATGGAGGTCAGTCGGGTGATGGCAAGCCCGTAGAGCTGATGGTGCATGATGTGGTCAATGCGCATCTGCAAGTCGGGAATGGTGTCGGCCAGACCGTCAATCAGACGTTTGGCAATCTCACGCAGGAAGACACCGCTCTTGGTGCAAGGGTCAAGAAACTTGGTGTCGGGACTTCTGAACAGCTCCTGCGGAAGCATGTCCAACATCTGGTTCGCCAACTGTGGCGGGGTAAACACCTCATCGTTGCTCAGATTGGCTAAGCACGAGAGTACATCGGGGTTGTAGTTAGAGACCCCACCCCTGACCCCTCCCCTTGATGGGAGGGGAGCGGCTGCGCTTTGGTTTGTTATAGGATCATTCATAGTCGGGCAGTTTTAAGTAATCGGTTAAAGGATATTCGCGCTTGGGCAGATGAACAAAGGTCGGCTCTCCCGTGTCAGCAAACAGCAAACCCTCCTCGCCGGCCTTGGGTTTGTCGTACTCCACGTTGCGCAGCAGCTCGGCCATTTCAAAGTCACGACGCTTTACTTTGCCGTCCAATCCTATGAATGTCCATTCGCAAAAGGTGATGGGAGAGCCTTCCCGTTGCAGCATGGTAAGGGCATCGCCACAAAGGATGTTCTTTCGTAGCAGAAACTGTATACACCTTATCAACTCTACTTCAGGCCCCGCGTGCTGATGCTGTCTGTAGGTTTCGAGGTATTGCGTCAGCAATCGCTGACGACAGGTCTCCACATTGTCGGGCAACAGTTCAACGCCATACATTGAACTGACGGCCTGTGCTGATGCAAGGTCGTACTCATAGCGGTTCTTGGAAAACTGTTTCCTCACCGCTTCCATTTTCCTGTTCAGTATTTCCACGAGGAAGTTCCCCGTGCCGCAGGCCGGTTCCAAGAAACGTGAGTCAATGCGCTCCGTCTCTTCCTTCACCAAGTCAAGCATCGCATTCACCTCCCGTTTGGCGGTATAAACCTCCCCATGGTCAGCCACGCGCTGCTTCGACACTACCTGCTTTTCCTGTTCATCGTTCGTTACGTTCATAATTGGTCGGATTTCAGCGTGAAACGATAAAAGTGCAGATACAAAGAAAGTGTACCACGTTCTCATATATGCTTCACCCTGGGTATCCGACCAAAGAACCCGTAACAGGAACATATATGGAACGGGTACACCTTATTTAAAGGTGTATCCCGATTCCACGAAGCCCTGTTACAATTCTGGTCGGAATTTTAGGATGAGCCTCTATAGAATATAGATACAACGATCTATTCACCCACAAAAGTCGCACCGGCGCCTCCACTGAGGCTCATACGTTCTGCCGTAGCAGCGTCGCGTCACGACGATCAGCCGGTACTTGCTTGCAAAGGTACGAATAAGTGAGCACAAAACAAAAGAAAATGCAAGATTTTATTTTGTTTTGTCGAACGAAAGTACCGAGCAAACAAAACAAAAGCCCCAAGCAAACACATCGAAAGCCCCGAGCAAACGACACGAAAGCTCGGGGCAAACGACATGAAAGCTCGGGGCAAACGAAAAGCGGTATCAGGATATGACGGCGAGGTTCTTGCTGAGCTGTTCCACGCTGCTGGCACCTACCAGCACGGACGTGACGCCCGGCTGCTCCAACACCCAGTGCAGCGCATCGGCAGCAATGGTGCGTCCGGCGGCTTCGGCCTCGGCACGCAACTGCTGCAAATACGTCATCATCTCAGGTGTCAAGCGTTCAGGCTTCAGGAACTTAGCCTTGGCCATGCGCGAGTCGGCAGGTATGCCGTTGAGGTAACGGTCGGTGAGCAGCCCCTGTGCCAACGGCGAGAAGGCAATGAAGCCGATGCCCTCGCGGTGGCAGAAGTCAAGAATACCGCTGTCTATGGGCTGACGGTCAAGACGATTAAGCTTTCCCTGATAGATCAGCAGCGGCACATCACGCTCACGCAGATACTGCGCAGCCTGCCGCAAGGGTTCCAACGGCCAGTTGCTGATGCCGACGTAGAGCGCCTTGCCCGCACGCACGATGTCAACGAGGGCCTGCAAGGTCTCCTCCACGGGCGTGTCGGGGTCGAAGCGGTGGCTGTAGAACAGGTCCACATAGTCCAGATGCATGCGGCGCAGGCTCTGGTCAAGGCTGGCCATCAGGTATTTGCGCGAGCCGTGGTCGCCATAAGGACCGGGCCACATGTCGTAACCGGCCTTGGTGGAGATGAACAGTTCGTCGCGGTAAGGACGGAAATCGTCATCCATCAGCCGCCCCATCGTCTCCTCAGCCGAACCGTAGACGGGACCGTAGTTGTTGGCTAAGTCAAAGTGGGTGATGCCGTGGTCAAAGGCATAGTGGGTAATGGCGCGGCTGCGCTCGTAGGGGTCCACGCTTCCGAAGTTATGCCAGAAGCCCAGACTCACCTTGGGTAACAACACACCGCTGCGTCCGCAACGTGCAAACATTCGCTCCGCATCATCATAACGATGCTCATCTGCATGATAAGAGCCCCCTAAGTTAGGGGGTTGGGGGTTTGAACAATTGGATTTCATGATTAACAAATTCTCTGATTTTACTTATAACATTATCTATATCATTCTCTATCTCTTCATTTCGGAATCTTATGACTTTTATTCTGTTGTCTTGAAGGAACTCTGTCCTTGCCTCATCTTTTTCTTGATTCTCAGGAAGATCATGTATGTCTCCATCTACTTCAATACATAACCTTAACGAAGGGCAATAGAAATCTAACACATAAGGGCCAAAGCCATGCTGTTGCCTGAACCTATAACCATCCAATTGCTTATTACGCAAACGCCTCCACAATATTTGCTCTGCATGAGTCGCCGTTTTACGTAACAACTGACGGTATTCCTTAGTTACCGGATGATTCGAGTAGTTCATGGTGCTTAATCTTTTGTTCAGACCCCTTGATTAGCTACACAGCTTGTTCAGACCCCCAACCCCCTAACTTAGGGGGCTATTGGGCAATTTCCAATGCATCCAGCCAGCCGAACAGTGCCACTAAGGAGGCGTTCCAGTTGATGGCTATTTCGTTGGAGGCGTACGAACCCATGTGGTCAAGGTACGACTCATCGGGTTCTGACGATGAATAGGTCACGTAGCCGGGTGTCTTGTCCTGCTGTCCGGGATTGGGACCGCCCACCAACATGCCGGGCACGGGGTCAACCACGCCGTCAGCCTCCGACAGCCGATGATGCGGATGCATGGGACTCTTCTGTCCGAAGCCCGTCACGTAGCAATAGCCCGTGGCGTTACGGCCTAAGATGTAGTCAGCATTGTGCTGCGCGGCAGCCAGATAGCGTGCGTCGCCCGTCAGCTTGTAAGCATAGAGCAGCGTCATGCCCTGCACACAGAACGTCTCAGCCAGACAACCCCAAGCAAAATCGCGCGGGTCATTGCCCGAAGGTGTATGAAATCCGCTCTCAGGCAGTGTGGCCAACCGGCGCTGGCAGAAGTCAATCAGCTGTTCGCTGCTCTTCTGGGCGATGGGATCATCGTGGCACAACAGCCAATCAAAGACGCCCAGCGAGGCGACATTGCCCCACGACGCCACCGCGAACTGCTGCGGCTGCGACTGTTCGGCAGCCTGACGGAACACGGGGTCGCCCGTCAGCAGATACAGTTCCGTAGCTGCCCAGAAGCGTTCATCCTGCGCATTGCCGTCGCCATACTCGCCTGTATTCACCGCGGGCTGGAAGTGTGCGTTCATGTCGTTCTGCCTGTAGAAGGCATCGGGATGCTGTTCGGCCCAGTGATAGGCTGCCAGTGCCGCATGTACTGCATGCGCGGAGAAGTGGGGATAGTCATGACTGCCCTTGAAGATGCGGGCCGCCTGCGCCATGACAGCGGCGAAGTCGTAGCTGGCCGTCACGCTCTTCTGCACCACGTAGCGCTGCTGATGGCAGTCGGTCGGCATGACGAAGCCCTCGAAGTTGGGCGTCGTGAGCTTGTGGTAGACGCCGCCGTCGTAGGGGTCCTGCATGGTAATCATCCATTTCAGGTTATACATCAGCTCGTCCAGCAGGTCAGCCGTGCGGTTGTTCTGCTCGGGAATATTGACCGTGAGGCGGTCGTAGTAGGCTTTGTTCTGCTCGTAGGAACAGAGCATGAGGCCCACGGAGTAGGCTGAGTTGACGATGTACTTGTTGAAGTCGCCGGCATCATACCAACCGAACGGCGAAGAGATGACGGCACCCTCAGGCCGACCGGGCGACACGGCGGAGGCATGCACCAGCACCAGCGTGTCAGGATGTCCCAACGGGCGCGCCCACTCGCCGGCGTAACGCTCATCGATGGCCATGCCCGAACGGTTCAGATAGAAGGCACGGATGGCACCGGCGGCCACGCCTTGCAGGGCTTTCGGTTTCACCTCAAACGACATCTTGCGCCCCTTGCACTCCAGCTGATAGCTGCCGGGCTCCTTGACCTCGCTGAAGTCAACCACCATGCGTTGCTTCTTCGACCAAGGCGACTGGCTGATGCGCAGGAACTTCGCCGTTCCGACCTTCTTTCCCGTCAGCGCGTTCGTGATGGTCACTTTGGTTTTCTTGTTGGTTTGTTCAATGACGGCAATCTTCTCCTGCTGAGGATAGAAAGCCACTTGATTCATCCGGATGATGTTGTCGTCTTGTGCATGGGCTCCGAGAGCCGTCATGACGCCCAACGACAGGGCCAGTAGTAATCTTTTCATATTTATTTTTTTAAAACTTCGTTTTCGTATTGGTGGAGGGTGGAGGGTGGAGGGAGAACACCTCAAGGGCAGCAACATTTCTCCCTCCACCTTCCACCCTCCACCCTCAACCTTCAACCCTCCACCTTCAACCCCATCTGCCGGGCTTTGTCTTTGAGCAGTTGCATGAGCGGTTCGCGCTCGTTGGGCACGCGGTTGTCGAGCACGGCATCCTTCAACGTCTGCTTCAGCACGCCCACCTCGCGCGAGGGCTTCAGGTTGAACATCTCCATAATCTCGTTGCCGTCGATGACGGGCTGCAACAGCCGCACGTAGTCCTTCTGTTTCAGGTCAGCCAGTTTCTCGCGCACCATGCGGAAGTTCTCTAAGAAAATCTTTTTGCGCACCTCGTTCTTACTGGTGATGTCAGCTTCGCAGAGTGTCATCAGGTCGTCAATGTCCTCGCCTGCATCGTTCAGCAGACGGCGCACGGCGGAGTCGGTCACCTCATCGTCGGCAATGGCAATGGGCCGCATGTGCAGGTCGACGAGCTTCTGCACGTACTTCATCTTCCCGTCGAGCGGCAACGCCAGCCTGCGGAATATCTGCGGCACCATCTTCGCCCCGATGTGGTTATGGTTATGGAACGTCCACCCCGCCACGGGGTCCCAACGCTTCGACTTCGTCTTACCGACGTCGTGCAGCAGGGCGGACCATCTTAACCACAATGAAGAATGAGGAATGAAGAATGAAGAATTTGCTGCCGCCCTTGATGCAAAGTCCTCACTCCCAACTTCGGCGGTAGCAAATTCTTCATTCTTCATTCTTAATTCTTCATTCTTCACCACGTTCTCCAGCACTTCCAGCGTGTGGTAAAAGTTATTCTTATGGGCACGGCCGTTCTTCTGCTCGACGATGTCGAGGGCGGCGAGTTCGGGCAGGAGGATTTGCAGCAGGCCGGAGCGTTGCAGCAGTTCGAAGCCGATGCTGGGGTGCGGTGCCATCATGATCTTGTTCATCTCCACGCCGATGCGCTCGGCACTCACTATCTTGATGCGCTCGGCCATGCGTTCCAGCGCTTCGAACGTCGCATCTTCTATCTGGAAGTTGAGCTGCGTGGCGAAACGGATGCAGCGCATCATGCGCAGGGGGTCGTCAGAGAACGTCACTTCGGGATCGAGCGGCGTGGCAATGATGCCGTCCTCCAAGTCGGCCAGCCCGTTGAACGGGTCCACCAGTTCGCCGAAGCGGTCCTTGTTCAGGCAGATGGCCATGGCGTTGATGGTGAAGTCGCGGCGGTTCTGGTCGTCCTCCAGCGTGCCGTCTTCCACGACGGGCTTGCGCGAGTCGTGACTGTAGCTCTCCTTGCGGGCACCGACGAACTCTACTTCTATCAATGAGGAATGACATTTCTCATTTTCATTTCTCATTTCTAATTTCTCATTTCTCATTGAGTACTTTACCTGTGCCGTGCCGAAGTTGCGGAACACGCTGAGGTGAGCGCGGCGACCCAAGCGACGTTTCAGCTCCTGCGCCACCCTGATGCCACAGCGCTCTTGCTCCTTGCCCCTTGCCCCTTGCTCCTTGCCCCTCGCACCTTGCTCCTTGCTCCTTGCACCTTGCTCCTTATCTCTCGCACCGTCACGTTCCACCACGACGACGTCGATATCGTCGGACGGACGCTCCAGAAAAATATCTCGCACATAGCCACCCACGACGTAGCACTCCACGCCGAGGTCGTCAGCCACCTCGCTGATCTGATGGAATATCGGCTGGTCCAAGATTTCGGCCAGCTCGTCATCTGAATACAGTTTCATGCTGCAAAGGTACAAAATAATTCATAATTCAATATTCATCACGACTTACATTTATTATTTTTTAGGGAGTATGACAGATGTTTTGCGGCATTTTGCCAACCGCTTTTCTTGTATTTGTCAAATAAAAGACGTAACTTTGCCGGCTGAAACAAACAATAACTCATTTCAAGAAGACAAACATAAACACACAAGCGTGACATGAAGACCATCATCATAGCGGCACTCTGCGCACTGACGCTGGCAGCCTGCGGACCGCAGGGCAGCAAGGAGCACGACGCACAGGCACTGCTCGAAGAGGCACGCGCAGCCATGGACGCAGGGGAATATGCGAAGACCATCAACACCATTGAGCGCCTGCGCCACGACCACCCGAAGGCGGTGAAGGAGCGGCGCGAAGGGCTGGAGCTCTACAAACAGGCATCGCTGAAGCTCGCCGAGCAACAACTGGCACAGACCGACTCGCTGCTGGAAGCGGCGAAGGAACGTTACAACTCGCTGCAATACGAGCTGCTGCACCACCAGTGGACGAAGGCGAACCTGAGCTACAAGCAGCACGAGCTGACCAGAGCCCGCCTGCGCATGGACTCCCTGCAAGTGGAGTTTGACACGCAGTGCGCCAAGATCAAGCTCATTCACAGGAAGAGCAAACAGTGATGAAGGAGAGCGCTGACGATGCAGATTTTCACGGATTCCGACGTTTGGATTTGTGAAATAATTTAAAAAGAACGACGGGCGTCAGCAATTTCTTAATGCTTCATGCTTCATTTCTAATTAAAAAATAGTACCTTTGCACCCGTTATGGCAACAGACATCGAAAAGACTAACGCTCAGTTTGAGCAAACCATAGCCGAGTGTCGTGCACTCTTTGAAAAGAAGCTGCACGACTACGGTGCATCATGGCGCATCCTGCGACCGGCATCGCTGACCGACCAGCTGTTCATCAAAGCCAAGCGCATACGCTCACTCGAAATCAAAAAGGAGTCGAAGGTGGGCGAAGGCATACGTCCTGAGTTCATCGCACTCATCAACTACGGCATCGTGGGGCTCATTCAGCTGAGCCGCGGCTTCAGCGACACGGTGGACATCACCGTCGGCGAGGCCATGGCACTCTACGACCAGCACGTCACTGAGGCACTGGAACTGATGAAGCGCAAGAACCACGACTACGACGAGGCGTGGCGAAGCATGCGCGTGAGTTCGTACACGGACTTCATACTGACCAAGCTACAGCGCATCAAGGAGATTGAGGACCTGGACGGCGACACGCTGGTCAGCGAGGGCATTGACTCGAACTACATGGACATCATCAACTACGCCGTGTTCGGAGCTATTAAGCTGCGTGAAGGCGAAAGGTGAGTGGTGAAAGGTGAAAGGTGAAGAGTGAAGGGTGAGCGGAGCTATGTCTGTGAAGAAGGTCTTGGTTAACATCTGCCGGCTGGTGATGGCACCCACGTTCATCCTGTCAGGATTCGTGAAGGCCGTCGACCCGCTGGGCACGCAATATAAGCTGAACGACTATCTGGAAGCCATGCACGTGGGCGCAGCGGTGCCCGACTTCATGACGCTGGTGGGCGCCGTAGCCCTGGCAGCCGTGGAGTTCCTGATTGGCATCTTCCTGCTGTTCGCCATCCGGCGCCGCTTCACGTCGCGCATCACGCTGCTGTTCATGACCGTCATGACGGCACTGACCGTGTGGATTTACATAGCCGACCCCGTGAGCGACTGCGGCTGCTTCGGCGACGCCGTGGTGCTGACCAATGGCGAGACACTGCTGAAGAACATCGTGCTGCTGGCCTGCGCCGTCGTCGTGTGGAAATGGCCGCGCGACATGTGGCAGTTCATCAGCCAAGCCAACCAGTGGATCGTGGTCAACTACTCGGCGCTGTTCATCTTCATCACGGCAGCCCTTGCACTCTACGACCTGCCGCAGTTCGACTTCCGTCCCTACCACGTGGGAGCCAACATCAAGCAGGGCATGGAGATTCCCGAAGGAGCAGAACAGCCACAGTTCGTGACAACCTACATCATGGAGAAGGACGGCCAGCGACAGGAGTTCACCGTCGACAACTATCCCGACTCGACGTGGACATACATTGACGCACGCACCGTGCAGACGAGCAAGGGCTACGAGCCGCCCATACACGACTTCATGCTGACCACGCCGGAAGGCGACGACATCACCGACAGCCTCATCACCCAGCCAGGCTACGTCTTCCTGCTGGTGACGCCACATCTGGAACAGGCTGACGACTCGAACATCGACCTCATCAATCAGGTCTACGACTACGCCGAAGAGAACGGCTACCTGTTCTGGTGCCTGACAGCCAGCAGCGAGAAAGCCATCAACCGCTGGCGCGACATCACAGGGGCAGAATACCCCTTCGCACAGGCCGACGACGTGACACTGAAGACCGTCATACGCAGCAATCCCGGGCTGCTGCTGTTGAAGGACGGCACCGTCATACGTAAGTGGAGCCACAACCGGCTGCCCGACGAAGAACAACTGAAGCCCGACACACCACTGGAACAGCTGGAGCTGGGACAGATGCCCGAAGACTCCGTGCCGCGCAAGGTGATGACCATACTGCTCTGGTACGTGCTGCCGTTGCTGCTGCTCACGCTGGCCGACCGCCTCTGGGCATGGAGCAAGTGGTTCAAGAAGAAAGAAGAGTCAAACAAAGTATATCAACTTTTAAAACGAAAGAAAATGAGAAAGAAAATTGTTGCAGGCAACTGGAAGATGAACATGAACCTGCAAGACGGTATTGCTCTGGCAAAAGAGCTGAACGAAACACTCAAGGCTGACAAGCCCAACTGCGGCGTTGTCATCTGCACACCGTTTATTCACTTGGCAAGCATTGCACAGTTCCTGGATCAGGACATCATCGGACTGGGTGCCGAGAACTGCGCCGACAAGGAGAAGGGTGCCTTCACCGGTGAGGTGAGCGCCGAGATGGTGAAGTCAACAGGTGCACAGTACGT
>JAFUSC010000089.1 GCA_017467705.1 Prevotella sp. | reverse complement strand
AGATGTCTGCCTTGTATCATACTTTCATTGCAACCTGCCAGATGATGGGACTGTCAGTGTTGAAGTATTTTAAGAACCTCTTTGCAGCCATTGCTGCTGGACGAACAGATTACGAAAACATGTTGCCGATGACGCTTGGTGATTGCAAGGCAGCTTAAAAAATAATAAAAAACTTAGTCGATTTTTACTTTAGTTACCTGAAAAGGCAACTTTTTAGGCCTATACGTCAGAATTGGCTGCTTACTAAAAAAGTGGTTGAAAATCCGAAATAATTGCACAAAATAGCAAATTTTAAACTTTTTTTACGCTAAAAACGTAATTTATTTGCATTTTTGTTTGCAGATTGAAAATATTTGCTTACTTTTGCACAACAAAACTTGAAGGTTAACGAAAAGAATTATTATTTACACTAATTAGTATTAATATGAAAAAGTTATTAATGGTGCTGGCTTTTGCCGGCGTTTCTGTTGCCACAATGGCACAGACTGAGGCACCTGTAGAAAAGTACAGCGTGGCTACAAATTCTTTCTGGAGCAACTGGTTTATCCAGGCTAATGTTGGTGCTACCGCATGGTGGGGCAATCAGGAAGTTGGTAACAACTTCTCAAAGAGTCCTCTGAAGGACTTCCGTCTTGGCTATCCCACTTTCTCAGTAGCTATCGGTAAGTGGTTTACCCCGGGGCTCGGACTCCGTACAAAGTTGTATGCTGCTCCCCTTGACATGTCAGGAAAGACTATCCTTTCTGAGAACAAGGATGCAAACGAGAGCACAAGCTGGATGCTGAGTGAGCAGGTTCTGTTCAACATCAGCAACATGCTGGCTGGTTACAACGAGGACCGTTTCCTCGACGTGATTCCTTACGCTGGCATTGGCTTCAACCGCAACATGACTTACAATACCTACGCTCCCACATGGGGTGCTGGTATCCTGTTCGAGGGTAAGCTGAGCCGCAAGGTTGCCATCAACCTCGATGTTAACTACAACATCGGTCTGAGCGACTACGACGGACGCACCGCTATCCTTCCCGGTACTGGTGTAACTCCTCAGGATGGCCGTACTTTCGAGGGCTTCTTCGCAAACCACGATCGTAACCTGACTGTTGAGCTCGGTATCACTTACAACCTCGGTCGCGCAACTTGGGACAAGGTGCCCGATGTTGATGCTCTGAAGGCTCTCACACAGGGTCAGATCGACGCTCTGAACGCTCAGCTTGCTGACGCTAACGCAGAGAACCTCCGCCTGAAGAACCAGTTGGCTAACAACGGTGGTACCGATGGCCCCGTGGCTCCGCGCACCATCACGAAGGTTGTTGCTGCTCCTGTATCAGTATTCTTCAACCGTGGCAAGGCCGAGATTGCTTCTCAGAAGGACCTGCAGAATGTTAAGGATCTCGTAGAGGTTGCTAAGGCTAACAACTCTAAGATTGTCGTAACTGGTTACGCTGACAGCGACACCGGTAGCGCAGAAATCAACCAGGAACTGTCTCAGCGCCGTGCTGACGCCGTTGCTGACGAGCTCGTGAACCTCGGCATCAGCCGTTCGAACATCGAGGTTGTTGCAGCTGGTGGTGTTGACACCCTGACTCCTCCGGAGAACAACCGCCGTGCAGTTGTTACCATCAAGTAAATTTGATTTAAACCTTCATAAAATGAGTCGATGGAGTTCTGCTTCATCGACTCTTTTTTTATGTCATTTTGAAAACTGCCGATTCCCAGCGTTCATCGGCATTTGCAATGCCGATGCCGTTGGTCGATGCATTTGCAATGCACCTTCCACTATGCACAAAACAACTACAGCCGCATTACAAATGCGGCTGTACTGTGCTATGCGGCATTGCCAAGTGGCAAATGCGGCTGAATATGAGATGATGTTGTTACGGCTGAACCAATGCTTACTGTCGGAAGCCGATGATGTGGCGTACTTCACGCAGGGTGGCGGCAGCGCTCTCGCGGGCGTGCTCGGCACCTTCGCGGGCAATGCGGTCCAGCAGTTCCTGATTGGCGCTGTACTCCTCAATGCGTTCGCGGATGGGAGCGATGGTGGCGCACAGGTCGGCGGCAATCTGCTTCTTCAGGTCGCCGTAGCGCAGCGTGCAGTCGTTCCACTTCTCGTCGAAGTAGTTGTACGTCTCTTCCGTTGAGGCGATGCGCAGGAACGTAAACAGGTTCTCAATCACCTCGGGCTTCGGGCTGTTCGGTGTCTGCGGACCGTTGTCGGTGACGGCCTTCATCACCTTCTTTGAAATCGTCTTGTCGTCATCGCGCAGGTAGATACAGTTTCCTTCGCTCTTGCCCATCTTGCCTGAGCCGTCCAGTCCGGGCACTTTCACGGCTTTCTCGCTGAAGTAGAAGTTCTGGGGCTCGGGGAAGAACTCCACGCCGTAGATGTTGTTGAACCGGCGGGCGCACTTGCGTGCCATCTCCATGTTCTGCTCCTGGTCCTTGCCCACGGGCACCTTCACGGCACGGTGCTGCAAGATGTCAGCCGCCATGAGGGTGGGGTAGGTGAACAGTCCGGCGTTGACGTTGTCGGGCTGCTTGCGTGCCTTCTCCTTGAATGTGGTGACGCGGCCCAGTTCGCCGATGTAGGTGTTCATGTTCAGGAACAGGTACAGCTCCAGTGTCTCCTTGACGTCGCTCTGCACGTAGATGGGAGCGCGCTGCGGGTCGATGCCGCAGGCCAGATATTCGGCCAGGATGGTGCGCACGCTCTGCTGAATGTTCTCAGGCTTGGGGTGCGTGGTCAGTGAATGCCAGTCGGCGATGAAGAACATGCAGTCATACTCGTCCTGCATCTTGACAAAGCTCTTCACGGCTCCGAAATAGTTGCCCAGGTGCAGGTTGCCCGTGGGCCGTATGCCGCTAACTACTTTTTCCATGTTTTTTACTTGTGTTGTGTTAGAAAATCTGTGCAAAGGTACGAATTAGTACGCAAAAACGAAAATAATTGCCGAAAAATTTGGTCATTTCGGCGGAAATACTTACCTTTGCACCCGCTTATGACAAGAAGTCGGCGACGCATAGCGGCTTTCTTGGTCACAAGGGCGCTTAGCTCAGCTGGTTTAGAGCATCTGCCTTACAAGCAGAGGGTCGGCGGTTCGAATCCGTCAGCGCCCACGCACGAAGCTCCGCATCACGAAAGAGATGCGGGGCTTTTTCATTTTTTTTGTGTCCGTTTCCTTTGTCCGTTCACTTTTTATTCGTATCTTTGCAAAGTATTCGAATATAATATTCACCAACACTGACTGAAACACAATGATTTGGAATGAGACAATGGAGTGCATGGACCGCGAACAGCTACGCGAGATCCAGAGCAAGCGACTGGTGAAGATGGTGGAGTATGTCTACCATAACACCCCCTTCTATCGGCAGAAGTTCCAGGAGATGGGACTGGAGCCGGGCGATGTGAAGAGCATCGACGACATCACGAAGCTGCCGTTTACCAACAAGCTCGACCTGCGCGACAACTATCCCTTCGGGCTGGCTGCCGTCCCCATGTCGCAGATTGTGCGCATCCATGCCAGCAGCGGTACGACGGGCAAGCCCGTGGTCGTGCTGCACACGCGCAAAGACCTCGCCATGTGGGCTGAATCCATCTCGCGTGCCTTCACCGCTTACGGTGCCACCAAGGATGACATCTTTCAGGTGAGCTACGGCTACGGTCTGTTTACGGGCGGACTGGGTGCTCACGACGGTGCACAGAACATCGGTGCCAGCGTCATACCGATGTCGAGCGGCAACACGCAGAAGCAGATCACGCTGATGCACGACTTCGGTGCGACGGTGCTCTGCTGTACGCCTTCGTATGCCATGTTCCTCGGCGAGGCCATGAAGGAGTGCGAGTGGCCGCGTGGCGAGTTCCGTCTGCGCGTGGGGGCCTTCGGTGCTGAGCCGTGGACGGAGGAGATGCGCCAGAAGCTGGAGAGCGTCATGGGCATCAAGGCCTACGACATCTACGGACTCTCTGAGATTGCCGGTCCTGGTGTGGGCTTCGAGTGTGAGCACCAGCACGGCACGCACCTGAACGAAGACTACTTCTATCCCGAAATATTGAATCCCGCAACGGGTGAGCCCATGCCCGAAGGACAGTTGGGCGAGCTGACGTTCACGCACCTGACGAAGGAGGGTATGCCGCTGCTGCGTTATCGCACGCACGACCTGACGGCCCTGCACTACGAGAAGTGTGCCTGCGGCCGCACGCTGGTGCGCATGGACCGCATACTGGGTCGTTGCGACGACATGCTCATCATCCGTGGCGTCAACGTGTTCCCGTCGCAGATTGAGGCTGTCATCCTCTCGCTGCCTGAGTATGAGCCGCACTTCCTGCTGACGGTTGACCGTGTGAACAACACCGACACGAGTGAGCTGCGCGTGGAACTGAAGGAAGAATACTTCACCGACGACATGTCCACCATGGTGGGCCTGCAGAAGAAGCTCGAGGCTGAGCTGCGCTCGGTCATCGGTCTGGGCTTCAAGGTGAAGCTCGTCGAGCCTAAGGGCATCGAGCGCTCTACGGGCAAGGCCAAGCGAGTGATTGATAATCGAAAATTCTCTTAACCCCCTAAGTTAGGGGGTAGGGGGTCTGAACAAGCGAAGTCCCCCGTACAGTAATAATTCAGTAATGGGGTCTGATGTCTCGCTTGTTCAGACCCCCTGCCCCCTAACTTAGGGGGAAAGAAAAGGTATGAAAGCAAAACAACTATCCGTATTCCTTGAGAACAAGTCAGGCCGCCTGACAGAAGTAACCGACGTGCTGGGCGCTGCCGGCATCAACCTCTCGGCCATGAGCATTGCCGACAACAGCGACTTCGGCATCCTGCGTTGCATTGTGAGTGACCCTGACAAGGCCTATCAGGTGTTGAAAGATGCCCATTTCGCCGTGAAGATTACCGACGTCATCGGGTTCACCTGTCCCAACGTCAGCGGTTCGCTGGCCACGGTGCTCAAGCATCTGTCCGACAACGGCGTGTTCATTGAGTACATGTACTCGTTTGCCAACGGCGACGTGGCCCATGTCGTCATACGCCCCACTGACATGGAGAGCTGCGACCGCATACTGGCCGAGAAAGAAGTCGACCTGCTGGCTGCCAGCGATCTCTACCGTCTGTAAGCCGTTCTTGCTCTTTGAAGTCATGCAGAAGCCGTCGGTTCGTCTGAACCGGCGGCTTTTTCTGTGTGTCATGCTGGCGCTTTCCGCCTGACAAACAGGCACTTATCACTTGACAAACAGGCATTTGTCACTTGCCAATTGGCCCTTCTTCATTTGTAATATAGACTATATTGCATTGTAATATAGACTATATTGCGTTGTAAAATAGACTAAATTACATTCTAATATAGACTATATTACAAATCAATATAGGCTATATGACAATTCTTGTGAGCCGCTTTGTCAACCGGAAAAAGCTGTTTTGTCGGCTGAACAAGGCCTCCTTGTCGGCTGAATAAGGCCTCCTTGTCGGCTGAACAAGGGCGCTTCGTCAGGCGAAAAGTCTGTCTTTTGTCAATTTTAAGATAGTTGGCGTCAAATTAGGACGTGTTTTATTTGGTGGTTTGCCGACTTATTTGTATCTTTGCAGTCTCATTAGTGATGAATGAGGGATATAGCTATATTACGTATATATTAAGGTATTAAGAGACTGATGGAATTAGGTGAATTGACAGCCATCTCGCCTATTGATGGCCGTTACAGGAGTAAGACCGCATTGTTGGCAGGATATTTTTCTGAATATGCACTTATTCGCTACAGGGTCCGCGTGGAGATTGAATACTTCATCGCGCTCTGCGAGTTGCCGTTGCCGCAGTTGGAAGGGGTTGACCACAGCCTGTTTGAACCGCTGCGCGACATCTACCGCAACTTTACTGAGCAGGACGCGGCGCGTGTCAAGGAGATTGAGCGGACGACCAACCACGACGTCAAGGCCGTGGAGTACTTTATCAAGGAGATTTTGTCCCCTAAGTTAGGGGACGACAGGGGTCTGAAGAGTGGACTTCATGGGGCTGGTTCAGACCCCCAACCCCCTAACTTAGGGGGCGTGTTGGAGTTCATCCACTTCGGTCTGACGTCGCAGGACATCAACAACACCAGCGTGCCGCTGAGCATCAAGGAGGCACTGGCCGATGTGTATGTGCCGCTGTTGGAGGAGCTGATTGAGCAGCTGAACGATTACGCTGAGCAGTGGAAGAACGTTCCCATGCTGGCCAAGACGCACGGCCAGCCCGCATCACCCACGCGGCTGGGCAAGGAAATCATGGTCTACGTCTACCGTCTGGAAGAACAGTTGCGCGCACTGAAGGAGGTTCCCGTCACGGCGAAGTTCGGCGGAGCCACGGGCAACTTCAACGCCCACCATGTGGCCTATCCGCAGTACGACTGGCGCGAGTTCGGCAACCGCTTCGTCAGCGAGAAGCTCGGGCTGGAGCGCGAGCAGTGGACCACGCAGATATCGAACTACGACTGGCTGGGTGCGCTGTTTGACGCACTGCGCCGCATCAACACCATCGTCATTGACCTGGACCGCGACTTCTGGATGTATATCTCCATGGAGTACTTCAAGCAGAAGATCAAGGCCGGCGAGGTGGGCAGCAGCGCCATGCCTCACAAGGTGAACCCCATAGACTATGAGAACTCCGAGGGCAATCTGGGTATGTCGAACGCCATCTTGCAGTTCCTGGCACAGAAATTGCCTGTCAGTCGGTTGCAGCGTGACCTGACCGACTCCACCGTGCTGCGCAATGTCGGTGTGCCCATCGGCCATAGCCTCATTGCGTTCCAAAGCACGCTGAAGGGACTGCGCAAGCTCATTCTCAACGAGCAGAAGCTGCACGAGGACTTGGAGCAGACATGGGCAGTGGTGGCTGAGGCCATTCAGACCATTCTGCGCCGCGAGGCATACCCCAACCCCTACGAGGCACTGAAAGCACTGACGCGAACCAATGAACACATGACCGAAGAGACCATCCACGCCTTCATCGAGGGACTCGACGTGAGCGAAGATGTCAAGGCAGAGCTGCGCGCCATCACACCATGGAATTATACGGGGATGTGAGAAGTTAAGGGAGTTAAAGGAGTTAAAGAAGTTAAAGAAGTTAAAGAAGTTAAAGAAAACAAATTATATAACATTAATAACAAAAAAGAACCAAATCGTGAAAGCCGTGAGGTTAAACTAAAAGAAAAAGGAGAACAAAATTATGGATTTCGAGAACGAGAAGAAGACAGAGGGATTTTCTGAAGAACAAAACACAGGTAATCGTGAAGGAGGTAATCAATCATCAAATTCTAACGGTGTTTACCCGGGTGGCTATCGCATAGGGCGCTCTCCGCGTCCGCGCATCCAGAAGCCGCGCCCCTACGGACAGGAGCAGCGCGGTGGTTTCAATCGCAATCATGACGACGAGGGCGGTTTCCGTCCTGAGGGATTCGGTGCTGCACTGCAGAACTCCGCACCCCAGCAGCGTGGTGGCTATCGTCCGCGTTACAACGACAACGGCGAGGGTGGCTATCAGCAGCGTGATGGCGGTTACCAGCAGCGTGGCGGCTATCGTCCGCGTTATAATAACAACAACGGCGAGGGTGGCTATCAGCAGCGTGGTGGCTATCGTCCGCGTTACAACGACAACGGCGAGGGTGGCTATCAGCAGCGTGAAGGTGGTTATCAGCAGCGCGAAGGTGGCTATCAGCAGCGTGGTGGTTATCAGCAGCGTGGTGGTGGCTATCAGCAGCGCGGCGGTTACCAGCAGCGCGGTGGTGGCTATCAGCAGCGTGGCTACAATAATAATAACTACGGCGGCAATCAGGGCGGCTACGGCAAGCGTCCGCAGCAGGGCGGCTATCGTCGGCCTTTCAACCCCAACTACGACCCCAATGCCAAGTACTCGATGAAGAAACGCATTGAGTATAAGGAAGAAAACTACGATCCCAACGAGCCGGTACGTCTCAACAAGTTTCTGGCCAATGCCGGTGTGTGCAGCCGTCGTGAGGCTGACGAGTTCATACAGGCAGGCGTCGTGACGGTGAACGGCGAGGTGGTGACCGAACTCGGCACCAAGGTGCTGCGCACGGACGAGGTGAAGTTCCACGACCAGCCCGTCGTGCTGGAGAAGAAAGTCTACGTGCTGCTCAACAAACCGAAGGACTATGTGACCACCAGCGACGACCCGCAGCAGCGCAAGACGGTGATGGACCTCGTGAAAGGTGCCTGCCCTGAGCGCATCTATCCCGTCGGACGTCTTGACCGCAACACCACGGGCGTGCTCCTGCTGACCAACGACGGCGATCTGGCTTCGAAGCTGACGCACCCGAAGT
>JAFUSC010000088.1 GCA_017467705.1 Prevotella sp. | reverse complement strand
TGAGAGGTGAAAACATCATTCTGCTCGCTGCCGCGCTGCGTGACTCCGGCGAAGCCTGCACCATATTCGAAGCCCTTGACGGCGTTGATGCTCAGCATGGCAGCCCCCAACTGGGCGTGCAGCTTGCCGAACTCCGGCTCACCGAGGCCCGCCGGACAGCCCTTGATGATACAGCTGATGACGCCGCCGATGGTGTCTCCGTCGGCTTTCACGGCGCTGATGAGCTGTTCCATCTCACGTGCTTTCGCTGCATCCGGGCATCTCACGGCGTTACTCTCCACCTGTGACAGGTCATAGTGGTGGTAATCGTGCTCCAACCTGACCGGTCCGACCTGCTCAGTGTAGGCCGTTATGCTGATTCCCTGTTCGCGCAAGGCCAGCTTAGCCAGCGCTCCAGCCACGCAACGGCTCAGCGTGATGCGGGCTGAAGAGCGTCCGCCGCCGCGATGATCGCGCACGCCGTACTTCTCTGTGTACGTATAGTCAGCGTGCGACGGGCGGAACACGTTGCGCAACTGTTCGTAATCCTGCGAGTGCTGGTTCTCGTTGCGCACCAGAAAGCCTATGGGTGTGCCCGTGGTGTGGCCCTCGAACACGCCGCTGAGCAGCTCTACGCGGTCAAGCTCGTTCCGGCTCGTCGTGATGGCGCTTTGTCCCGGGCGCCGACGGTTCAGTTCTTGCTGAATGAAGTCCATGTCTACGGCTATGCCGGCGGGCATTCCGTCAATCACTCCGCCCACACCTGCACCGTGACTCTCACCGAACGTGGTCAGCGTGAATATGTTTCCGAACGTATTTCTCATGAATAATTCTTAATTCTTAATGCTTAATGCTTAATTTTTTCAATGCCCAGTTCTTAATGCTTCATGCTAAATTCTACATTTTTAATGCTTCAATTTAAGCATTATGCATTAAGAATTAAGCATTGTAATCAGTGATGACAGTGCCCGCAGCCGCATCCGTTGCCGCTGTTATGGTCACATCCGCAGTCGTCACAGTCGCACTCTCCGTGAATCTGGTTGATGAGTTGCTGTATTTCCTCGTTCGTGGCGTCGCGGTTTTCGGTCACCAGTCCGCTGAAAAGCAGCGTCTCGCCGGCCAGCGGGTGGTTCAGGTCAATCCTCACCTGCTCTTCCGTCAGCTGCACGACGCGGCCATAGAAGTGGTTGCCGTCCTCGTTCTGCAGGGGAACCACGGCCCCTCTGTAGATGTGCTCCTCGTCAAACTTCCCGTCGATGGTGAACACCTCGCGGTCAAGGTCAATCACACGCTCCTCTTCGCGGTCGCCGTATGCCTCGTCCTTCGACAGCTGGAAGGTGAAGGTCTGGCCCTTTTCCAGGTCTTTCACCTTGTCTTCAAAGGCTTCCAGCGCAAAGCCGAAGCCGCTGATGAAGTCAAACGGACGCTCTGGCGTCGTCTGCTCCACCAGATGTTCACCACGTTCATCCACCGTGTAGAGCTTATACTGCACGGCAATGTATTTGTTTTTGGATTCTGCCATAAATTTGTTTGTTTTTGTTCTTGTCTCTTTTTATTACGCTGCAAAGTTACGAATAAGTGAGAACAATGCAAAACAAAAATCAAGAATTTTTGATTTTGCCTTGTCGAACGCCAGTAACCAGCGGTTTTTGGTTGTACGACAACCACGACAACCGTGACAACTTAGTCGGAATTTTAACTTTACAATTGTTAAATTAAGGCGCGCGAGAAGGCCGACTTTGCAAACTTTCCCATCCTCGCCCGCTTCTGCGCCCGTTTTCAAAGGGTTCGGTAAGTCGTTGCACTGCAACGATATACACAACGTGTATCCCTCGTTTTCACACTTACTGAACCCTTTTTACCTGCAAAAGGGCCACAGTAACGTTGCAAAAGGGCCACACTAACCGGATTACTGTGGCCCTTTAACCATGTTACTGTGGCCCTTTAACTATGTTACTGAGGCCCTTTAACAACCGAAACCAGCCTCCGTGTCCAATAACTGAGCACACTTTCCCGCCTTCATCGTTCCAGAAGCTCCGCTCAACTCCGACCTTTTGTCACGAAGTTTGTACGTTTTTGTGTCAAATAATGACATAACTCCGCGTAGGGTCAGGCAGCGCTGATGGACTCAATGATGGCGAAGGGAAGGTTCTGCTTGTAGGGCTCTTTCACGTTTTCATAGAATTTCACACGAATCTTGAAACTATCCTCCCACTGCCTGTCTTTGTTTTTCAAGAGGCTGAGGTCACAGTCGTTGCTGATACTGACCCTATAAAAATTATAATTGTAGTAGAAAGACAGTGCGTGGAGTGGTACATCCTCCTGTTTCATGATTTGTTTCATGTCTTCTGTCATTTCGCCATGCAGAATGTTGTCACAGGTGCTTGGTAAAGTGACAACAAATTCCTTGATGCAGACGCCGTTTTCGTATGCAAGGTCGTGGTAAAGCCCTCCTTTTGAGGTCATGAACTCGGATTCGCCGTATAACTGTTGTGTCAGTTCAAAATTTCTCCAGTCAATAGCGTCTTTTTTATCTCTCTCTTCGGGAATCTCAACACGAACGGTAAGACTGTCACCCTGTTGCGGAATGTCGTGCCCCGTAATCAGAATAGTGTCTCCTTGCTGGCGTTTTACCTTGAACGAAATGCAGTAGAGTGTCATCGGCGGGAGGGTAGTCGGCTCCTTCAGTCGCGTATAGTTATTAGGAAGATAAGCGTATACGTCGGGTTTGATGCGTTCACCGTGATAAAGAACAGAGAAAGACTGTTCAGATAGATTCCTCAGCGTGTCAGAACGGAAATACTGGTAGATTTCATACCTGCTTTTCCTGATGACCCTTTCTTGTGCATGTGTTACCTCTGGCACTTTGCCCGAAGTGCTTTCAACGGTAATATGTCTGTGTGACACGATCCAACTTGGGAAACTGCATGAACTTAGAAAGAAGACCATGCAAAGCAATAGGAATGGCATCTTTTTCATAATGTTTCTTGAATGTCTGGTTTGTCGATTTTAGTTCTACGTGCAAAAATAGTGCTTTCGTGGGAGAAGCACAAGACATGATAGAGTGTTTTAAGCAATTTTAGAAATGCGTAAGATTGCTTTAAAGGATTTTAACGGTCGTTTAGTGTTTCCAAACATCTTTTTCTGCCCTAAAAAGTGTTTGGAAACATCTTTTTTTGCCCCGAATTTAGTGTTTGGAAACATCTTTTTTGCCAAAATCCTTGATGTTTTCAAATATATTTATTACTTTTGTCGGCAAATAAATAAGTAAAGATATGGAAGATCAGTTAGATTATTTGATTCGGATATTTCAGCGGCGTTTGCAGGCAACGCCAACAGACTTTTTTCGCTATCTGTATCATCAGATAGACTGGAACGACGCACTGATTGGCATCAAAGGCCCCAAAGGGTGCGGAAAGACCACGCTGATAATGCAGCATATCAAGCAGACTTTCAAAGGAAGCGACTTGGAAAGAGTGCTGTATGTGTCGCTGGATAATCTGTGGTTCACCACCCACGACATCCTCGACGTGGTGGAACAGCACTACACGCACGGTGGAACCCACATCTTCATAGACGAGATACACTACTACAAACAGTGGAAAACGCTGTTGAAGAACCTGAACGATGACTTTCCTAATCTGCATATTGTCTATACGGGCTCTTCCATGTTGCAGATAGGTAGCAGCGAAGCAGACCTTTCGCGGCGCCAGACCATGTACGAAATGCGTGGCATGTCGTTTCGGGAGTATCTGGAATACGAAGGAATCTACCGTCAGCCGACGTTGACGTTGCCGCAGTTGTTGGCTGACCATGTGCAGATAGCGATGGAATTGTGCACCGAGACGCGGGTACTTGAGCACTTCAAGCACTATCTTGAAGTAGGCTATTATCCGTTCTATAAGAGTGTTCATCATGGTTACTATCAACGGTTGGAGAGTGTGGTCAACCAAATCATCGAAGTGGACTATCCTAACATCGACGACGTAACCCAGTCTACCATCCGTAAAACAAAGAAACTGCTCATGCTGTTGGCCGAACGAGTGCCGCAAGTGCCCAATATGAAGGAGCTGTATCGTGAGTTAGAGACTGACCGCAATCAGGGATTGAAGATGCTCAACGCCTTGGAGCGTGGCGGACTGCTACAGTTGCTGGGCGATAACACCAAGAGTGCAGACAATTTGTCGCGTCCCGAAAAGATTTATCTCAACAATCCGACGCTGATGTATGCCTTGACACCGCGTGTAGACGTAGGGACGTTGCGTGAGACTTTCTTTATGAACCAGCTATCGCAGGGCCACGAAGTGCGTTATCCGGCTGCTGGCGATTTCCTTGTTGACCGCAAGTATCTCTTCGAAGTCGGCGGAAAAGGCAAGACGTTCGACCAGATAAAAGACGTGTCCGACAGCTATCTGGCTGTTGACAACGTGGAAACAGGCCACAAGAACCGCATCCCGCTGTGGATGTTCGGACTGCTGTATTGAAAGAAAACAATATTTATTCATGAAAAATTCGTGGTTCATTCATGGTTATTGATGTTTATCTTCCGAAGATTTTAACACGAATGGCCATGAATGAACCACGAATTTTCATGAATACTCTTTATTTGTAAATCACGTGCTTCTTGAGTTTGTTCCCGCTGAGCGTGACTGTTTTACCTTTCATATACTGAATTGTGACGGATGAAAGATGAAAGTATTGGGCTATGCGTGAATAGAATGTGAGTTGATCGAAGTCGTAGTTGGCATGACACTCGGCATGTTCTACCTCGAAATTGTCTGTGCCGGTCGGTCTTGGACCAATGGGGCCGACACCCCGACCTGTCCATGTCGTTCCGCCGCCAATCTCGTTTCTGCATTTATCACCTACGGCATTGGTGAAGTACCCTTTGAAAGTAATATATTTGATGGTCTGCAATGAGCAGTTAATCACACTAAGGTTAACCTCAATACCTCCTACAGAATTGGAGTTCCAGCCCTCAACGGTAACAATAATCGGATCGGCCTGTTTGTATATGCCTATGAGTGTGTTCGCACTCTTCTTATATTCTTCGTAGGCTTGGGCTTCTTCAATGGCCATGAGAGAGTCTGACACTAACTGTTGTCTTTCGAGAACAGCAAGAACTTCCGGGTCGGTTGTTGAGGGAAGTTTGCTTAAATCAATATCAGCTTTGTTCTTGAATGTCATGTCATACGAGTAGGTGGATTGATATACCCCGGCACCCTTCTTGGAATATACGGCAAAGTACTCTTTATAATCCTTCTTGGAATAGCCGACAATAGATAGCGTGTCGCCGCTCTTGAACGGACTTGACTTGTAGTCATCTGTCCGCAGTTCGCCAAGATACAAGATTCCCTTGACGTTTCCGTTGAGTGCATTTTGTCTGTAACGGGCAGCCTCGTCTGCTTTTTTCTGCACCAGTTCCTGCTGTTTCTTTGATATAGCGGCTTTTACGTCAGGGTAGTCTGTTGACGGCAGATAATTGATGTTGATGTCCCGTTCG
The DNA here is from genome assembly GCA_017467705.1 of Prevotella sp. Taxonomy (GTDB): domain Bacteria; phylum Bacteroidota; class Bacteroidia; order Bacteroidales; family Bacteroidaceae; genus Prevotella. Next base: position 19,266 of record JAFUSC010000088.1, on the reverse strand, counting down.
AAAATATTGTCTCTGCTGATGCCTTTGAAAACGCCTGCGGCTTTGTTGGAATAAAGTGCGTAATACTGGGTATAGCCGCCGTTCTTGTAGCCTAAGATGTATATGGTGTCCCCTTTCTCAACGGAACCTTTGGCATCGTCTGAGGCATACAAGGTGTAATGGTCTCTCATAACAACCCTGATCTTTCCTGATAGGGCTTGTTCTTTGCGCTCTTTTGCTTTTTTGTTCTCGATTTCCTGCTTCTTTTGTGCAATAAATGCCGACATGTCAGAGTCTAAAGCATTGGGAAGCTGCTTCAGTTGTTTCTCTTCTGCCGCAAAAGGTATGAAGTCGATGCTGAAAAGGTTGGCATAATCTTTGGCTTCAACGATGAAGTGATACTTGTCACTTTTCTTTTTAAATCCGTATACGGTTACAGTATCTCCCACTTTAAAATGGTGATAGTCGGTCATGGTGGCGCCGTTAACTTTAAAATCGGTGGTAACTGTGGTTATAACACTCTGTGCAGCGAGCGTTATTGCTGATAGAGATAAAATTACAATGGCAAGAATCTTTTTCATATACTTCTGTTGTTTTGTCGTTAATTTCATTCGGGCACAAAAAGAGCGTGAACCTTTTTATCTAATTCGAAGGCTGTAGGAGGTGCCCATGTATATAGATAAGTGTGCCCACGCTACGCGTGAACATTCATTATCTATTCTTCTATACATGTTTACATTCTCCAACTCCTACATTCTCGAATGTCGAATAAATAGCTGAACGCTAATTTTTTTACCAACGATGTCTTGGGTCCTGTGCCTTATAGGTGCAGAATCCGTTTGCAAATATCGTCATTTTTCCTGAAATAACCAAAAGAAACAGGAAAATTCTGTTGTTTTATTGCTGTTCGTGGGGCTTTTTGTAGTTCGAAAAACACCTCAAACCGAAAAATTCGGTATGAATTTGGTGGTTGTAACCGAAAAATTCGGTATAAATTTGGCGGTTATAACCGAAAAATTCGGTATAAATTTGGTGGTTTGAAAAGAAATGTTTATCTTTGCGGCAAATTTAAAGCTATGATAAAGAGAATATTAGAGCAGGTTATTCCAGAAGAGTTCCGGCGCAGGAAGGTGATTGTGCTGTTAGGACCGCGTCAGGTTGGCAAGACAACACTGCTGAACATGCTGGCTCCGACAGGCCGGAAAACGCTGACACTCAACTGTGACGATCAGGACGATGCACGTCTGATAGAAGAGAAAACGACCACCGAACTGAGGGCATTACTGATGCCTTACGACATGGTTTTCATAGATGAGGCGCAGCGGGTGAGGAACATTGGACTGGTGTTGAAGAAGATCGGTGACCTGAAGTTGGACACACAGGTCATTGTAACGGGCTCGTCATCGCTCGCATTGGCCGACGATGTGAACGAACCTGCGACGGGACGCCTGATTGAACACCTGATGTTTCCGCTCTCTCTGGCCGAGATGGCGGCAGAAACATCAGAGCGTGAGGAGCGCCGCATGCTGGAACAGCGGCTCATCTATGGTCTGTATCCCGAGGTGGTGACCGACCCGGCGGCTGCAAAACAGACGCTGGTGGGGCTGGCTAATAATTATCTGTATAAGGACTTGCTGACCTATCGGGGCATCAAAAAGCCTGACGTGTTGCAGAAACTGGTGCGGGCACTGGCGCTACAGATGGGCAGTGAGGTGGCTTATAACGAGCTGAGCAACTTGTTAGGCATAGACAAGGAGACCGTAGAAAACTACATCGACCTGCTGGAGAAGTGTTTTGTGGTGTTCCGGCTTGACTCCTTCAGCAGAAATCTGCGCAATGAAATCAAGAAAGGGAAAAAGATTTACTTCTATGATAACGGCATACGGAATGCCGTGCTGTCGAACTTTGCTCCGTTAGAGCTCCGCAATGACGTCGGTGCACTGTGGGAAAACCTCATGATGAGTGAGCGGGTGAAACGTAATGCTTACATGGGAAGCTATGCACAACTGTACTTTTGGCGGACACATGACCAGAGTGAGATTGACTTAGTGGAGGATGAAGACGGACAAATACGCACGTTTGAATTCAAATGGAATGAGAAAAAGAAAGCACGCATGCCGCAGTCGTTTGCCAAAAACTATCCGGGTTCCACGTTTCAGGTCATTACGCCGGAGACTTATTGGGACTTCGTGAAATGAAACCGGATGGCTCTTTTGTAAAAAAGAATTAATTTTGCGGTGCGAAGTATTTGTTATTCAACAATTATTTGTACCTTTGCAGCCGAAATAAAAGCTGAGAAAGCGTGAAAATAAAAGAAGTGCTGAGCGCCCTTGAACGATTCGCGCCTCTGCCCTTGCAGGAAAGTTGGGACAATGCTGGCCTGCAAGTAGGATTGACAGAGACGGAGGTTTCAGGGGCATTATTGTGTTTAGACGTCAACGAACAAGTGATTGACGAGGCCATCACGAAGGGTTGTAACCTCGTGGTGAGCCATCATCCGCTGTTGTTCCGCGGACTGAAGCAGGTGAGTGGCGCCAACGACGTGCAGCGTTCGGTCATCAAAGCCATCAAAAACGATGTCTGCGTGGTCTCCATGCACACGAACATGGACAATGCCCGGGGCGGCGTGAACTGGAAAATAGGCGAGAAGCTGGGACTGCAGAACATGCGTTTCTTCGCTCAGAAGACTGTCGACGGCGTGGAAGCAGGCAGCGGTGTGCTGGGCGAACTGCCCGAACCGATGCAGGCAGCTGACTTTGTGCAGCTGGTGAAGCAGCGTTTCGGCGTTGCTTGTGCCATGTGCAATGAGCTTTTGCGCCGTCCGGTCAGCACGGTTGCCCTCTGTGGCGGTGCCGGCGACTTCCTGTTGCCTGATGCTTTGGCGGAGGGAGCCGACGCTTTCATCACAGGTGAGATGCACTATCATGTCTACTTCGACTACGAACAGAAGTTGCAGATATGCGTCATCGGCCACTATCAGAGCGAACAATACACCAGTGAGGTGTTCCGTGACATTATTAACAAGGAATGTCCCGGCGTGCGTACCGTGATAGCAGAGACCTGCACGAACCCGATTGTGTATCTATAGGCCGTAGCAAGAAGAATATCATCATCAAACAACAATAAAAAAACAGAAGATTATGGCAAAGAAAGATCCCACAGATTTGTCGGTAGAAGAGAAACTGAAAACCCTCTACCAGATGCAGACTGCGCTGTCAGCCATTGACGAAAAGCGCGCGCTGAGAGGTGAACTGCCTCTCGAAGTTCAGGACCTTGAAGACGAAATTGAAGGACTCACCACACGTGTGGAGAAGATTCAGCACGACATTGACGAGTTCCAGAAGGCCGTCACACAGAAGAAAGGTGAGATTATCGACGCAAAAGCCAGTGTGGAGCGTTATCAGAACCAGCTCAACGAGGTGAAGAACAACCGTGAGTATGACACGCTGAGCAAGGAAATCGAGTTCCAGACGCTGGAAATCGAGCTTTGCAACAAGAAAATCAATGAGGCTCAGGTGCGCATTGAGGAGAAACAGAAGGAGCTGGAGGCCAACCAAGCCATCATTGCCGACCGTCAGAGCGACTTGGAACTGAAGAAGAGCGAGCTCGACGAGATCATGGAAGAGACACGTGCAGAGGAAGAGAAGCTGAAAGCCAAGGTAAAAGACCTGGAAACGAAGATTGAACCGCGCCTGCTTGCATCGTTCAAACGCATACGCAAGAACGCCCGCAACGGTCTGGGTATCGTCTACGTGCAGCGTGATGCCTGCGGTGGTTGCTTCAATAAGATTCCGCCTCAGCGCCAACTTGACATCAAGATGCACAAGAAAATCATTGTCTGCGAGTATTGTGGCCGCATCATGATTGACCCCGAGCTTGCAGGTGTCAAGCCTGACAAACCCGTTGAGGAGAAGAAGACGCGCAAGCGTTCCATTCGCAAGACCACTAAGAAAGCCGCAGAAGAAAACCCTGAGGAAGATTAAAAAAGCAAAAAACAGCAAAAAAGTGAAGAGTGAGACCGCTCTTCACTTTTTTAGTTTCATGCTGCAATGACCGTCAGATAGACGCTCAGCTCTACCAACAGGAACACTGCACCGCAGCAGTCGCCCGTGTAACCGTGCAACCGACGCGAGATAAGCATGTAAAGGAAATACATGACGAGGCACGGAATGAAGATGATGTACTGCCAGTTGACCACCTCTGACATATAATATAGGTATGCACCCATGGGCAGCATGCCTTGCAGTGCGAGTCCGATGCCCGCCTTGACGCTGATGGGACGATAGACGTTATGGGCTTTTGACTCCTCTTCGGTGCGTGCGTATGGCAGCATGATGATGAGCTGTGCCGCAATCATCTTCGCATAGGCATCAGCTGCCATGATGGTCAGGGCTGCCCAAAGGGGCGCCTCCCGCATGCTGAAGAGGGTGAAGAACAGCAGCAACACGTAGAAGACCAGCCCCAGCACGCCGAAAGTGCCGATGCTGGAGTCTTTCATGATGCGCATGATGCGCTGGCGGTCGCGTCCTCCGCCTCCAAAACCGTCGATGAAGTCAGCCAGTCCGTCCTCATGCAACGCGCCGGTCAGCAGGATGCGGGTCACCATAGCGAGCAGAATGGCAACGGGGTAGGGCATGACGTAGGAACTGAAGTAGAGCACAACGGCCATCAAAGTGCCCGTCAGCCAGCCCACCAAGGGCCAGTATTCAACGACAGACCTGTAAGCTGAACGCGGTGGTTCGTACAGACGCCACAGCGGAAGGCGTGTGAAGAATATAAATGCGGCCCATGGCCGGTCAAACCAACGCACACGTTCGTCGGGTTCAGAAGTATTTAGTGATATTTGCATGTTCAAAGTCGTTCATTTCGTTGATCATTCGCACGGCACTGTCAATGATGGGATAGGCACACAGTGCCCCCGTTCCTTCACCTAACCGCAGTCCTAAGTGCAGCAGGGGCTCCGCTTGCAGGCTATCGAGCATCCGTCGGTGACCGCTTTCGTCGCCGCAATGGGTGAAAATCATGTAGTCGCGGACGGCAGCGTGGAGTTGTGTGGCTGCCAAAGCGCAGGCTGTCATGATGAATCCGTCTATTAATATAATAAGGTGTAGCTCTGCGGCGCGTAACATGGCTCCGATGGCTGCCACCATCTCGTAGCCGCCAAAGTATTGAATGATGGTGAGTGGTGAGTGGTGAGTGGTGTTTGGTGATTGGTGAAAGTTCTCAAGGGCTTGGCTTAATACCTGATATTTGTGGCGGATGCCTTCGTTGTTGAGGCCGGCTCCGGCTCCGATGCACTCATCCAAAGGCATGTTACAGAACAGACTCATCCAGATGCTGCTGGGAGAAGTGTTGCCAATACCCATCTCGCCGATGCTGATGACGTTGCTGCCTTTCTGGTGACAGGCATCAACAAGGTCGATGCCCACCTGCAATGCCTGCTCCATTTGTTGTCGGCTCATGGCCGCTTCGTGCAGAAAGTTGTTCGTGCCACAGGCAATCTTGCGGTCGATGATGCCGGGATAGGCCGTCAGGTCATAGTCAACACCAACGTCAACGATGCTGAGGTCAAACCCATGTTGCCGGCAAAACATGTTGACACCGCCGCCACCGCGGGTGAAGTTGATCATCTGTTGCCACGTGACAGCCCGGGGACTGACGCTGACGCCCTCGCGTTCGATGCCGTGGTCGCCGCCTAACAACAGGTGACACGGGTATTGCAGGGTTGGTGAAAGCGTCTGCTGAATCCGGCATATCTGTATGGCCAGCGTCTCCAGCCTGCCGAGCGAGCCTTTCGGTTTGTTCAGGTTGTCAATCTTGGCTTGTATGTCAGCCGTCATGACTGATGATAGGGGTTGAATATTGAAAGTCATTTACTTTATTTTTATAGGAATACCCGCCACCATGAGTATCACTTCGTCGGCTTGACGGGCCACATATTGATTCATCCATCCCTCTAAGTCAGTGAAACGTCGCTGCACGACATTGTCGCTGACGCCGCCGCTGCCTATCTCGTTGGTGACGAAGATAAACGTTGCGTCCTGCGAAGTGAAGCTGTCGAACTCGGTTTTCAGGGCTTCGAGCGCTTCGTCCACCGTCGGTTGTTCGTCTTCAGGCTTCTCGCTGTCGAAAAAGAAGTTCGTACACCAAAGCGTGATGCAGTCAATGACGATGACACGTCCGGCCAACTGATGGCGGCTGAGGTGCCTTTCTTCTTCAATGTTGGTCCACTGTGGTCCGCGACGTTGCTGGTGATGTGCCACACGTTGGCGGAATTCTTCATCCCAGATGTGGGCCGTTGCTAAATAGACGGGATTGTCACTCAGCTCCAAAGCCAGTCTTTCTGCATGCTGACTTTTACCCGAACGCTGCCCGCCTGTAATGAGTATAATTCGTTTCATGACGACAAAATTACGCATTTTTATCAAATAAAATGTCCCAAAAGGTCAAAAATTACACTTATTGCGTTACTTTTTGCCTTTTTTTCTTGGAAGTTAGCGTTTTTTTTATTTATTTTGCAGCGAAAATAAAAGAAAAGATTGATTTCTATTTAACAAACAAAAATTTAAAAAAACATGAAAAAGCTATTTTTAATGCTTGCTGTTGCTGCTTTCTCAGCACAGACGATTTCAGCTCAGACTGTTGAGGAGAGCCTGAATTGCGACAACTGGTACATTGGAATCAATGGTGGTGCTAATGTTCCCGCATCTACTTTTAAGTTCGATGACATCAACTATCAGGCAGGTCTTCGCATTGGTCGTTGGTTCACTCCGGTAGTAGGTTTGGCAGTTGAAGGCCAGGCTTTCTTTGGAAAGAACGCTGGTTTCGATGATCTCAAGACCACTGTTAAGCAGACTAACGTCAGCTTGCTGGGTACTTTGAACTTCAACAACTGGTTTGCCGGTTACAATGGCACTCCCCGTTGCTTCGAGATTATCGGTATCGCAGGTCTCGGTTGGCAGCACACTTTTGACGAGGTAGACAACGCTATGTCTTCAAAGGTTGGTCTTGACTTTGCTTACAACTTCGGTTCTGACAAGCAGTGGCAGCTGTATCTGGAGCCCGCTCTGGTTTACACGATTGCTGATGCTCACATGGATCATGTTGCTTACAACATCAACGACGCTATCTTCCAGGCTAACCTGGGTCTCGTTTACAAGTTCGGTAACAGCAACGGTACTCACAACTTCAAGGTTGCTGAGCTCCGCGACCAGGCTGAGATCGACGGTTTGAACGCTAAGATCAATGAGCTTCGCGCTAACATCAACGACAAGGACGCACAGCTGTCAGCTAAGGACGGCCAGATTCGTCAGCTGAAGGCTGATCTCGATGAGTGCCGCAACCGTCCGACAGAGAATGTCACTGTTGTTAACAAGCCCACCACTGTTACTAACCTGCAGCCGATGGTTATCTTCGGTAAGGGTAAGAGCAGCATCGACCAGGCTGGTTATGCTTCAATCGAGCTCATTGCTACTTACATGAAGAAGCACCCCGAGGCAAAGATTGAGATTAAGGGTTACGCTTCTCCCGAAGGCAATCCCGAGGTTAACCAGAGATTGTCTCAGGCTCGTGCAGACGCTGTTAAGAACGTTCTCGTCAAGAAGCACAAGATTGCTGCAAGCCGCCTGACCGCTACCGGTATGGGTGCAACTGACGAACTGTTCGATGAGGTTGAGTTCAACCGCGTTGCTACGTTCAACGACACTGCAAAATAAGCAGACTGAGTATTCAAATTGAATAGAATTCATAAAAATCTCCGCTATCCTTTTGGATGGCGGAGATTTTTTTGTACCTTTGCACCATAAATATTACTAATGAATATGAATAACTTAAGACTGAAACACTTGCTATTTCTTTTTGTGATAGCTCTTACTGCCACAGCACAACGGCAGTCAATGAACCTGCGGCATTGGCAGTTCTCGCACGACGGTGCCTCGTGGCAACAGGTAATGATTCCCCATGACTGGGCCATCAGCGGCCCGTTTGACAAGAAATGGGATTTACAGAAGGTCGCCATTGAGCAGAACGGTGAGACACAGGCCACGGAAAAAAGTGGCCGCAGCGGTGCTTTGCCGTGGATAGGTGAGGGACATTATAGGACAACTGTGAACATTATTGAGCCCATCGGACACGCCGAACTGGTGTTCGACGGTGCCATGAGTGAGCCTGTCGTGAAGGTGAACGGACAGGAGGCAGGGCGTTGGGCCTATGGATATAATGCCTTCCGTGTGGACGCCACGCCGTTTCTGCATGCTGGTGAAAACACCGTTGAGGTGGATTTGAAGAACGTGGAGGAGAGTTCCCGGTGGTATCCCGGTGCCGGACTTTACCGTCCTGTGGAGTTGATGCTGACGCCGAAGAGCTACATTGACGACTGGTACACGTACGTGCGTACATTATCTATTAAAGATGGGAAGGCTGTTGTCAGCGTGTCGGCGAAGGTTGTCAATCCGCAGGAAGGGCAGTTGCTGGCAGTCATGATTACTGATGCCAACGGTGATACGAAAGTGCTTGAACGGAAGGTGGTTGCTTCCGATGGTCATGTGGAATTGACGCTTGAGGTGGATGAGCCGCAGCTGTGGTCCCCGGAGTCGCCTTATTTGTATCATCTTGGTCTGTTGCTCGAGAAAGAGACGGACAACTTTAATCCGGAAGATCCCGATTATAACATCAAGGACGAGTCATGGAAGACGCGCTTCGGCATCCGTACCGTCAGCGTCTCAAAGGAAGGCGGCTTCCAGCTGAACGGCGTGACGCGCAAGCTGAAGGGTGTCTGCCTGCATCACGACCTTGGTCCGCTGGGTGCGGCTATCAACAAGGCTGCGCTGATTCGCCAGATTGAAATCATGAAGGAAATGGGTGCCGATGCCATTCGCACGGCCCACAACATGCCGTCGCAGTGGCAGATGGAGATTTGTGACTCGTTGGGCATGATGGTCATGGCCGAGTCGTTCGACATGTGGCTGTATCCCAAGTGCAAAAACGGTTATGCGCGTTTCTTTAAGGAGTGGGCTGACCGTGACATCGAAAACCTCGTCGTGCGCAACCGTAACCATCCTTGCATTGTGATGTGGTCAATAGGCAATGAGATTCCTGAGCAGTGGAGCGAAGAGGGCCGCGAGATTGCCCGACATCTGCAAGACCTGTGTCATCAGTTCGACCCGACGAGGCCCGTCACCCAAGGCATGGACCGTGCAGAGGATGCATTGAAGAGCGGTTTCGCGCAGGTGATGGATGTGCCAGGCTTTAACTATCGCGTGCATAAGTATGACAACAACATCCGTCAGCTGCCTCAGGGATTCCTGTTGGGCAGCGAGACGGCTTCCACCGTGTCGTCGCGCGGCGTCTATAAGTTCCCGGTGGTGCCCAATGATAATTCACAGTTTGCTTCTTACTCGCCTAACTATGACCCGCATGCGTTGGAACATGCTGACGGACAGTGCTCCAGCTACGACGTGGAGTGGTGCCCTTGGTCTAATCTGCCTGATGATGACTGGGTCTGGCAGGACGAAAAGCCGTGGGTTATCGGTGAATTCGTGTGGACAGGCTTTGACTATCTGGGCGAACCGACGCCCTATGATGAGTATTGGCCATCACGTAGCAGCTACTTCGGCATCTGCGACTTGGCCGGACTGCCCAAGGACCGCTATTATCTCTATCGCAGTCACTGGCAGACGGAGAGCCCGACGCTCCACATGTTGCCTCACTGGACGTGGCCCGGCCGCGAGGGAAAGACGACACCTGTCTATGTCTACACCAGCTATCCTGAGGCGGAACTCTTTGTGAACGGACGTTCACAGGGACGTCTGAAGAAGAATCCTGCCGAACGGCTTGACCGTTATCGTCTGCGTTGGAACAACGTGAAGTACCAACCCGGTGAAATCAAGGTCGTCGCTTACGATGAGTTTGGGGCGGAGGCTGCCACGTTGAGCAACTTCACTGCCGGTAAACCCGTGATGCTTTCCGTCACGCCCGACCGCTACACCCTGCGTGCTGACGGCGATGATATGGCTTTCGTGCGCGTGCAGCTGTTCGATGAGCAAGGCGTTTTCTGTCCGACGCTCGACGATGAACTGACGTTCACCGTTGAAGGCGAGGGCACGTTCCAGGCTGTCTGCAACGGCGATGCCACGAGTCTGCATTCATTCACCGTTCCGCGCATGAAGCTGTTTAACGGCGAGCTGGTGGTCATTGTGCGCGCCACGGAGACTCCCGGCAATATCGTGCTCACGGTTACGGACCCGAAACGGGCCGGACTGGAGAAGAGCATCACCATTGAAACCAAATGATAGGTCTGCAGGTCGCAGGCTTCTACGTCAGAGTTAGGCGGTACCTAAAGGGGAGTTAGGTGCCGCCTAACTGTGCTTTAGGTACCGCCTAACTCCCCTTTAGGTGCCGCCTAACTCTGGCTTAGGTACCGCCTAAGTTTTCGGGATGCAAAAGAAAGCAGGGCTTAAACTTGCGAAATTGAAAAACTTTTCTTACCTTTGCGGCATTAAAAATAAACATAAAGCGTATGAAAAGACTGATAACCCTTGTCACGGTCATGATGATGTTGACTGCGACCTATGCACAGAAGCAAGGTAGTGCCCCCAAGTCAAAGCAGACAAACTATAAATTCAAGTTTGAGTATGCCTTGGAATTAGAGTCACAGGAAGAGGCTGCTTGTGACATTTTGCTTGAGCTTGTTGACCGTCCCGGTGAGCAACCGAGGCTGAACATGGTCAACAATATGAACGGGGAAGTTCAGAATGAAGTGCTGAAACCCACCATTGTCTATAATGCCGGAAAAGAGATGATTCTTCTTGTAAACGCAGATGGTGACGAGATGTACTCTTTCTCGATGGAGACCGGTGCCGGAAATGTGCAAAGTTGCGTCGTCCTCGTCATGATGAGTGAGGACGGAGAGGCTCCTAAGGCACAGTACGGACTGGCTAACGAGACCGGATCTCCCAATGACGAGCAGTGCATGCTGGCTTATAAAACCTTGGTCAGGAACGTGAAGGCCAATGCACTCAATAACTATACGGTCGAAACCGTTAAGTAGTAGTGACTATGACTGATGCGAAGCAACGATTGCTCGGAATGACGCCCGCACAACTGCGTGAGGCAGTTGTCGCGCTTGGCATGCCTGCTTTTACGGCACGCCAGATAGCAGAGTGGGTCTATGTGAAGCGTGTTGCAACCATCGACGAGATGACGAACATATCAAGGCAGAACCGCCAGCGCTTGGCTGAGAGCTACGAAGTGGGACTTCGTGAACCCGTTGATTCCCAACACTCAAAGGACGGAACGGTCAAGTATTTGTTTCCGGTGGAGACTACCGGACATTTTGGGCAATCTGGGCAACAATCCGGGCTTTCTGGAAATTCCGGGTTATGCGTGGAGACTGTCTTCATTCCCGACGGTGAGCGTGGCACGTTGTGTGTCTCGTGTCAGGTCGGGTGCAAGATGAACTGCCTCTTTTGCCAGACTGGTAAGCAGGGGTGGGAGGGTAACCTCACCGTGGCTGACATCCTGAACCAGATACACGCCCTGCCTGAACGGGAGCGGCTGACCAATATCGTCTTCATGGGACAGGGGGAACCGATGGACAACCTTGATGCTGTGCTGCGTGCCACTGAGGTGCTGACGGCAGAGTGGGGGTGGCAGTGGAGTCCTAAGCGCATCACCGTGAGCAGCGTGGGCGTGAAGCATAAGCTGAAACGTTTTCTGGATGAGAGCCAGTGCCACGTCGCTATCTCCATGCACTCACCCATACCGGAGCAGCGCCGGCAGCTGATGCCTGCTGAGCAGGCCATGAGCATTGCCGACGTGGTGGAGCTGCTGAAGCAGTATGACTTCACCCATCAGCGCCGTTGCTCGTTTGAGTACATCTGCTTCGGCGGACTGAACGACCAGCCGTTGCATGCCCGCGAGATCGTGCGGCTGCTCAGCGGGTTGGAGTGTCGGGTCAACCTGATCCGCTTCCATGAGATTCCCGGTGTAGACCTGCCAGCCAGTGACGAGAAGCGCATGGAAGTCCTGCGTGACTACCTGACCCGTCATGGCGTGTTCACAACCATCCGCGCCAGTCGTGGACAAGACATCTTCGCCGCCTGCGGCCTGCTGTCAACAGCAAGGAAAGCGCGCCCGCTCCCATAAGCCCCATAAGACTCAAAAACAATCATAATAACAAACAACAATGGAACAGGAAAAATTGATTCGCGTGGCCATCACGCATGGTGATACAAACGGCATCGGCTATGAGGTGATTCTCAAGACCTTTGCTGACCCTACCATCTTGGAACTCTTTACCCCCATCATCTACGGCTCGCCCAAAGTGGCTGCCTATCATCGCAAGGCGCTTGACCTGCCCACGAACTTCAGCATCATTGACAGTGCGGAAGAGGCAAAGGACGGTCGGGTCAATCTGCTGACTACGTTCGAGGACGAAGTGAAGGTTGACATGGGACATCCGTCGCCTGAGGCTGGCGAAGCTGCCCTTAAAGCACTGGAGCGCGCCATGGAGGATTACAAGAAGGGACTCTTCGACGTGCTGGTGACGGCACCCATTGATAAACATTCCATTCAGAGTGACACGTTCCGTTTCCCCGGTCACACCGAGTACATTGAGGAGCGTGTGGGTGACGGCCAGAAGGCACTCATGGTTCTGATGAACGACACGCTGCGCGTGGCACTCGTCACGACGCATCTGCCCATCAAGGACGTGGCACAGGCCATCACCAAGGAGGCCATCATGGAGAAAGCCACCATCTTCCACCAGACCCTGCGCCGTGACCTGCGCATCTCGTCACCGCGCATTGCCGTGCTTTCGCTCAATCCCCATGCGGGTGACGGCGGCGTGCTGGGCCATGAGGAGGCAGAAATCATACGTCCCGCCATCATCGAACTGGAGAAGCACGGCATCCAGGCCTTCGGTCCGTATGCTGCTGACGGCTTCTTCGGCAGCGCCGCCTACAGCCGTTTCGACGGTGTGCTCGCCATGTATCACGATCAGGGACTGGCACCCTTCAAGACGTTGGCACAGGAGTGTGGCGTCAACTTCACCGCCGGACTGCCCATCGTGCGCACGTCGCCCGACCATGGCACGGCTTACGACATTGCCGGCAAGGGCATTGCTGACGAGCTGTCGTTCCGTCAGGCCATCTATGCCGCCATTGACATCTTCCGTAATCGGCTTGACTATGACGAGCCGCTGGCCAATCCGCTGCCCAAACTCTATCACGAAAAGCGTGAGGACGGCGACAAGCAGCGCTTCACCGTGAGGGCCAAGGATCAGTTTAAACGTGAGGAAAAGAAGCCTGCAGAGGAAGCGTAAACGTGGCAGAAGGCACGAAAAAGGATAAGAAAACGTAAATTCTGCCAATATTCTGCCATTATGTCATAATTTCTTCGTACCTTTGTACGCTAAAAATGAAGACTACAGAACTGCAAGGCATCAAACAGCGGTACAACATCGTGGGCAACTGCGATGCGTTGAACAGGGCGCTCGACGTCGCACTACAGGTGGCGCCGACTGATTTGTCGGTACTGATTGTCGGCGAAAGCGGCGTGGGTAAGGAGATTATTCCGCGCGTGATTCACGACAACTCGCCTCGCCGCCGTGAGAAGTATTTTGCCATCAACTGTGGTTCCATTCCCGAGGGCACCATTGACAGTGAACTCTTCGGCCACGTGAAAGGCTCCTTTACGGGTGCCATCAACGACTCACCGGGCTATTTCGGCGTCGCTCATAAGGGCACGCTGTTTCTCGACGAGGTGGGTGAGCTGCCGGTAGCTACGCAGGCGCGGCTGCTCCGCGTGCTCGAGACGGGGGAGTACATTCCCGTGGGTGCCACAGAGGTACGCAAGACCGACGTGCGCATTGTGGCGGCAACCAACGTCAACATCCGTCAGGCCATCAGCGAGGGCCGCTTCCGTGAGGACCTCTACTATCGCCTGAATCAGGTGCCTGTGCAGATGCCGCCGCTGCGCGACCGCGGCGAGGACATCGTGCTGCTGTTCCGTCTCTTTGCCATGCAAATTGCTGAGAAGTACCGCATGGACAAGGTGGTGCTCACCGACGAGGCCAAGCAGCTGCTCATGCGCTATAAGTGGCCGGGCAACGTGCGACAGCTGAAGAACATCACCGAGCAGATTTCTGTGCTCAGCACGGAACGGACGGTGACGGCTGAAATCCTGCAGCAATTCATTCCGCAGGACCAGGAGAGCACACAGCTGGCCACCATTCACCGTGAGGGTGAACATTCGTTTGAAAACGAGCGTGAGATATTGTATAAGATACTGTTCGACCTGCGCGGCAATGTCAACGACCTGCGCCGCGAGATGGCATCGCTGAAGAAGCAGATAGAGGACAACGGCAGCAACACGCAGGCTGCTGCTCCGCTTCAGACCACGCAGCTGACGCCGCTTCAGCCGATACAGCCCATTGCGACGCCCATCACATCGACGGTGGAGGACGCTGTGGCTGAGGAATACGTGGAGCCGGAACGCGAACTGGAGAACCTGAACCTCAACGTGCTGAGCCGGCAGATGCTGGAGCGCGCACTGGAGCGCAACGGCGGCAACCGCAAGAAAGCGGCACAGGAGTTAGGCATCAGCGACCGGACGCTCTATCGGCGCCTCAAGCAATACGGGATGGACGATAACAAATAGAAAACCATCAGAACAGAGGAAGACGACAGGATGAGAAGAACAATCAACATCATGGTCAGTGTGGCAGCAGCACTGCTGCTGTCAGCCTGCAAGCTGAACTTCGGTTTGTTCGAATCGTCCTATACGTTCAACGGCGCCAGCATCAACTACGACGAGGTGAAGACCATTCAGATCAATGACTTCCCTAACCGTGCCAGCTACGTCTGGGGCCCCATGGCCGGAATGTTCAACAACGAACTGCGCGACAAGTTCGCCAGCCAGACGCGGCTGACATCCGTCAACCGCAACGGCGACTGGAAAATAGAAGGTGAGATTACGCGCTACGACCAGCGCAACAAGGGTGTCTCCAGCGAGGGATACTCTGCGCAGACGGAACTGTCGATAACGGTCAACGTGCGCTTCACGAACAACAAGAACCATCAAGAGGACTTCGAACGGCAGTTCACTGCCAGCCAGTCTTACGACACGACGCAGTCTCTCAACTCGGTTCAGGAAGAGCTGGTGACAGTGATGATTACCGACATCTGCGACCAGATTTTCAACGCCACGGCCGTCAACTGGTGATATATATATAGAGGAATATGGAACTGACTGAGTACATCAACCATCCTGAACGTCTCGACAAGGACAGCTTGTACGAGTTGCGTTCCATGTTGGCACTCTATCCGTATTTCCAGACGGTGCGCCTGCTGCTGTTGCAGAATCTCTATCTGCTGCACGACCCGTCGTTCGACGAGGAGCTGCGCCGTGCCGCCATCTACATCACTGACCGCAAGGTCATCTTCCAGTTGGTGGAGGCGTCGCACTACAAGATAACGCCGGCGAAGAAGCCTGACGCGACGACGGCGGACACGCCGAATCGCACGATGTCGCTCATTGACAGCTTCTTGGAGTCGATTCCTCACGACGACGAGACGGGCAAACCGCGCCGCAAACCCACACCCGCCGACGCTGCCGTCGACTATGTGGCATATCTTTTGCAGTCAGAAAGCGAGGAGGCGGTGCCTGAAGCAGCCCCGCAGCTGCAGGGGCAGCAGCTCATTGACACGTTCATTGAGCAGGATGCAGGCCGCTTCGTGCTCAACGAGACGCCTGAGTTTCTGCCTGAGCTGCCTGACCCCGACAAGAAAGAGGAGGAAGAGGAATACTTCACCGAGACGCTCGCACGCATCTACGTCAAGCAGGGACGTTACGAGAAAGCCTTGGAAATCATACAGCGACTCAGCGTGAACTACCCGAAGAAGAACGCCTACTTCGCTGACCAGATCAGATTCTTAGAGAAATTAATAATAAACAGTAATAACAAAAAAACAAAAAAATGACACTTTACACATTATTCGTAATCTTTATGGTGATTGCAGCCATTCTGATGATTGGCATTGTTCTGATTCAAGAGTCAAAAGGTGGTGGCCTGGCCTCCAACTTCGCCTCTTACAACCAAATCGGCGGTGTGCGTAAGACCACCGACTTCATTGAGAAAACAACGTGGGGCCTGGCCATTGCCATGGTCGTCTTCAGCGTTGTGTGTGCATACGTTGCTCCGCGCACTGGCGGTCAGCACTCTGTGACTGAGGGCATGGAAGCTCCTGCTGCCAACCCCAACACGCTCCCTTCGTTTGATGCCAGCCAGCAGAAGCAGGACGCAGCTCCGGCTACTGATGCCAAGAAAGAGGCTGCACCTGCTACCGACGCCAAGCCCGCTGCTGAGACTCCGGCTAAGCCCGCTGCAAAATAGTCGTCGTAGCTTATGAAGTCCGTAAGAGTCCTTCTGCTGACGGTCGTTGCCGCCGTGCTCACCAGCTGCGGCACCACGTCAACCGTGCCCATCACGGGGCGCAAGCAGAACCTGATTGTCAGCGACCAGCAAGTGCTCAGCCTGAGCAATCAGGAGTATCAGAAGTACATGCAGACGGCCAAGAAGTCGACCAACACGGCGAACACCCAGATGGTGCAGCGTGTGGGTCAACGGTTGGCGACGGCTGTGGTCAACTATCTCAACGCCAACGGTCTCGGCACGGAAGTGTCGCAGTATCAGTGGGAGTTTAACCTGGTGCAGGATCAGAACATCAACGCCTTCTGTATGCCCGGCGGCAAGATTGTGGTCTACGAGGGCTTGCTGCCCGTCACGCAGGACGAGGCTTCACTGGCCATAGTCTTAGGGCACGAGATTGCTCACGCCGTAGCCAAGCACTCGGCTGAGCGTCTGAGCAATGCCTACAAACAGCAGTACGGCGTGCAGGTGCTCAGTGCCGTGGCTTCCGGGCTCGGTGCCAGCAACACAGCCGTCCAGCTCGGACAGCTGGTGGCCGGTTACGGCGGTCAGTTCTTCACGGCCGGCTTCTCGCGCTCGCAGGAGAGCGAGGCTGACCACATGGGACTCATCTTCGCAGCCATGGCGGGCTACGACCCGCAGTGTGCGCCCGCCTTCTGGCAGCGCATGTCGCAGGCCACGGGCGGCGGCTCCAACTCGCTGTTGAGTGACCACCCGTCGGATGCTGACCGCATCAAGAACATCAACGGCTGGATGCCCGAGGCATTGCAGTACTACAAGCCCGTGACGACCACCACCACGAAGCCTGCCACCACCACGAGCAGCAAGAAGAAAAAGCAGACGAAGAAGAAGTGATCACATTTTTCGCCGTGCTCAGCAACTGATCAGACGCCCGCATCCCTACGTCGGATGCGGGCGTCTTGCGTGTATATGCTAATTTGTCTTCCTTTTATTTTGCTTTCTGCAAAATTATTTATATCTTTGCAGCGAATAATTCATTTTGTTTGATAGTTTGTAATCACTGAAGAAATGGATAGGAAGGCAATAGTCAAGCTGATAGGCGACTCGGTTCATCAAGTTGCACCAACGGCTACAGCAATTCTCTATGGTTCAGAGGCACGTGGTGATGCGCGTCCTGATAGTGATATTGACGTGCTGATATTGTTAGACGGTGACCATTTGACATTAGAGGATGAAATGCAGGTCACGAAGCCACTCCATGAGATAGAGTGGGCTACTGGCGTGCTTGTGAACCCCACGGTGATGTTGCGCAAACAGTGGGAGCACCCGCCTTTTAAGACTCCCTTTTATGTTAATGTAGCAAATGAAGGAATACGCCTATGAAAGAAACATTAGATGAGCAAAGCCGGCAGGAGTTAATACGTTATCGGCTTGAACGAGCTGATGAGGCTATGGATGAAGCGCGTTTGTTGTTTGATGCTTCTCACTATAATGCTGCGGTTAACCGTATGTATTATGCATGCTTCTATGCAACACAGGCCCTATTGTTAAAACATCATATTGCAGCTGCTACTCATGCAGGTGTTAAGACTATGTTAGGTCTTCATTTTGTATCTAAGGGCATCTTGCCTGTGGTGCACGGCAGAACGTTCAATACTTTGTTTGAAAAGCGTCATAGCAGTGATTATGAAGCTTTTGCTTATTGTGACCGCGATATGGTAAATGACTTGTTGCCTTTGGCTTTGTCATATATAGAAGCCCTAAAAGAGTTAGTAAATCAATCAAAGAAGTAAAAATATGAGCAGACTGATTCAACTTGTTTTTGCAGTGATGCTGTTGGCCATGCTGCCGATGGCCGAAGTGATAGCGCAGCGCATAAAAACACGCAAACCGACTGTAAACAATTCAACAACGAAGCCCAAACAGACAAAGAAGAAACCGACGCGTAGCCGTGATGCTATTCTGTCGGAGTTGGAGTCGAACATGGTCTACGTGGAGGGCGGCACATTCATGATGGGTGCTACTTCTGAGCAAGGCTCGGACGCAGAGAGCGATGAGAAACCTGTTCATCAGGTGACGCTGTCGTCGTTCAGCATCTGCAAGTATGAGGTGACGCAGGAGCTTTGGCAGGCCGTGATGGGCAGCAACCCGTCGAAGTTCAAGGGGACAAATCATCCTGTTGAGAACGTAAGTTGGGAAGACTGTCAGGACTTTATCCGTAAGTTGAACGAGTTAACAAGTAAGAACTTCCGCTTGCCTACTGAGGCAGAGTGGGAGTATGCTGCGCGTGGCGGCAACCGCTCAAAGGGTTACAAGTATGCGGGCGGCAATTCTATTGGTGACGTGGCTTGGTACAGCGACAATAGTCATAGCACGACGCATGATGTTGGTACGAAGCGGGCCAATGAGTTAGGTCTATACGATATGTCGGGCAATGTTTTTGAATGGTGTCAAGATTGGTATGGCTCCTACAATTCAGGCAGTCAAACGAATCCTTGTGGTGCATCTTCTGGCTCTGATCGTGTACTTCGTGGGGGCAGTTGGTTTGATTTCGGCAACGCCGGGTTCTGTCGCGTTTCGAATCGGAGCAATGATAGGCCTTCGTTCCACAACGACATCAAGGGTCTGCGGTTAGCTCTCTGAGTTCAGCCGCATTTGCAATGCGGCTGCCTTTGGTCGGTGCATTTACAATGCACACAGAACGAGCAGAGGATAAGGTGCGTGGCGTGTGGTGCATTGCAAATGCACCGACCAGCAGGAGGGTGTGTCAAAATAGGCACATCCTCTTTTTCTATGTTATTAATGTTGACATAGGAGTCTATGCAGCTCTTTTTATGATTTGTGCGTTTTGTGTTCGTCCTAAGCCCCAAATTGGCTTATATGATGCCATATAAAGC
>JAFUSC010000087.1 GCA_017467705.1 Prevotella sp. | reverse complement strand
TGTGCCTTGATGCACTCCTGATTGTGGCGCAGTGTCTCGTCGTTGAGCAGGTTGCGCTCCTGCGACTTGCCGCTGGGGTCGCCGATCATGCCCGTGGCGCCGCCGACGAGGATGATGGGCTTGTGGCCGCAGCGCTGCAAGTGACGCAGCATCATGATGCCACACAGGTGGCCGATGTGCAGGGAATCAGCCGTCGGGTCAGTACCGAGGTAGGCTGTTACCATTTCTTTCTGCAGCAGTTCTTCTGTTCCGGGCATCATCTGTGCCAACATTCCGCGCCAGCGGAGTTCTTCAACAAAATTCTTTCTCATATTGTTTAAAGCCCCCTAAGTTAGGGGGTTGGGGGTCTGAACGACCGTCTCAAGTTCCTCCCCTGAGTCAGGGGAGGCTGGGAGGGGTCTGAACGACCGACCGGGTTAATTGTTATTATTGTTGTTTATTATTCACTTCTGTTTTTTGATAGGCCGAATGGGGCCTATGGGCCGAATGGGACTTATTACGGCACGGGGTCGTAGCCTGAGCCGCCCCAAGGGTTGCACCGCAGGATGCGCCAGACGGCCAGCCAAGTGCCTTTGATGGGACCGTGCTTGCGCAGGGCTTGCTTGGCATACTCGCTGCATGTGGGCGTGAAGCGGCACGCAGGGGGCGTATAAGGCGAAATGCAGGTCTGGTAAAACACGATGGGCAGACAGAGCAGCCACGTCAGACCGGCGGACAGGTAGTGCAACAGGTGCTTCATAGCTGTTCAATGAGTCGTTGCAGCAGCCGCTGCATGTTGGTCGTTACGTCGTTCGTTGCGAAGAGCTTGTCAGCTTGCCAGATGAAAGCCAGCCACAGCGCCTTGCCCGGTTGCTTGCTGACAATGTGGTCGTGAAGGGGTTGCTTGTTCAGCCGGTAGGCTTCGCGCACCTGTCGCTTGACGCGATTGCGCTGTACGGCATGCTTGAAGTGACGCTTCGACACGCTGACCATCATCTGCACGGGCGGTTCCTCAGCCGTGGCTTCAGTCAGCATGTAGACCACCCGCAACGGAAAGGCAGCCATGGAACGGCTGTTGCCTCCCTCAAAGAGCGCTTCGACCTGTTTGCGGCTTTTAATGCGCTCCCGTCTGCCCAGCGTCGCACGTGCGTCAGCCATGCCTGTTCAGTCCTCTTCCTGTTCCAACAGGTAGTGCTGCAACGCACCCGTCATGGAAGGATATTTCTCTGACGGTGCTTCCAAGTCAAGCCGCAGTCCGGCCTCCTTGACGGCCTTGGCCGTGGCGGGTCCGAACGTTGCAATGGCTACTTTCGTCTGATCAAAGTCGGGGAAGTTCTTGAGCAGTGCCTCCACTCCTGCCGGGCTGAAGAACACCAGCATGTCGTAGTCGAAGTTCTCGACCTCCTCAGGTGTGAAGTCATTGCTCACGGTGCGGTACATGACGCACTCCGTGTGCTTCAGTTTCTTGGAGTCGAGCAGCGTCTTCACGCTGTCGTTATGCACGTCGCTCATGGGCACGAGGTATTTCTCCTGCTTGTGCTTCACCATGATCGGCAGCAGGTCAATGATTTTTCCGGTCTCACCGAAGAATACCTTACGCTTGCGGTATTGCACGTACTTCTGGATGTAGAGTGCAATGGTCTCGGTGACGCAAAAGTATTTCATATCTTCAGGTATGGCGACACGCATTTCCTTGGCCAGATTGAAGAAGTGGTCAATGGCGTGACGCGACGTGAAAACGATGGCTGTGTGCTCAAGGATGCTTACCTTTTGCTGGCGAAACTCCTTGGCCGTCAGCCCCTCCACCTTGATAAACGGGCGGAAGACCATCTCCACTTCGAAGCGTGAAGCTATGTCATAGTACGGCGATTTCTCGCTTGATGGTTTCGGTTGTGATACCAGAATCTTCCTAATCATTTCCTAATAATTTACTTTCAATAACTTACCAGTCAATATCAATATGCCCCAGAAAAGTGTAAGGGGTACGATTTCGAGGGTGCAAAAGTACAAAAAAATCTGCAAATAAACGCTTAATCGGCGGAAAAAGATGATAAAACACTTGTAAAATGTAAGTATTTTGACCAAAATGAGTACAATTATCAAGTAAGTCATCACTTTTTCTATCTCCATGTCGAAGTAAACCAGCAGCAAAACAATGGGGAACAGCACCACGCCCTCTACGGACGTGATGAACAGGAGTGTCTTCAGCCAATGAACATTGCGCTTGACATCGAAGAACACGGTGTTGACCACGGTGTAAAGCGCTGCTTTCAGCACGAAGTAACCGACGAAGAGCAGGGCGAAGAGCCCGATGAGGTGATAGTCGGAGGGCAGTACGAACGTGGTGCCGATGAACTCCTGCGTGTAGGAGTATTGCAGGATGGCGAGCAGCAGGCAGGTCTGCGCCACGAGGAACAGCTGGAAGCGCAGCTCGTTGCTGGTCTCCGGCATGAACGTGTCGTCCATGCGCGGCACGTGGAAGAGTCCTTTCAGCTGCTGGATGAAGAATCTGCGCGAGTTGGCAAACGACACGACACTCAGCATGAAGCATGCCAGCAGCAGCAGGGTGATGATGTTGTCGCCGTGCAGGGTGTAGGGCACGGGATCGCCCGGCACGCCATAGCGCGCGCTGGTGGTCGTCGTGTGCAACAGGCCGTTGTCGGCGAAGAATGTTTTTTCGTAGTATATGGGCAGCTCCACGTCGGTGAGCTTCGTTCCCGGCCCGTGGCCGGGCAGGTGAAGCGTGTCGGGACGCTCGCTGTAGCGAATCTGCTGCGGCTTGAACGCGGCCTGTATGGCAGAGTCCTGCTGTGCCGGCGTCGCATCACGCGGCAGCGTGCGCAACACCTGATAGGGAGTGAGCGGCTTCGATGTGCGTGTGTGCAACGTGTCGGGCTGCACTGTACGCACCTGTACTGCTTCGATGCTGTCGTTTACCATCTCTCTACTCCTTGTCAGCGGGGCTTACTGGTTGTCAGGGCTTTACAGTCCGAACGCGCGGCGTATGTCGTCCACGCGGTCGAGCTTCTCCCATGTGAACAGTTCCACGTCGATGGTCTTCGTCTCGTGGTAACGGCTGGTAAAGGTTTTCTTCACCACCTCGTTCTTACGGCCCATGTGTCCGTAGGCTGCCGTTTCCAAGTACATGGGCTGGCGCAGCTTCAGTGTGCGCTCGATGGCCTTCGGGCGCAGGTCGAAGAGCTCTTCAATCTTGCGGGCAATCTCCCCGTCGGTCATGTTGACGTGCTTCCGTCCGTAGGTGTTGACGTAGATGTTCATGGGCCGGGCCACGCCGATGGCATAGCTGACCTGCACCAGCATCTCGTCGCTGACGCCTGCTGCCACCATGTTCTTGGCGATGTGGCGTGCGGCGTAGGCTGCCGAACGGTCCACCTTGCTGGAGTCTTTGCCCGAGAAGGCACCGCCGCCGTGGGCTCCCTTGCCACCGTAGGTGTCGACGATAATCTTACGGCCCGTCAGACCCGTGTCGCCGTGAGGTCCGCCAATGACGAACTTACCCGTCGGGTTGACGTAGTACTTGATGTCGTCGCCGAAGAGGTCAAGCACCTTCGGTGAGTGAATCTGCTCTTTGACGCGGGGAATGAGGATGTTGATGACGTCGTTCTTGATGCGGGCCAGCATGGCCTCGTCGTTGTCGAACTCGTCGTGCTGCGTGGAGACGACGATGGTGTCAATGCGCTCGGGCAGTCCCTCGTCGCTGTACTGCACCGTCACCTGACTCTTGGCGTCGGGGCGCAGATAGGTCATCATGCGTCCCTCCTTGCGAATCTGTGCCAGTGTGCGCATGATGAGGTGTGCCAAGTCGAGCGAGACGGGCATCAGGCTCTCCGTCTCGTTGGTGGCGTAGCCGAACATCATACCTTGGTCGCCGGCACCCTGATCTACGTCGTTCTCACGGTCCACACCTCTGTTGATGTCGTCACTCTGCTCGTGAATGGCGGTGAGTATGCCGCACGAGTTGCCGTCGAACTGATATTCGGCCTTCGTGTAGCCAATCTTCTTGATGGTGTTGCGTGCAATGGTCTGCAGGTCAATATACACCTCTGAGCGCACCTCGCCCATGATGACCACCTGTCCCGTGGTGACAAACGACTCGCAGGCTACGCGGGCATGCTCGTCATAAGCCAGAAACTGGTCCAGTATGGCATCGCTTATCTGGTCGGCCACTTTGTCGGGATGGCCTTCGCTGACTGATTCTGATGAAAACAGATAGGACATGATTATTTACGATTTACAATTTACAATTTACGATTTAGTGTTGCGGTTTGCGAATTGCTTTTTTTGCGAATTGCGATTTTGCGGGTGCAAAGGTACGAAGTATTTTTTATCTACCGAAATTATTGACGACGAAAAAGCATAAAAACGCCCGTTTTCTTGATGTTTCCAGCCATTCCGCAACCCACTGCCTGCCGGCTCATTTTGTAAACCGCCGATTCCCGACGCGAGAACTGCCGATTCCCAACGCGAGAACTGCCGATTCTCAACGCGAGAACTGCCGATTCCCGACGCGAGAATCGGCAGTTTACAAAATGAGCGATTGCTATACGCGCACGCGCGGGTACATTATTTATTATATATTATAAGGAGTTACAGGAGTTCAGGAGTTTTCATTCCCTCGATCTTGCTGCGCAGATAATCCAGAAAGCCCTCATCACCGAGTGGGCGCACGTTGTCAAAGAGCCCCAGCACAAAGCGCCCGATGCCGGCATAGCTGCACACGTCCGTCTGCAACAGCCAGTGGTCAGGGTCACCTTCACAGGGTGCGATGTAGGCAGCCGACTTGGGATATTCCTCCACCAGCAGGTTATAGGCCAGACGGTCGAGCTGCACACTGACCGGCATCAGCCGCTCGTCGCTGAAATGGAAGATGTCCGTGTAGAACTGCCGGTGCTCGTGCTCATGATTCCACTCGTCAGACAACAGCTCGGCCCCCTCCATGCGCGAGAGGCGGAACGTCTTGTTCATGCCCGACGACGGTTCATAGGCGCGAATCTCGTTGTTGTTGCTCAGAAACATGAACGGCTCCACCATGCGATCGCGCTTGGTCTGGCTGTGGCCCGACGAGTAGCCGCGCAGAATGACGCAGCGGTGATACTTGATGGCGTCGTAAATGACGCTGATGACCTGCACCTGCTGTTCGCGCAGCTGCAAGTCATCAAGTATGTTGAGGTCGTAGAGCACCTCCAGCTTCTTCTTCAGGTGCTGCACTTGCAGGCTGTTGCCACTGACGTGGTCCAGCAGCCGCCGCATGGTGATGGCCTCGTCCTCGGTGAAATGCACCGTGCGGAAGAGCTTGGTGAAAAACACCGACGACTTGTCGAGCCGGTAAGTGGTGCCCTGCTTCTCGACCACGAACCCGTTGTCGCGGAAGAAGTCTAAGTAGTAGTAGAGCGAACGGCGCGAGATTTCAAGCCGCTGACACAGCTGGTCGACCGTGTAACGGCGGTTCTCGGTCAGCAGCAGCATCAGCGTGAGCTCGCGGTCTAATTTGTCGTGACGCATGTGGGAAGGGGGGTGTTTATTTAAAGTCAAGGCTCAGCTGTCCGTCGCCCAGCAGGTTATAGCTGCGGCGGTGATAGGGTGTGATGCCGTATTGGCGTATGGCCTCACGGTGCTTCTTGGTGGGATAGCCCTTGTTGCTGAGCCAGTCGTATTGCGGATACTCCTCTGCCAGCCGGTTCATGTAGTCGTCGCGGTAGGTCTTGGCCAGAATACTCGCCGCCGCAATGGAGAGGTACTTGCCGTCGCCCTTGACGATGCAGGTGTGCGGCAGGGCGGGCGACGTCGGCTGCGGACGGTAGGGCTTGAAGCGGTTGCCGTCCACGATGATGGCCTCGGGGTGCACACTGAGCTGGTCGAGCGCGCGGTGCATCGCCAGAATGGAGGCGTTCAGAATGTTGATGTGGTCAATCTCCTCAGGCGTAACAATGCCGACGGCCCAGCTGATGGCGTCGCGCTGAATGACGTCGCGCAGTTCGTAGCGCCGACGCTCGGTGAGCTGCTTCGAGTCGTTGAGCAGCGGATTCTCGTAGTCGGGCGGCAGAATGACGGCTGCGGCGTAGACACTACCGGCCAGACAACCACGGCCAGCCTCGTCGCAACCGGCCTCCGTCTTTCCTTCGTAATAGTGAGATGCTAACATGAGCGTGCCTTTTTATGTGAACGGATGTTAATATTTTTATTTCTTTAACGATATATTTTTGAAAGTGAACATATATTGCACGAAACGTTCGTTTCTTTGCAGCAGAAAACAATTAAAAACAGTTACAGATATGAAAAAGGAAATGACACTTCAAAGCAACGAGAGACTCAACCTCAACGTGAACCAACTGACCGTCGCCGTGCGCAAACCGCTGTTGGCCGTGGCCCGTTACTATTCGCACGTGCTGGAGCGCCCGGTCAACGTGCAACAGACGCTGCATCTGCTCAACGCGCAGGCGGCTTTCTTCTTCACCGTGTTTCCTGCTGATTGTGCCCTGCTGCTGCGCGGTGCCTGTGCTGCATGGCTGATTCACGCACTCATGCAGTGCAAGCGCGAGCTGTGAGTGACGCTGTTGGCCTCGCGTCAGGCTGCGGCTGTCAGAACATCCGGCTGACACGGCGTATGCCGTCAACCAGTGCATCCACTTCCTCCTTCGTGTTGTAGAGTGCGAACGAGGCGCGCACGGTGCCCTGCACACCCAGACGCCGCATGAGCGGCTGCGCGCAGTGGTGACCCGTGCGCACGGCAATGCCCAGACGGTCGAGCAGCGTGCCGAGGTCCAGATGGTGGATATCGCCCACGTTGAAGCTGACCACGGCGTCGTGCGCCCACGGTTCTTCTGTTGAAGAAGCGGACGGCGCCAGCTGACAGCCGTAGATGTGAATATCGGGAATGGTCTGTAGCTGTTCCATGCAGTAGCGGGTCAGTTCCTGCTCATGAGCCTTGATGTTGTCAAGGCCCACCGACTGCACATAGTCAATCGCCGTGGCCAATCCGTGGGTGGCCACATAGTCGGGCGTGCCGGCTTCGAACTTGAAAGGCAGATGCTCGAAGGTGGTATGCTCCCACGTCACACGGTCAATCATTTCCCCGCCACCCTGATACGGCGGCAGGCGGTCCAGCCATTCTTCTTTGCCGTAGAGCACGCCGATGCCTGTCGGTCCGTACATCTTGTGTCCGCTGAAAGCGAAGAAGTCGCAGTCCATGGCCTGCACGTCAATGGTCATGTGGGGCGCACTCTGCGCTCCGTCAATGAGCACGGGGATTCGGCGCTCATGCGCCAGCTTCACGATGTCGGCCACGGGGTTGACGGTGCCTAACACGTTGCTGACGTGCGTGATGCTCAGCAGCCGTGTGCGTGCGGTCAGGTGTGCAGCTATGGTGTCGCAGCACAGCTGGCCGTCGTCGGTAATGGGCAGGTGCTTCACCACCAGCCCCATGCGCTCGGCCTGCAGTTGCCACGGCACGATGTTCGAGTGGTGCTCCATGTCGCTGACCAGCACCTCGTCGCCCGCCTGCATCTGTGACTGGCAGAACGACGAGGCAACCAGATTGATGGCCTCCGTGGTGCCGCGCGTAAACACAATCTCCTCCGTCTTCCGTGCATGGATGAACTGCCTGACCCGTTCGCGTGCGGCCTCGTGCAGGTCGGTGGCCTGCTGACTGAGGTAGTGCACGCCACGGTGCACGTTGGCGTTCACGTTCAGGTACTCGTCGCGCATGGCGTCCAGCACGCAGAGCGGCTTCTGCGTCGTGGCGGCATTGTCCAGATAGACCAACGGCCGTCCGTACACCTCGCGCTGCAAGATGGGGAAGTCAGTCCTTATTTTTTGAATGTCGTACATTGTCTTTGTTTTTTGTCTTATGGGGCTTATTAGGCTTATTGGCCTATAGGACTTATTTGCACAGCTTGCATCCCTTGCACTTGCTCAGTTCGCCGCGGAAGCGCTTTTCCACCAGATAATGCAGGCGGTCGCGCAGGGGGGTGAGCTCCATCTTGTCGATGACCTCAGTGACAAAGGCGTTCTGCAACAGCAGTCGGGCTTCCTGAAGCGTGATGCCTCGCTGCCGCATGTAGAACAGCGCGGCGTCGTTGAGCTGTCCGACGGTGGAACCGTGTGCACACTTCACGTCGTCGGCATAGATTTCCAGCATGGGCTGCGTGAACATGCGCGCCTCGCGGGTGGCCGTCAGGTTCTGGTTGGTCATCTGCGACGTCGTCTGCTGTGCGCCGTGCTCCACCAGCACACGACCGGCGAAGGCACCCGTGGCCTCGTCGTCGAGCACGTACTTGTAGAGCTCGTGGCTGGTGCAGTGCGCCGCACGGTGGGTGATGAGCGTGTTGTTGTCCACGTGCTGCTGCTTGTCGGCCACCACGCAGCCGTAGCACTGGCACTCAGCTCCCTCGCCTGACAGCGTCAGGTCGAGCCGGTTGCGCGTCGTGCCGTTGTGCAGCGTGATGACGTTGTGGTTGACGCGGCTGTCGCGCTGCTGGTCTATGTAGACGTTGCTCACACGCACATTCTTATAATGCGTCTCTTCCAGACAGTAGAGGTCGAGCCGTGCCCGTTGGCCGACGTGGGCCTCAATGACCTGCGTGGTCAAGAAATGGCAGTCGTCAGCCGTGTGGTCGCAGAAGAGCATCTTGATTTCCGCCCCCTCTTCCAGCACGATGAGCACGCGGCGGTTGACCATCAGCGCAGCCTCACCCCCAGCCTTTCCCTTTGGTGAGGGAGCCTTCAGTATGTTGATGACCTGCACGGCGCGGTCCACCTTCACGCCCCGCGGCACGTAGACCAGCAGACCGTCCTGCGCCAGCATCGTGTTCAGCGCCGTCACGGCGTCGTCGCCCGTCGTCGCCAGCTGCGCATAATACCGGGCCACAATGTCAGGATGATTGCACATAGAGTCAATGATGACTCCTGACTCCCGACTCCCGTCTCCCGACTCCTGACTCCCCTCTCCTCTCTCCTCTCTTCTCTCTCCCCCATAAAACTGGTCATTGACCATGAAGAAGAGCGATGTTGACAGGTTCGGCACGTCGCAGCGGAACGCCTGATAGGGATCAACGGGAATTTTGATGCGGTTCAGGTTCAGTCCGTAGTCCGGGGCAAAGAGCTTCTCCACGTCCGTATACTTGTAGCGTTCCACCTTCCGCGACGGGAAGCCCAGCCTGCGAAAGTCGTCGAACGCCCTGTCGCGCACGGCGTTCATCGGTGCCGGCGCATGGTCCATGATCAGCTGCCGCGCCTGCGTGTAGAGGTCTATGTTTGGCTGCCGCGAGCCCCCTGAGTCAGGGGGTTGGGGGTCTGAACGACCCACCTTGCTATTCATATTCTCATTCATAAGCTTCTCATTCTATGTTGTTCAGACCCCCAACCCCCTGACTCAGGGGGCTTGTGTCATAAGCGCCTATTCTATTGTTCAGACTTTCACCCAGTCGTAGCCATGCTCCTGAATCTGCGCAGCCAGCTCGGGCCCGCCCGTCCTGACGATGCGTCCCTGATAGAGCACGTGGACAAACTGCGGACGAATCATCTCCAGCAGACGGTCGTAGTGCGTAATGACGATGCAGCTCGTCTCCGGCGTCATCAGCCTGTTCACGCCCTCGGCCACAATGCGCATGGCGTCGACGTCCAGCCCCGAATCCGTCTCATCAAGGATGCTGAGCCTTGGTTCCAGCATGGCCATCTGGAAAATCTCATTACGCTTCTTCTCGCCGCCGCTGAAACCCTCGTTCACAGAACGGTTCGACAGCTTCGGGTCCAGCTCCACAATCTTACGCTTCTCGCGCATCAGCTTCAGGAACTCAGCCGTGTTCATCGGCTCCAGCCCCTGCGCCTTACGCTTCTCGTTGATGGCCGCCTTCATGAAGTTGGTCATTGACACACCGGGGATCTCCACCGGATACTGAAAACTCAGGAACAGTCCCTCGTGGGCGCGTTCCTCGGGCTTCATCTCCAGCAGGTTCTTGCCGTTAAACCAAGCCTCGCCTTCGGTCACCTCATACTGCGGGTTACCCACCAGCACAGCCGACAACGTTGACTTGCCCGACCCGTTGGGCCCCATGATGGCATGCGTCTCGCCGTCACGGACAGTGAGGTCAATGCCCTTTAAAATCTCCTTATCGCCAATTCTGGCATGCAGATTCCTTACTTCTAACATCTTTCAATCGATTTTTGCATGCAAAGGTACGATTAAGTGAGCAAAATGCAAAAGGAAAACTTGTTTTTCTTTTCATTTTCGAACGAAAGGACCTTCGACCGCAGGTCAAAGGTACGAATAAGTGAGCAAAAAGCAAAACAATTTTTTGCTTTTTCGAGCGTGAGACCGCCACAACGCCTGCTTCCGCATGACGAAGTGCCAGCTTCTGCATGACAAAGTGCCCGTTTACAGTTGACAAAGCATTATAATTGCGTTGTCATATAGTTTATATTGGTT
>JAFUSC010000086.1 GCA_017467705.1 Prevotella sp. | reverse complement strand
GGAGCTGAGGAAATCTGTCTGAAGGACATGGCCGGCATCGGTCAGCCCGCCATGCTCGGTGCACTGACCAATAGCATCAAGACCAAGCACCCCGACATCATCATTCAGTATCACGGGCACTCAGGCCCCGGTCTGTCGATGGCTTCGATTCTGGAGGTGTGCAACAACGGTGCCGACATCATCGACACCGCCATTGAACCACTCAGCTGGGGTAAGGTGCATCCCGACATCATCAGCGTGCAGTCGATGCTGAAGAACGAGGGCTTCGAAGTGGCCGATATTAATATGAACGCCTACATGCAGGCGCGCACGCTCACGCAGGAGTTCATTGACGACTGGCTGGGCTGCTTCATCAATCCTGCCAACAAACACATGTCGAGCCTTCTCTTGGGCAGCGGACTGCCCGGCGGCATGATGGGCTCCATGATGGCTGACCTCGGCCCGATTCAGACCATGATTAACAAACTGCGTGAGAAGAAAGGCGAGTCAGTGCTCACGATGGACGACATGCTCGTCAAGCTCTTCAACGAAGTGGAGTACGTATGGCCGAAGGTGGGTTATCCCCCACTGGTGACGCCGTTCTCGCAGTACACGAAGAACATCGCCCTGATGAACCTGCTCACCATGGAGCAGGGCAAGGGCCGCTACGTCATGATGGACGATGCCATCTGGGGCATGATTCTTGGCAAGAGCGGCAAGGTGCCCGGCACCATTGCTCCTGAACTTGTGGAACTGGCCAAGAAGCAGAACCGCGAGTTTACCGATGCTGACCCGCACACGCTCATTCCCAATGCGCTTGACGGATTCCGTAAGGAGATGGATGAGAACGGCTGGGACTACGGTCAGGACGATGAAGAGCTGTTCGAGCTGGCCATGCACCCCGAACAGTACCGTCCGTTCAAGAGCGGACAGGCCAAGAAGACCATGCTGGCCGACTTGCAGAAGGCGAAGGACGCCAAGCTCGGCTCGAAGCTGAAGCCCGAAGAAATTGCTGCCTTCAAGCACGCCAAGGCCGATCCGCTGACTGCTCCCGTGGCCGGTCAGGTCTACTACGAGTTCTCGGGTGAAGGCGAGTGCGCACCCTGTCTGGAACCATTCATCGGTCAGAAGTACAAGGAGGGCGACACGTTCTGCTACATTCAGGCTCCGTGGGGTGAGATTGTACCCATTCCCGCAGCTCTCGGCGGCAAGCTCGTTGAGGTAGCAGCCAAGCAGGGCGCCAAGGTTCGCCGTGGCGACAATCTCGGATGGATTGAACGTGAAGGCTGATGGACTATCAGAAGATTATTGATAAGTATTACCCTGCGGACGATGAGCTCCGCAGGGTTTTATTGAAACACTCGCGGCAGGTGGCTGACCGCGCTTTGCTTATTGCCGACCGTCATCCGGAGTTGGGCGTTGACCGTCGGTTTCTGGAGGAGGCTGCGATGCTGCATGACATCGGCATCCTGCGCTGTGATGCACCGGGCATCTTTTGTCATGGCACGGAGCCGTACATCATGCATGGCCGCATTGGAGCCGACATGTTGCGGCAAGAGGGCTACGAACGTCATGCCCGCGTTGCCGAGCGTCATACAGGCACGGGCTTGCCCGGCTATGAACCGGAGACGCTGGAGGAACAGATCATCTGCTATGCCGACAAGTTCTACTCGAAGTCATCACCCGACCACGAGAAAACGGTGGAAGAGGCGTGCCGCTCGCTCCGGAAGTTCGGTGAAGCTGGCGTTGTGAAATTGATGGAGTGGGCGAAGCGGTTTGAAGGTTGAAACCCCTCCAAACCTGAGCTCGGGATATGCCTTGTTTGATGGCCATTTTGTAAACTGCCGATTCCCGATATGTAAACTGCCGATTCCCGATTCGAGAACTGGCGATTCCCGATTTGGGAACTGCCGATTCCCGATTCGAGAACTGCCGATTCACATCACGAGCGCTCGGCTCTGCGTTTTGCTTGCAGCCTTTTCAGGGAGGTTTGGTGAGGCTAAAAGGTTAAAAAAATGTAGGGCGGCAGCAAATTCTTCATTCTTCATTCTTCATTCTTCATTAAAAATGTTACCTTTGCAGCCGTGAGAAGGAAAACGCTCATATTCCTGCTGCTCTCTGCGGTCATTTTTGTGATGGCAGAGATTCCAAGTATGCGCCATCGTGACACGGTGACGCATAGGTCTGTGGACACATTGCTGCCGCAGACTGACAGCGTGCTGCCCGAGTCGGCCCCGTTGCTGCAACATGTAGACTCACTGCTGCCGCAGGCTGACAGTCTGCTGTCGCTTGATTCGCTCAACGCCCTGCCTTCCACCCTTAACCCTCCACCTTCCACCCTCAACCCTCCACCCTCCACCCTCAACGAACCGGACACCACGCAGATGGACTCGTTGCAGCTGCTTATCTATAAAAGGAATCGCGCGGTGGACGACTCCCTGTCGCTCGACAGCCTGAACCGTCAGCGCAAGAACGGCATTGACGCACCGGTAGAGTACACGGCGCAGGATTCGATGGTCTATGAAGCCTCCACGGGCTACGCTTATCTGTATGGCAGCGCTCAGGTGAAGTATGAGAACATGGACTTGAAGAGCGACCAGATTTACATGAATATGGACTCCAGTCTTGTCCATGCGCAGGGCACTACCGATTCACTGGGCGTGGTGAAAGGCTCACCGGTGTTCAAGATGGGCAGCGACACCTACGAGAGCGGTCCTATGTCGTTTAACTTCAAGACCAAGAAGGGCCTCATTGCCGATGTCTACACGGAGCAGGAGGACGGCTTCCTGACGTCAGAGAAGTCGAAGCGCGGCAGCGAAGGCGAACTCTACTTGCAGCATGGCCGTTACACGACGTGCGACGAGGATCATCCCGACTTCTATCTGGCCCTGTCGCGTGCCAAGGTGCGCCCCGGCAAGGATGTGGTCTTCGGACCTGCCTATCTCGTCGTGGCCGACGTGCCGTTGCCGTTCGCCATTCCTTACGGATTCTTCCCCTTCACGAAGAGCTACAGCAGCGGATTCATCATGCCGACCTACGGCGACGAGACGTCACGCGGTTTCTATCTGCGCGACGGCGGCTATTACTTCGCCATATCAGACAAGATGGACCTGAAGCTGCTGGGCGAGATTTACACCAAGGGCTCATGGGGACTGTCGGCTGCATCGAACTACAAGAAGCGTTACCGCTACAGCGGTTCGTTCTATTTCAATTACCAGAACACGGTGACGGGTGACAAGAACATGCCCGACTATCAGAAGACGACGAGTTTCAAGGTGCAGTGGAGCCACCGTCAGGACCCCAAGGCCAACCCGTACCAGACGTTTACGGCCAGCGTCAACTTTGCCACGACGAGCTTCGAGCAGAATAACCTGACGTCGATGTATAACCCGCAGGCACTGACCCAGAGCACCCGAACGTCGTCCGTCAGTTGGGGAACCACGTTCTCAAGTCTCGGCCTGACGTTGAGTTCGTCGTTCAACCTTAATCAGAACATGCGCGACTCGACCATCGCCCTGACGCTGCCCGACCTGAACATCACCGTGGCCCGCTTCTATCCCTTCAAGCGCAAGAAGTCCGTAGGCAAGGAACGCTGGTATGAGAAAATCAGCGTCAGCTACACCGGACAGCTGAGCAACTCCATTTCGACCAAGGAAGACCAACTGCTGCACTCCAGCCTGACCAAGGACTGGCGCAACGGCATGCAGCACAAGATACCTATTCAGGCCAACTTCACGCTGTTCGATGTGGTGAACATCAATCCCTCGTTCAACTTCACTGACCGCATGTATACACAGAAGCAGAAGCGCTCGTGGGATGCCACCAATCAGCGCGAGGTCATTGATACGCTGCAAGGCTTCTACAACGTCTACGACTGGAGCCTGAGCGTCTCGGCCTCCACCAAGCTCTATGGTTTCTTGACACCTAACCGCAAGCTGTTCGGCGATAAGATACAGGCCATCCGCCACGTGCTGACCCCCACCGTGTCGTTCAGCTATGCCCCTGATTTCAGTGAGGAGCGCTACGGCTACTACGAGACATACCAGAAGACCGATGCCGACGGCAATGTCACGCTGGTGGAGTATCAGCCTTATCAAGGTTCGCTCTACGGCTCGCCCGGCCGCGGACGCACGGGAAGGGTGGGTATTGACCTGTCGAACAATCTGGAGATGAAAGTCAAGAGCGACGATGACTCTACGGGCTTCAAGAAGATCAGCATCATTGACGAACTGCGCCTGAGCATGTCTTACAACTTCGCCGCCAAGGTGCGCCAGTGGAGTGACCTGTCAACCACGTTGCGCCTGAAACTCTCGAAGTCGTACACGCTGAACCTGAGCGCCATCTTTGCCAGCTACGTCTATGAAGCCGACTCCGTGGGAGCCCGGCCACGTCTCAGTGAGCACACCACCTACTGGGGGCAGGGTAAGTTCGGACGTTTCCAAGGCATTTCGCAGAACCTGTCCTACACCCTTGACAATAAGAAGGTGGCCAACTTCTTCAAGTGGCTGCGTGGCGAGGACGTTGACAAGGACGATGACGACCGCCGCAACAACCGCGACGGTGACGACTATGACGAAGACAACATAGAGAGCAACATTGATAATGACCTCGAAGAGGGCAAGCACGGTGCCCGGAAAGAGAAGGCAGGCTTGGCCGAGACCGACGACGACGGCTACATGGCGTTCAGCATACCGTGGTCATTGTCGTTAGGTTATGGCATCTCCATGCGTGAGAACACCGGCGGCACGTTTAACTACAACACCATGCGCTATCCCTACAAGATTACGCAGACGCTCAACATCAGCGGCAACGTGCGCATCAGTGACGGTTGGAACATCTCATTCTCGTCGGGCTATGACTTTGAGAACAAGAAGATTTCCATGACCACGGCATCACTGAGCCGTGACCTGCACTGCTTCAATATGTCGTGCTCCGTTGTGCTGGCACCTTACACCAGCTATAACTTCTCGTTCCGCTGCAACGCCGCCACGCTGACCGACGCGCTGAAGTACGACAAGCGTTCCAGCTATAGCAACGCCGTGCAGTGGTACTAATTCCTATTTTCTAATTCCTAATTTAAAAAGAGATATGTCAGAACTGGCACCAATGATCAAGGACCTCGCGCTGATTCTGGTTGTGGCCGGGGTGGTTACGTTGATATTCAAACGGCTCAAGCAGCCGCTTGTCTTAGGCTATATTGTCGCCGGTTTCCTGGTTTCGCCGCAGATGCCTTACACCGCTTCGGTGGCTGACGTGTCCAACGTTCACCTGTGGGCCGACATCGGCGTCATGTTCCTGCTCTTCACGCTGGGACTTGATTTCTCGTTTAAGAAGATTGTCAAGATGGGCGCGGCGCCCGTCATAGCCGCCTGCACCATCATCTTCTGCATGATGATGGCGGGCATCACCGTGGCTAAGGTCTTCGGTTGGGGCGAAATGGATTGCCTCTTCCTCGGCGGCATGCTGGCCATGAGTTCTACTACTATTATATATAAGGCGTTCGACGACATGGGCCTGCGCCAGCAACGCTTCGCCGGACTGGTGATGAGTGTGCTCATTCTCGAGGACATTCTGGCCATCGTCATGATGGTGATGCTGTCGGCCATTGCCAGCGGCAACAGTCCTGACGGCGGTCAGTTGCTGCAGAGTGTGCTGAGCATCGCCTTCTTCCTCATCCTGTGGTTCGTCGTTGGCATCTTTCTGGTGCCGGCCTTCCTGCGCTCGGTGCGCAAACTGATGAACGAGGAAACGCTGCTCATCGTCGCGTTGGGACTTTGCTGCCTCATGGCCGTGCTGTCCACGCAGGTGGGCTTCAGCTCCGCCTTCGGCGCTTTCGTCATGGGCAGCATATTGGCTGAGACCGTTGAGGCCGACAAGATTATCCGTCTGGTGGAACCCGTGAAAAACCTCTTCGGTGCCATCTTCTTCGTCTCCGTCGGTATGTTGGTGGAGCCGAGGGTGCTGGTTGACTATGCGTGGCCCATCATCATCATCACATTGACCATCCTCATCGGGCAGGCTGTCTTCGGGTCGTTCGGCTATCTGCTGAGCGGTCAGCCGCTGAAGACGGCCATGCGTTGCGGCTTCTCCATGGCACAGATTGGTGAGTTTGCCTTCATCATTGCCTCGCTGGGCCTTTCACTGGGCGTCATCGGCGACTTCCTCTATCCCGTCGTGGTTGCCGTCTCGGTCATCACCACGTTCCTCACGCCTTACATGATACGCTTCTCCACGCCTTGCTACAATCTGCTGGAGCGTCGGCTGCCCCTGCGCGTGGTGAAACTGCTCAATCAGGTGACGCTTTCGCACTTCTCAACGGGACCGTCGGACAGCAATTGGCGCAAGCTGCTCATCCAGCTGTCACTGAACACCGTCGTCTACGGCATCCTGTCCATGGCCGTCATTGCCCTCATGTTCACATTCTTCCTGCCCTTTGTGCGCAGCTTCTTCCCCACGTATGAGCTGCACTGGTATGCCAACGCCATCTGCGGCGTGCTCACCGTGCTGTTCATCTCGCCTTTCCTGCGCT
>JAFUSC010000085.1 GCA_017467705.1 Prevotella sp. | reverse complement strand
CTACGGCATGCGGCTGGCGCGGCAGGGCAAGCTCATCACCCACCACACGGACCATGCCGTGCTGACGCTGATGAGTCTGGACTCCGTGATTGACCGTGACTTTGTGCCCGTGGAGCCTGACACGGAACTGGGACAGATCGTACACAAGATTGCACGCTCGCGCACGGACATGCTGCCCGTGCTTGATGCAGCAGGCTCGCTGCTCGGCGAGATAGACATACGGCGCATACGTCACGTGGTGTTCCGCGTAGAACTGTATCACCACTTCAAGGCTACGCAACTCATGGCGCAGCCGCCGGCAACGCTCAGTAGTGCACAGCCGATGACGGAAGTGGTGCAGACGTTTGACAGAACCGGGGCCGACTGGTTGCCGGTGCTTGACACGGAGCAGCACTTGGTGGGCTACATTTCGCGTCAGCGCATGTATACCATGTATCGTAAGATGGTGGCCGACATGAGCCAAGAGTAAAAACAATAGAAGAAATCATGATGAAGAAGGAAGATTTACGTATCATATTCATGGGTACGCCCGAGTTTGCCGTGGAGACATTACGGGCATTGGTGGAGAACGGTTATCAGGTGGTGGCTGTGGTGACGCAGCCCGACAAGCCCGTAGGACGTCACGGTTCAGTGCTGCAACCGTCGCCCGTCAAGCAGTTCAGTGTGCAACACGGTCTGCCCGTGCTGCAACCCGCGAAGATGAAAGACCCCGATTTCGTGGAACAGCTGCGCTCCTATCATGCCAACTTACAGGTGGTGGTGGCGTTCCGCATGTTGCCGGAGGTGGTATGGGGTATGCCCGAGTATGGCACGTTTAACGTGCATGCTGCGCTTTTGCCGCAATATCGTGGGGCAGCACCCATCAACTGGGCCGTCATCAACGGTGAGACGGAGACGGGCGTCACTACATTCTTCCTGGATCACGACATCGACACTGGGCGCATCATCATGCAAAAGCGGTTTGCTGTGCCTGACGATGCCGACGTGGAGTATGTCTACGACGGGCTGATGCATTTAGGTGCTGAGATTTGTCTGGAGACATTGGAACTCATTGTTGCGGCCGACGGACATCCCGAAGCCACGGCACAAGATGATTCTCAATTCACAGTTCTCAATGCTCAATTAAAACCGGCTCCCAAGATATTCAAGGAAACGTGCGAGATAGATTGGCACATGGCGGCCAAGCAGGTCTACGACTTCGTACGCGGGCTGAGTCCCTATCCGGGTGCGTGGACGACACTCGTCAACGGCGAGGGGAAAAAGACTGTTCTCAAGATTTTCAAGACGCGCAAGACAGGACGTGCATGCAGTGAACCGGAAGCTATCAACGTCGAAGGAAAACATCTCTATATCGGAACAGCCGATGAGGAACTGGAGATTCTGGAGCTTCAAATGGAAGGAAAGAAACGCATGTCGGCAGCCGACTTCCTGAACGGTATGAGGGAGAAAATAAAAAATGAGATTATTTTTCACTCGAAATATAATAAATAGGTATCATGTTACGTTTCATATATAGAAACATTAAACATGATTTTGCCTATGCAACATTTTACTCAAGACACTTATCGGCCACATCCCGCAATCGTTTTGTTCCTCAAGCAATATGCGCGTATGTGTAATTCAAAGAAAAATCTGACGAATGGCTACAATGGTATCTCCGTCGTTGCTTGCAGCTGACTTCCTGCGGCTGGAGAGCGACCTTGAAATGATTAACCGGAGTGAGGCCGACTGGCTTCATCTGGATGTGATGGACGGTGTCTTCGTGCCGAACATTTCATTCGGGTTCCCTGTGCTGGAAGCAGTGGCAGCCTGTTGCACCAAGCCTTTGGACGTGCATTACATGGTGGTACAGCCGGAGCGTTACGTGGAACGGACCGCAAAGCTGGGGGCCATGATGATGAATGTTCACTATGAGGCATGTACCCATCTGCATCGTACGGTGCAGGAGATTCACGGCGCGGGCATGAAGGCTGGCGTGACGCTGAACCCGTCAACACCCGTCAGCGTGCTGGAAGACATTATCAGCGACGTGGACATGGTGTTGCTGATGAGCGTGAATCCGGGCTTCGGTGGACAGAAGTTCATTGAGAACACCATCCAAAAGGTGAAGCGGCTGCGCCGACTGATTACGGACAGTGGCAGCCAAGCACTGATAGAGGTGGATGGCGGTGTGCAGGGAGAAACGGCGCCGCGTCTGGTTGCTGCCGGCGTAGATGTCTTGGTCAGCGGCAGCTATGTGTTCAAGAATCCGAATCCAGAGGCCATCATCCACCAGTTGAAAGAATTGTAAACCTTCTTAAGGAGTTACAGGAGTTACATCTCGACGCTCAGCATGATGTCATTCTGCTTCGCCATGCGGCGCAGGTTGAGAATGGCATAGCGCATGCGGCCCAGTGAGGTGTTGATGCTGACGCCTGTTACTTCCGAAATCTCCTTGAACGACATCTGCTGGAAGAGTCGCATATACACAACTTCGCGCTGAGGCTCCGGCAGGTTGTTCATCATGTGGCGCACGTCAATCAGTATCTGCTCATTGACAAGCTCACTCTCGCGGTTCAGCTCCAGTATTTCCTGATTGCGGATGTTGCTCAGGTCGTTTTCTGCGTTAGGCTCGGCAATCTGTTCATTCTTGCGGCCACGGAACCAGTCCATGATGACATTATGGGCAATGCGCGTCATCCAATAGGAAAATTTCCCACTGTTCGTGTATTTCCCTTCTTGCAGACGGGTGATAATCTTGATAAATGTGTCTTGGAAGATGTCGTTGGCTATCTCCTGATCATGCACCATAAACATGATGTACGAAAACAGTTTCTGCTGATTCCGTGCTAACAGTTCGTCAAATGCATTGTTATTGCCTTCTACATAAAGCATGGCCAACTCTTCGTCGGTCATTCTGGCAAATTGTTCCATACTTAATACTTCGTTGGTTATTAAGTAGACTTTATATCGATAGGCGTATAGTGTTAAAGAGTTAGTAAATTTAATTATTTTGTCTAATGACGGGTGCAAAAGTAAGCAAATTGGATGAATTTACCAAATATTTTTCAGCAAAATTACGTTTTTTCGGGATTTTATCTTAACTTTGTGCAAAATTATGCATGAATATAACTAAAATAATGAAGCTATGATAAAACTTTTCGTACCGGGACGCCTTTGTCTCTTTGGTGAACACACTGACTGGGCAGGACATTACAGAACCATGAACGCCGACATAGAACCGGGCG
Organism: Prevotella sp.; assembly: GCA_017467705.1. Lineage (GTDB taxonomy): Bacteria > Bacteroidota > Bacteroidia > Bacteroidales > Bacteroidaceae > Prevotella. The sequence goes on along the minus strand of JAFUSC010000085.1, from coordinate 8,109 downwards.
CAGCTATTGTTACGGGTATCGAACAGGGTATTTATGCCGAAGTCGAGCGCTCTTCTATCTTTGAAATGCGTAGCGATGCGCCCGAAATTACAGGACTGTGGAGCGATTTCTCGTGCCGTATGAACGAGGCGGAGCTGAAACGGGTGGCAAAGTCGGGCTCTTTCTTCTGTTATTGTGCAGGTGTGGCCTCCTACATGCTGGAATGGTATAAGGTGGGAGGTGTCAGCATACACATTACGGACATGACGCTGCCCATGAAGAGTGGCCTTTCGTCGTCGGCAGCCATCTGTGTGCTTGTCGCGCGCGCGTTCAACTTATTATATAATCTCAACCTGAACACGTTGGGCGAGATGAACATTGCCTATCTGGGTGAGTTGCGCACGTCGTCGCGTTGTGGCCGTCTGGACCAGGCATGTGCATTTGGCGTGAAACCAAACCTGATGACTTTCGATGGTGATGAGATAGAGGTGCGTTCGCTGAATGTGAAGAAACCGCTTTACTGGGTGTTTGCTGACCTGTGTGCCGAGAAAGATACCATCCGCATATTGAGCGACTTGAACAAATGTTATCCCTTCGCCTCAAATGATGAGGAGCGTCGGTTGCACGACGCTTTGGGCATCAAGAACCGTGAGAACATAGAGCGGGCCATCCAATATATGGCCGAGGGTAGGGTAGAGGAGCTTGGACAGCTGATGACGGATGCTGAAAAGATGTTCGACGAGATGGTTGCTCCGATGTCGCCGGCGCTCTGGGCACCGAAACTGCATGAGGTGTTGCGCGATGAACACATCCAACCGCTGGTCTATGGCGGTAAAGGTGTCGGCTCACATGGCGACGGTTCCGTACAGTTCCTGGCTAAGAATGAAGAAGCGCAGCTTCAGCTGATGGACTACCTGAACGCACAAGGCATGAAAGCATACAAGCTGACCCTGCAACCTGTGCATACCGTGCGGCGGGCCATCATTCCTGTGGCCGGTTTCGGCACGCGCCTTTATCCGGCAACGCGGGCTTTGAAAAAGGACTTCTTCCCCATTCCCTGTCCTGACGGCAAGGTGCGCCCGGTCATTCTCATCTTGCTTGAAGAACTGATTGCCAGTGGCATTGAGGAAATTTGTCTGGTGCTTGGCTCTGAAGAGGAACGCCTGCAATATGCAGAATTCTTTGACAAGCCGTTGGCTGACGACCATCTGCGTAAACTGAATCCTGAAAATCAAGAATATGAGAACCACATTCTCGACATCGGTAAACGTCTGCATTATGTCTATCAGCGTGAAAAACGCGGTTTTGGACATGCTGTTTATCAGGCAGCAGAATTTGCACGCAACGAACCTGTGCTCTTGTTGCTTGGTGATACGCTCTATCGCAGTCAGAGTAATAAGCCCTGTGCGCTACAGCTCATTGAGGAATATGAACGTTATAATCAGTTGATGGTCAGCATACATTCGGTACCGCTCAGCGACGTGAGCCATTACGGTATTCTTTCTGGTGTGTGGGAGGATAAGAACGAGACCATTCTCAGTGTCAATGTAATGCATGAGAAGCCCAAGGCCAGCTATGCAGAAGAGTTCCTGGGCGTGCGTACCAAAGACGGTGAGCGTAAATACTACTCTGTGTTTGGCCAGTACATCCTGACGTCTGATGTGTTTGAGCAGTTGGCGGATGACATTGCGAAGGCAGACAGTGACGGAGACCGGCTGCGTGAGATAGAACTGACGACGGCACTTGACGCTGTACGTGCCAAGAGCGGCATGATGGGCGTTCGTTTACGTGGCGAAATGTTCGATATGGGCAATCCTACTGCCCTTCGTCATGCCGTGTTAAATTACTCTGAACCGGCCCATAAGGGTGAGGCGTAAGCCTCCTCATTTCTGTTCATATAATAATAAGGTACATGCGCGCGCACGTACCTTATTATATTAATAGCCTCTCAACATCAGAACTGCCACCATTTCTTTTTTCGCTCATGATGGCGATGATGGCTGTAGGGGTTGCTGATGTCGCCGCTGGCGGCTTCATCCATCATGTCAAACCATGTCTTGCGGTGGTTGATCATCCGATAGATAGTGCCCCAGTCAGGCAGTCCGCCCACGTTACGGTCGTCAATCCAGACATCAACAGCCGACAGTTTACGACTGAAGTGTGGGTTGTTGGTCGTCGTCTCTTCGGGGTATTCGCGGTTGATGGCATAGAATTCCACGCCGCGTTCTTTGCACCAGTTGACGGCTTCGTCAAGCAGTTCACCCTCGCGTACGGTCCATAGTATAAGCTTATGACGGTCTTTGATGAGCATCTTCAACGTGTCAATGGCGAAGGGACGCTCCTCACCTATTTCCGGGTAGCGGTGCTCTACGATGGTGCCGTCGAAATCTACTGCAATTGTCATTTCGCTTTTGAAGTTTTATTTTTGCTTACTGTTTTATTTCTTGATAGAAGTATCGTTCTTGTTTCCATAGTGGCTGTCAGCATAGTTGCCGTAGTTACCATAGTTGCCGTAACCGTAACGGCCGTAGCCATAGTTACCATAGCCGTAACGACCGTACTTGCCATACTTGCCGTAGCCATAGTAATAGCCATACTTCTTCTTCGACATATCGACGCCGTTGAGCACGATGCACATGTTGCGCAGCTTCTTCTCTTCGTTGATGCTGTTCATCATGCCGATGTTTGCCTTCGGAGTGTAGTCGGCACGTAACACGATGACCGACACATCAGCAAACTTACCGATCTGGAATGTATCAGTAACCAGTCCGACAGGAGCGGTGTCAAGGATGACATAGTCATAGTCTTCCTTCAGGTAGTTGATGATGATGCCGAGGTTCTCGCGTGCCAACAACTCAGTGGGGTTGGGCGGTGTCGGACCGGCTAACAGCAGGTCAAGGTTGTCATTAACGCCGGAAGGACGTATCTGGTCAAGCAAAGCCTGCTTCTCAACGTGCTCCTTCACCAGCAGATTGGTAATACCAACAGTGCGATCGCTCACGCTGAAGAGTCTTCCCAATGCCGGTTTACGGATGTCGAGACCCAGCAGAATGACCTTCTTGCCTAACAGTGCGAACGAGACAGCGAGGTTGGCCGCGTTGAATGTCTTACCTTCACCCGACGTTGATGATGTGAAGAGAATGGTCTTGTCGCCTTCCTTCATCATAAACTGAATGTTGGTACGCATAGAGCGGAATATCTCATCAATCTGATCGTTCTTGTTCTCATGTACCACAATGCCAGCTGCGGTCTTGGCGCTTTCGCTTGCCACGGCAACATCAGCCACAATGGGCAGCTTAGTCAGGCGTGCAACGTCGTCGTGTCCCTCAATCTTGTAACGCATGAACTGGATGAGGTAGATGATGATGAGCGGAATAGCCAGTCCCAGCACCAATGCAACGAGCATGATGATAGAGTTCTTAGGACTTACCTTGCCTTCAAACATCGGACGGTCAATCATCTTACCCTTATCAGCCGTAGCTGCCAGTGAAATAGAGTTCTCCTCACGCTTCTGCAACAGCATCAGGTACAGACCTGACTTCACTTCCTGCTGACGACCAATCTGCGTCAGGATGCGCTCCTGTTCAGGTGTGTTGGTGATGCGGTTCTGGTACATGCTGTACTGTTGGTTGATGCTTTGGCGCTGGATGTCAGCCCCGCGGCGTGCCTGTTGCAGTGCGGTACGGATGCTGCGGTGCAGCTCGTCAAGCGTGTTGGTGAGTGTAAGCACCTGCGGAGCACTCTCTGATGCGGAGCGAAGCAGACGGTTACGGTCCTGCACAACGGCGTTGTAGTCATTGATAAGCTTGGTTGAAGCATTGTCCTGCAGTCCGATGCCCGACGGCATGACCTGATATCTGTTAGCAGGATCGTCCACATAGTCGCGCATATAGTCAATCAACTGTATCTGCGTGTTGACTTCTGCCAACTTTGATTGGAACTCACTGTTCTGTCGTACAGACACGGTAGCATCAAGTTGCAGCTCAGTTACGCGCTGACGCTTCTTGTAGTTCTCCAGTTCACTTTCTGTCAAACCTAACTCATCGTTAATCTTTTCCAGACGCTGATTGATGAATTCCTCTGTCTTGTGGGCAATTTCGTTCTTGTCAGCGTTAGCCTGTTCGTTATAGCAGATAGCCAGTTGGTCAAGGAAAGCTTCTCCTCGCTTGGCCAGTTTGTCCTTCAACGTGATGAGCGCAATAGAGGTTGTCTTTGAGGTCGGCTCTACGGTCATGCTCTTGACATAGCTTGTTGCAACTGATTGAATAGGTAAGATGGTTGCGTAGAGTGCACGTCCGTCCTTCCACTCGCCCAGCGGGTTGCTGGTGAAGGTCAGGGTTCCGGCGTTGGTGTGCTTCGTTGCAGGGAACGAAGAGAAGGATGTCTCAAACTCAGTCTCCTGGTTTTCTTCGTCAATCACCTTTCCTTTTACCTCGTAGTGACCGTCGTTGTTGACAATCTTTAGCTTGACAATCTTCAACGTGTCGTCCATCTTGGCCAGGCTTGCCGGGTCAATGTCCACGTTAATGGGCTGCGTGTTAAAGATGAGGTGGTTCTTGACACGTCCTTCTTGCTTGTATTCCACGTAGAGCTTCAGGTTCTTCACCACTTCTTCAGCCAGAATGTGGCTTTGCAGAATCTCAATCTCGTTGTCGATACCGGCACTGTTCGAGATAAAACCAAGGTCCTGCATGTTGGCAAGCATCTGATTGGTGTTTGAACGACGTGGGGACTGTTCGTCCTTGATTAACATCTTGGCAGACACTTGAAAGACAGGACTCTTGTAACGCAGATAGATAAATGCGCCACATAAGCAGATAAAAACGGATAATGCAAACCATTGCCAGTTCAGCACCAGTATAGCGAAGATGGTACGGAAGTCAAATGAACTTTCCTCTTCGTTCTGTTGCGCTGTTGTGATGTCTTCCAAAGTCTCAATGGATGCGATTTTCTTACTCTCTTCCATATTAATAATGTATAAGTATGATTTTCTTTTTTAATTATTTGTCTTCTGTTTTCTCTGTCAGTTTATTTTGCGGCGTCGGCCAACTGGTCAAGATACTGCCCGTAGCCGTTCTTGAGCATGGGCTTGGCCAGCTCCTTCAGTTGCTCACGGGTAATCCAACTGCGCTTGTAGGCAATCTCTTCCAGACATGCAACCTTCAGCCCTTGTCGTTTTTCTATGACCTCTATGAAGGTTGAAGCTTCGCTCAGGCTGTCGTGTGTACCCGTGTCAAGCCATGCGAATCCGCGCTGCAAGGTCTGCACTTTCAGGTTCTTCTGCTTCAGATATTCCTGATTGACGGTCGTTATCTCCAGTTCTCCGCGTGCACTGGGCTTGATGTTCTTGGCAATCTCCACCACGCTGTTCGGGTAGAAGTAGAGTCCTACCACTGCATAGTTGGACTTTGGCTTCGCCGGCTTTTCCTCAATGCTGAGGCAGTTGCCCTCTTCGTCGAACTCGGCTACGCCATATCGCTCCGGGTCATTGACGTAGTAACCGAACACGGTGGCCTGTCCATGCTTCTCGGCGTTCTCCACGCTCTGGCGGAGCAGTGCGGTGAAACCGCTGCCATAGAAGATGTTGTCACCCAAGACGAGGCATGCTGCGTCGTCACCTATAAACTTTTCGCCGATAATGAAGGCCTGAGCCAGTCCGTCGGGTGACGGTTGCTCAGCGTATTCAAAGCGTACACCCAGATCACTGCCATCCCCTAACAGACGTTTAAAGCCCGGGAGGTCGTGCGGTGTGCTGATTATAAGTATCTCTCTGATGCCGGCAAGCATGAGAACCGACACCGGATAATATATCATCGGCTTATCAAAGATTGGTATCAGCTGCTTGCTGATGCCCTTGGTGATAGGGTAGAGGCGCGTACCGCTTCCACCTGCCAATACAATTCCTTTCATGTTATATAACGTTATAATGAGTGTGCAAAGGTACAAATAACTATGCAAATGACCAAATTTTCTTTGACTAAATTCACTTTCGGTAAAATAAATCCTGATTTGTAAATCGTAAATCGTAAATTATTATTACCTTTGCACGCGAATTTTATTCATTAAATAGTCAAATTGTAAATCATTATGGCCATATTTTCAAAATTATTCGGTCGGAAAGATGCTGCCGAACAGCAGAAAACCGGTGGTATGGAGGACTTCATGACGCTTATCCGCGTCTATTTCCAGGCAGTGATGGCAGCCGACCTTGGTATCAATAATCTGGCAGCTCTGCCTGACCTGCGTGTGTTCAAGACCACTTTGCGCGTGCCGACGGTGAACAACAAGCTCGGCGTGGGTGAGCGTAGCCGTTGTAAAAAGATGCTGAAAGACATCTATGAGATGGATGATGACTTCTTCAAGGAGATTGACCAGAGCCTCAAGCGCCGTTGCCGTAAGTTGCAGGACGCACAGCCTTACATGCTTCAGTTCCAGGCTTTCTCTAATGATACGCTGATGCTTGTCAGCAATCTGATGAAGTATAAGCTGCGTATTCCCAGTATGTTCAAGAAGACGCTCTACTCCATGACAGAGCAAACCGTTGCTGATGTCTTCAACAAGAACGACTTTAAGGACGCGGGTGAAATGAAGACTGCCGTGGCAGTGCGTGAGTATGCGCACCGTTTAGGGTTCTCGCAGAAGTGGACAACCGACTTCGTGTTCAAGGTCATCATGCTGGCCAAGAAGGAACCACGCCCGAAGGACGATAAGCCGCGTGAGAAATAATGTGACCGGAACGGGAAAAGATGAACGCAGAATGATTAAAAAACAATAAACGGGCGGTTTGTGCGGTTAAAACATGTTAACTGCCTTTCATTTCTTTTTCTTCATTTTTAGTTTCTCACATAAAAACCTTACCTTTGTAAAAATTATCGAGTCAGCTCATGAACGCTAATGAACAACTATTGACAACGTTCGAGACACGTGTGCGCCAGATGCTTCTCCGTTTCCAGCAGTTGAAGAAGGAGAACGAGGATTTGTATGCCTTGGTGGAGCAGAAGGGCCGCGAGATAGACGAACTGCGGCAGAAGATGGACCAGAAGGAACATGATTACGACTCATTAAAGATGGCGAAGATGATGGAGATTACCGACGGAGACCTCGAAGGGGCCAAGGCGCGGGTGTCAAAACTCATCCGAGACGTGAATAAATGCATTGCTATACTGAGTGACGCTCAATAACACCTTAGAAGCGATGGCAGAACAGAATCGAGAAAGACTACATATCCGCTTGCACGTGTACGACGAGGAAATCGACGTAACGATTGACCGCGCTGAAGAAGCCTACTATCGTGCAGCGGCAAAGCTCATTACTGACCGCTATAATGCCTATGCACAGGCTTATCGCGGACGTAAGAGTGACCATACGATAGCGCTCATGTCGCTCATTGACGTGGCGTTGTTGTATGAGAAGGAACGTGACCATAACGACACGTCGCCTTATGATAATATGCTTGCCCGACTCACTGCCGACATTGAGAGCGCACTTGGAGAGAAGGGCTGAGCATATTAACAACAACAATATATTATAATTTATGGAATTAACAACTATCATAGCCATTGTTGCTGCCCTCATTGTGGGCGGCGTTTGTGGCTTTCTCATTTTCCGTTACGTGTTGAAAGGAAAATATAATGAGATGATTGAGTCTGCTAACAAAGAGGCAGAAGTGATTAAGGAGAAAAAACTGCTCGAGGTGAAGGAGAAATTCCTGAACAAGAAGAGCGAGTTGGAGAAGGAAGCGCAGCAGCGCAACCAGCACATCCAGCAGAACGAGAACCGGCTGAAGCAGCGCGAAATGTCGCTGAACCAGCGCCAAGAGGAGCTCGGACGCCGTAAGAACGACCTTGACAACCTGCAGACACGTATTGATAATGAGAAGAAACTGCTCGCCATCAGGCACGATGAGCTTGAAAAGATGCAGTTGCAGGAGCGTGCAAAGCTCGAAGAACTCTCCGGACTCAGTGCTGATGAGGCTAAGGCGCGCCTCGTGGAGAGCCTGAAGGACGAGGCTCGCACCGATGCACAGAGTTATATCAACGAGATTATGGACGAGGCAAAGCTCAATGCCAATGCCCAAGCCAAGAAAATCGTTATCCAGACCATCCAGCGCGTGGCCACTGAGACGGCTGT
>JAFUSC010000084.1 GCA_017467705.1 Prevotella sp. | reverse complement strand
TTTTAGGAGTTACAGGAGTTACAGGAGTTGCAGGAGTTTCAGACAAATGTCTTTATGCTCCTCTTTCCTGCATGGCAGACTGCCGCCAAAGTATTGTCTGTAACTCCTGCAACTCCTGTAACTCCTGCAACTCCTAAAAAACTCCTAAAAAACTGCAAATCACCCGTTTTGCTTTTGGGAATTGCTGGTTCTGTAAAGTAATAAACCGTTTATTACTCACCAATAAACGGTTTTTTACTCAGTAATAAACGGTTTATTACTTACCAATAAACGGTTTATTACTTACCAATAAACGGTTTATTACTTTGCAATAAATGGTTTATTACTTTCTCAGACTGGCGTTTCCCGATTTATAAACAGTCATATTCCGGTTATATTTCCGGTTATGCGCAGGCTTGTTTCCCTAAAAAAAATAAAAATCTTACGTTATATAATAAATAAGTTGTAACTTTGCCGATTGTTTAACATCGCAATGTGCAGATTAACTCAAAGGCAGATGGAACGAGTCATGCTTATCTGGCGCGCCATTCAGTATTCTACAGGCGACACGAACCGCGACTCCAGCATGGCGGCATGGGTCAGCCTTGCGCTGCGAGGCCGTGGTGTGCCGGTCACGGAGCTGAACGAAGACGACGAACTGCCGCGTGGCAGCGTCTATGTCAGTATGGCGCGTGGACGGAGCACCCTGGAACGGCTGGCTGACCGTGAGCGCTGCGGCGCGTTGGTGGTCAACTCCACAGCTGCTGTCCGCCTTTGTGCTGACCGTGAACAGCTGGAACGCCGTCTGCGCGAAGCGGGCATTGACGTGCCCGGCACGTATCAGGGCAGCGGTCCCTGCTGGCTGAAGCGTAACGACGCCCCCGGCGACGTGGTGTTCGCGCGCGATGCGCAGGAGCTGGAACAGCAGCAACAGCTGTATCGTGAGCGCGGCATCAGCGCATGGACGGTCAGTCCGCACGTGGAAGGCCGGCAGGTGAAGTTCTACGGCGTGGCCGGAACGGATTTCTTCAGAACCTACGGTGCCGACGCACCGGCGTTGCGGGCACAGGCTGAGCACGCTGCGCGCGTGGCCGGACTTACCGTCTACGGCGGCGATGCCATCGTGCGGGCCGACGGAACGGTCTGCTTGGTCGACCTGAACGACTGGCCCAGCTTCTCGCCCTGCGTGGTGGAGGCGGCTGATGTGATAGCACAGCGAGTCATAGACATGAGTAGTGAACGATGAAGAGTGAGGTGAAAGGCATCATATTCGACTACGGCGGAACGCTCGACACGGGCGGCTGCCACTGGGGACGGCTCTGCTGGCACGTCTACCGGCAGCACCGCGTGCCCGTGACGGAACAGCAGTTTCGTGAGGCATACGTCCATGCAGAGCGCGCGTTGGGGCGCGAATCCATCATCAAGCCCGGTGACACCTTCCGCCAGACGTTGGCGACCAAGGTCAAACTGCAACTGGAAGCCCTGAACGTGGCTCCCGACGTCGGCGAGACATTGGTCAGCGACCTCTACCTGACGGCGCAGCGCCACACGGCCCACAGCCGCGAGGTGCTCAGGCGGCTGCGGCAGCGGTTCCCGTTGGTGCTGGTCAGCAACTTCTACGGCAATCTCAGCACCGTGCTGCGTGAGTTTCAGCTTGACGGACTGTTCGTGCACGTGGTGGAGTCGGCGGCCGTGGGCATCCGCAAACCCGACGCACGCATCTTCCAGCTCGGCGTAGAAGCCTTGGGACTGCAACCCGGTGAGGTCGTCGTCGTGGGCGACAGCGTGAAGAACGACATCGTGCCGGCGCAGACACTCGGATGCCGCACGGTGTGGCTGCAAGGTGAAGGCTGGACCGACGCCGTGCCGCACGAGGTGCCGGCGCAGCACGTCATCACCGATATCAAAGAATTAGTGACAATCATATAAAAACAAATCAGAATGAAACAAACGAACGTGAAACCCGCAACGGGTAAACTGGGAATCCTCGTAGTAGGCAACGGAGCCGTTGCCACTACTTTCATGACGGGTGTACTCATGGCACGCCGCGGGCTGGCCAAGCCCATCGGTTCCATGACGCAGTATGACAAGATTCGTGTCGGCAAAGGCGACGCCAAGAAATATTTGCCTTACCGTGAGATTGTGCCCATGGCCAGCCTCGATGACATCGTCTTCGGCTGTTGGGACGTCTATCCGCAGAACGCTTTTCAGGCAGCCATGTATGCCGAGGTGTTGCAGGAGAAAGACATCCTGCCCGTGCGCGACGAGCTGCAACAGATAGTGCCGATGAAGGCAGCCTTCGACCGGAACTATGCCAAGCGGTTGGATGGCGACAACGTGAAGGGCCTCCCCCTGTCCCCCTCCCAAGGAGGGGGTATGCAGATACCGAGTCGATGGCAGATGGTGGAGATGTTGCGTGAGGACATCCGTACCTTTAAGAAAGAGAAACAGTGCGACCGCATCGTCGTGCTGTGGGCTGCATCGACGGAGATTTACGTTCCCGTTGACGAAAAGGTGCACTACCGTTTGGCTGACTTGGAGAAGGCCATGCAGGCTGACGACCGCGACCGCATTGCTCCCTCCATGTGCTATGCCTACGCCGCGCTTAGCGAAGGTTGCCCCTTCATCATGGGCGCACCGAACACGACGGTGGACATTCCCGCCATGTGGGAACTGGCTGAGAAGACGCAGATGCCCATTGCCGGCAAGGACTTCAAGACGGGACAGACGCTCGTCAAGTCGGGCTTTGCCCCCATCATCGGTGCACGCTGCCTGGGACTGAGCGGATGGTTCTCTACCAACATCCTGGGCAACCGCGACGGACTGGTGCTCGACGAACCAGCTAACTTCCGCACGAAAGAAGTGTCGAAGCTCTCAACGCTGGAGACCATCCTGAAACCCGACGTGCAGCCTGACCTGTACGGACACGGTAACGACGAGGACACGCAGTACTACCACAAGGTGCGCATCAACTACTATCCGCCGCGCAACGACAACAAGGAAGGTTGGGACAACATTGATATCTTCGGTTGGATGAACTATCCCATGCAGATCAAGATCAACTTCCTCTGCCGCGACTCCATTCTGGCTGCACCGCTCTGTCTGGACCTCTGTCTGCTGAGCGACTTGGCTGCCCGTGCCGGGCGCTACGGCACGCAGCGGTTCCTCAGCTTCTTCCTCAAGAGCCCCATGCACGACTATACCCGTGGCGAGGAGGCCGTCAACAACCTCTACCAGCAGTACACCATGCTGAAGAACGCCATCCGCGAGATGGGCGGCTACGAGGCTGACGAGGAGATGGATTAAGTGATAAGTGAGAAGTCGTAAGTGAGAAGTGATAAGACCATGCACCATCTGAATACGAAAGCATGCGCCGGACTGGGGCGGATGTGGCTGCTGCTCGTCTTGTCACTTGTCATTTACGGCTTGTCGCTTCATGGCGCTGTGGCGCAGACGATGCTGACGGGACAGGCGCTCGACGCCGAGACGGGCGACAGCATCCCCATGGTCAGCGTCGTCTATCATCAGCACCACGTGGGCGTTGCCTCCGACGTGAACGGACGGTTCAGCATCAGGCGCCACAACGGATGGACGCTGAAGTTCAGTGCCGTGGGCTATGAAGTGCTGTCGGTCACCGTCAGCGCTGCCACGAAGAGCCCGCTCGTGGTGCGGCTGAAGCCCGAGGCGCAGCAGTTGGAGAGCGTCACCGTGACGGCTGACCGGCAGAAGTACAGCCGTAAGAACAATCCCGCCGTGGAGCTGATGAAGAGGGTCGTGGAGCGGAAACGCCTGTCGGACCTCGCTAACCGTGACTACTACCGTTACAACAAGTACCAGAAAATCACGTTCGCCCTGAACGACATCACGCCCAGCACGTTTGATGAGCCTTTCTTCCAGAACAAACCGTGGATTAAGGACCACACCGAGGTGTGCGCCTACAACCAGAAACTCATCCTGCCGCTGACGGTTGACGAGACCGCTTCGCAGCACATCTACCGCAAGGAGCCGCACACGGAGCGCAACATCATCATGGGACAGAAGTCGACGGGCATCAATGACCTCTTCCAGACGGGCGACATCCTGACGACCGTGCTGAAGGAAGTGTTTACAGACGTCAATATCTACGATGACCAGGTACGCCTCTTGCAGTATCCCTTCACGTCGCCTATCGGCAAGAACGCCGTCAGCTTCTACCGTTTCTACATTGAGGACACGCTGCGGGTGGACCGTGACAGTTGCATACACCTGAGCTTCCTGCCCAACAATCCGCAGGACTTCGGTTTCCGTGGCGACATCTACGTGCTGAAAGATTCTTCCTATCAGGTGAAACGTTGCGAACTGTCGCTGCCCCGGCAGAGTGGTGTCAACTTCGTGGACAACATGAAAGTCGTGCAGGAGTTCGACCGTCTGCCTGACGGTTCGTGGGTGCTGAGTGTCGACGACATGCTGGTGGAGCTGTCGTTGTTTGACTTCTTGCAGAAAGCCGCCGTCATTCGCACCACGCGACTCTCTGATTACGACTTCAGCGAGTTGCCGAACAGCATGTTCCGTGGGTCGCAGAAGGACATCCGCGATGCCGACGCCATGATGCGCGGCGACGATTTCTGGAACCAGTACAGGCAAGTGCGGCTCACCAAGAGCGAGAACGCCATGGACACCTTTGTGGACAACATCCAGCAAGTGGGCGGGTTCAAGTACATCATGATCGGGCTGAAGGCCCTCATGGAGAACTTTGTGGAGACGGGAAACCCCAGCAAGGTGGACATCGGCCCCGTGAACACCATCATCAGCAATAACTTCATTGACGGTTTCCGCACGCGCCTCAGTGCGCAGACCACGGCCAACCTGAGCCGCCACTGGTTCCTGAGCGGCTACTACGCCCACGGATGGAAGAGCCGCAAGAACTACTACAAGGCGGAGCTGACCTACTCGTTCAACGAGAAGGAATACCTGCCACGCGAGTTTCCCAAGCGCACGCTGACCTTCCTGTCCACCTACGACGTCATGTCGCCCAGCGACAAGTTCATCAGCACTGATAAGGACAACGTGTTCACGGCGCTGAAGTGGGCCAACGTGCACAAGATGATGTTCTACAACCGCCAACAGCTGACGTTTGAGTACGAGCAGGATTTCGGCCTGAAGACCACCGTAGCCCTGAAAGCCGAACAGAACGAAGCCGCCGGTGAACTGACGTTTACCCCCCTCTCCACCCTTAACCCTTCACCCTCCCCCCTCCACCTTCCACCCTCCACCATCAACCTTCGCACCACCGAGCTGCGCTTTGAGCTGGAGTATTGCCCCGGTGCTACCTATATTAATACGAAGCAGCGGCGCACGAAGGTGAACAACGATGCGCCGATATTCACCGTAGGCCACACCTTGGGACTCAAGGGATTCCTCGGCGGCGACTATCGTTACAACTACACCGAGGCAAGCGTCTACAAACGCTTCTGGCTCAACAGCTGGGGCAAGCTGGACTTCTACGTGCGTGGCGGCGTGCAGTGGAACACCGTGCCCTTCCCTCTGCTCTGCATGCCGGAAGCCAACCTGTCGTACATCATACAGAAAAACACCTTCGACCTGATGAACAACATGGAGTTCCTGAACGACCGATTCGTCAGCGCCCACGTCAGTTGGGACATCAACGGCAAGCTGTTCAACCGCATACCGCTGCTGAAGAAATTGAAGTGGCGTGAATATGTGGCGGTGAAGATGCTGTGGGGCGGGCTTTCCGACAAGAACAACCCGACGCTGGCGCAGAACGCTGACAGTAACATCCTCATGCTGTTCCCCGAAGGCTCTTATGTCATGGACACGCACCGGCCCTACTGGGAAATCATTGCCGGCGTGCACAACATCTTCCGCATCCTGCACGTGGAGTTCGTGCACCGCATGAACTACAACGACCTGCCCACAGCCCACAAGAACGGCGTCCGGCTGAAGCTGAGCATGACGTTCTGACGGACCCGTCCCGGTCAGATGTTTCAAAAAAACGGTGCTCGCGTGCAACTTTTTCGCCCTTCGTTACGTCAAACAGACAAAGTGATGAATCAAAAAAACAAAAAAGCAATGGAGAAAAAGACATTACACATCAGCAAAAGAAGTTCGTTCACAGTAGCACTGGTCATGATGGCCGCTGTGCTGCTCACGTCGTGCACCACCGTGACAGTCACGAAGAGTGAGAGCCCGATGACGTCCAAACAGTTTACGACGGAAGCGTTCCACCGCATTTACTTGCAGGGCTCGCCCACGGTGTGCTACACGCAGGCCGACACCGTGTCGGTGCATGTTGAGGCACCTGAGGACCTGATGGAGTACGTGGTTGCTGAGGTGAAGGACAGCTGTCTGACCATCCACATGGCCGACCAGTCCAAGGCGTTGCTGCGTCATGGACGGCTGCTGCAAGGTGACGAGATCACTGTCTACGTCACGTCGCCTGACCTCACGGACGTGCAGCTGCACGGTTCGGGCGACTTCAACAGCGACATGCTTGTTGACACGGACAATCTGACGCTTGACCTGCACGGCTCGGGCACCATCCGTTTCAACGACATCATCTGCGACCATCTGAAAACCACGCTGGTGGGTTCCGGCGACGTGGACGTGAAGCACGTTGTCGCAGCCACGTCCATGCTCGAACTGGTGGGCTCAGGTGACATCGACATCAACCACGACCGCGTGGCCACCACCGAGATCATGCTGAAAGGCTCAGGCGATGTGGAAGCCTCGTTCATTCAGTGCGGCCAAGTGACGGCCGAGCTCCGCGGCTCCGGTGACATTGAACTCAAGGGCAACGCCCAGCACCTGGTGTCACACCAGATAGGCAGCGGCACCATCAGCTCCGAACAGTTGGTGACGCAGTAAATCCTGCTGAAAGTGTTTGAGTGGATGGACAAACACCATGACGAACTGATGGCGAACTGGGCACGCCTGCAGGACGGTGAAGAAGCATTGCCCATTGACCCTTTAAAATAACAACGAATATGGAGAATCAGGAATTGCTTAGAGTGGTCGATGTGGACTACCTGCACGACTACACGATGGAACTGGAGTTCAGCAACGGTGAACGCCGCATCGTCGATTTCAGACCGTTGCTGACGGGTAAGCTCCGCGAGCAACTGCTCGACCACGACAAGTTTGTGCAGTTTGCCCTCACTGACTGGACGCTGGAGTGGTACAACGGCGTGGACTTCGCTCCCGAAAGGCTCTACGAGTTGGGTATTGCAGCATAGTAAAAACTGCAGAGAAACTTTGCAATTCCTCTCAGAGCGCTAAAAAGCAAATCAGGCGAAGAATATTGGAAACCAGGTACAGAACACTATATACTGCGGAGCGAAACACAAGGTTCTGCGGTGCAAAACGGCTTTTTCCGGACCGTCCACCTCCAGCTGCGCGATTGCGCAGCTGGAGGTGGACGATCGCGCAGCCCGAGCTGGACGATCCGAAATAAACGGTATTGTACCGCAGAACAAAACGTTTAGTACCGCAAAACAGGGCGTTCTGCTCCGCAGAAATGTAGGCATGCTCTCACGCGGAGGCGCAGAGCAAATTTGGCGGATTTGAACAGACTTGCAAGATTTCCTTTTGCTTTTCTTGTTGGTTTTTCGTCGCTCGACGCTTGCGTCGCTTGCTTTTTGCAAGAACTCTGCCGATGTAATCGGCGAACTTACTCCGTCTCGGCATAAAAAAGAAATAAATTTCTTTTGTTCTGCGCTCGACTTTTTGTAACTTTGGCTTTGCCGAACTTACTTGGCACTCGGAAAAGCAAAAAGGAAAAGGCTTTTTCCTTTTGCTTTTCCCTCGTTTTTTTGTAACTTTGTAAGATTTCTCAGCTTTTCTTTGTATAAAGGCTGTCTGGGGGATTGAGGAAAATCTGGGTTACGAATTGGCAACCGTACTCAATTCCACATTCTGCTATGAATTGCTTTCAATGAACACCTGATGCTGAGCC
>JAFUSC010000083.1 GCA_017467705.1 Prevotella sp. | reverse complement strand
TGCGGTGTTGAGCCAGCGGCTGCCGCCGATGAGCTGCACGCCGGGCAGCCGGCTGATTTCCTTCATGTACTTGGGCGACTGCGGCAGGTCCGTCTCGTCGAGCGTGATGCCTTGGCGCTTGCGGCGCTCCACGGCTTTGTCGGAGACGAACTTGGTGAGTTTGCGCAGTGAAATCGTCCCCTCCTTGTCAGTCAGGTAGACGCGATAGATGTAGGCCTTCTGGGCGTTGTCCTCCTTGTCGGCCACTTTGCTTTGTGCCATTGCCGTTTGCAGTCCTGCCACCAGCAGCGCTGCAATCATCAGTAGGTGTCGTTTCATATTCTGTTTTGTGTGTAATGGGTTTCTGTCCTGCAAACTTACAGCTATTTTTTGAGATGGCCAAATTTTCTGCCTGTTTCTTTTGCTCTTTGCAGATTATTTAGCACGCCTTTACATTTCGAAGGGCACCACGAGCTTGATGCAGAAGTTGCGTCCCATGTTGCTGAAACCCCTTCTGCCGTCGGGGCTGACGTAGTCTAAGTACTTCAGTCGTGACAGGTGGTTCTGGTAGACGCGGTCGAACATGTTTTGCAGTGTCAGGTGCAGCGAAGCCACGTGTCGGCCACGGATGTGCAGGTCGGTGCCGGCCGTCAGGTCCCACAGGGCGTAGGCCGGTGTGCGTGTCTCCGTCTCGTCGGCCATGTAGTAGTGGTTCTGCGTCAGGTTCAGCTCCATGCCGAGTGCCACGTAGGTGTTGCAGAGGGTGAGTGGTGAGCGGTTGAGGGTTGAGGGTGAGTGGTGTGTCAGCTCGTACTTCAGTTCCGACGTCCAGCGCGGAGCGGGCGTCATGGGCAGATAGCGCGTCTCGCGTGGCTGGTTCAGCTGCCGGGCGTCAACCATTGAGAACGTGTTTTCAAAGTGCAGCTCGTGCATGGGATGGAAGTCAACGGTGGCTTCGAAGCCTAACAGCCGTGCGTCGCCTTGGGCGTAACGATAGAAATGCAAACCCTCTTCGGCTATCTCGTCCACCTCCATCTGCCGGTCGCGCACGGTGAAGATGTAGTTGCTGATGCGGTTGGCAAAGAGCGAGAGCTGTGCCGAGAGGTAGGGCGACGAGAAGTCGATGCCCAAGTCAGCCTGCAGGCTGTGCTCCGCTTTCAGGTCGTGGTTACCCACTTCGTAGCGGATGGTCCCCTCGTGCTCGCCGTTGCTGCCCAGCTCGCTCATGTTGGGTGCACGGAATCCGCGTGCCACGTTCAGGCGGACGTTCAGCTGCTCCGTGGCCTGCCACACGGCACCGAGGCTGGCGCTGAAACCGTTGAAGTTCCTGTGAAAATCGGTAAACCTCGCACCTCGTACCTCGTAGCTCGAATACCCATGCAGCATGCGGCGGTCTATGCGCAGGCCGCCCTCGATGTGGACGGGCCCGAGGTCGTGGGCTGCCGTCACGAAGGCGCCAACGTCAAACAGGCTGTAAGCAGGAATCAGCGCCTCCTCGCCCAGATTCTCTGAGCGCTGCCACATGCCGCCGATGCCTGTCGCCAGCTTCCAGCCGCTCAGGTCGTCCATCAGGTAGCGCACGTCGTAGCTCAGCGTGTGCAGCCGGAAGTAGAGCTCTTGGGTCTCGCCGTCGTCCTCAAATTCCTGCCGACGGTTCTGCTGGTAGCCTATGGTAGCCTTCAGACGGTTGTCGCCGATGTTCAGCGAGTTGTCCCAGACGGCTTTGTAGTGGTAAATCTGTTGGAACGGTGTCCCTTCTGCCTCTTCCTCGGCGGCTGCAGGGGAGGCAATGATGTTCGGCCTCAGGTGATAATAGCCTAACGTCAAGTGGGTGAATCCCCAGTACTTGTTTAGTCCCAGCAGGGCGTTCAGTGACTGCTCGCGGAACTGCGAGCCCGCCACGTAGCCGTCAGCCCTGTTCTTGTATTCACCGGCCCGCTTCTGGCTCCAGCGCATGTTCCAGACGAAGCCCTGCTGATGGCCGCCCATGGAGAGCGAGTAGCCGAAGAGTCCGTTGTTCGTCTGATACTCCGTGCTGAGGCTGGCCCGCAGCTCGCCCAGCGGCACGATGCGTGCGGGGTGGAACAGCAGCACGCCGGCCATGGCGTCGCTGCCATACATCAGTGAGGCCGGGCCTTTCAGTATCTCCACCGAACTGACCGTGTGCGGGTCAATCTCGATGCCGTGCTCGTCGCCCCACTGCTGCCCTTCCTGCCTGACGCCGTCACTGATGGTGACAATGCGATTGTAGCCCAAGCCGCGTATGACGGGCTTCGAGATGCCGCTGCCCGTGGTGATCTGTGCCACGCCTGGCTGTCGGGCAATGGCGTCGATGAGGTTCGTGGCTGCCGCCGATTGCAGCGAGCGGCTCGTGATGAGCGTGACGGGGGCCGGCGAGTGGCTCAGCCGCGTCTCGCCCGTCAGTCCCGTCACCACCACCTCGTTCAGGTTCAGGTGCTGATAATATACGTCGGTCGTGTCAGCCACGTCCTGTGCTGCCACGCCAGTTGCCACCGCCAGCAGCGGCAGCAATAACAGTTTTCTTGTCATGTTGATTCTCCTCTGTGTTGTTTGGTTAAAAAAAGAAAGTTACTTCTCCTCCTTTCATGCCATACAATACGGGGGTGCACGGGGTGCATGGGTGTTGCCGGGGCGTGTGACGCACGGCGTCACGCTGACGGCCAGCAACAGCACTGACAGACATGCACAGGCTGTCAGCGTGAGTGGAGCGGTCTCCAGATAGCTGAGTGACAGGAACTGGCAGAGCACGCAGTCCGACACACTGGCCGCCGTCTGCGTCAGGTGTCCGTGGTGCCCCGAGTGGTTGACGCACTCCGTGCACATGTCGGCAGCTGTCTCAGCCGCTGCATGCACGTGCAGGGCCGACAGCACCAGCATGGGCAGGAACACTGCCAACAGCAACCATGCGGAAAAGCGTCGTTTCAGTCCAATTCTCATTGCGTTCTTGTTTCGCCTGCAAAGGTACGAAAATTTTTTGAATGAGAAATTATGAATTATGAATTATTTTTCGTACCTTTGCACCCGAGTTATTTATAAACCATCAAAAACACATTACAATTATGGCAAGAAAAGAAACTGGGATGCCGTTTGAAGTGCATCCGTCGCCCATGAAAGACGCTCAAGGGCACAATCTGCTCTATGCCCGCCCCATGCCAGGGCGCAGCATCACCATCGAGGACCTTGACCGACAGTGCTGTCAGAACAGCGCCGCGTCGCTCAACTTCATCACGAACGCCTGTAACTACCTCTTCAGTGCCTTCGCCGAACACTTGGCCGAAGGGCGCCGCATCGAGACGCCGCTGGGCGTGTTCGCCCCGAGGCTGGCCCTGCGGCGCGGCATCACCGACCCCGCCGCCGTGCATGCCACCGACGTGGAGTGGCGCGGCGTAGACTTCCTGCCCTCCAAGGCGCTGATGCAGGCCATCGACCAGCGCAGCTACGGCTTCCACCGCGCCCCCGACTGCCGCACCCGCCGCGGACAACCCACCCAGCAACAGCTGCTCAGCGCACTGCAACAGAGCATGCGCAACCTCGGAGGCTACGCCACGGTGAGTTCGTTTGCCTATCATTCGCAACTCAGCAAGAACACCGCCCGCAAGTGGCTCAACCAGCAATGCGAGGGTGAACAGCCGTTGTTGGCGCGTCAGCAGATGGGCACCACGTTCATCTACACCCTGCGCAGCTGAACAAACAGCCGCGCATGCGGTACAGTATCCACTGTTCTACGGAACAGAACGAGCCGTTTTGGAGTACAAAACGGCTTTTTTCGGACCGTCCAGCCCGAGCTGCGCGACCGTCCACCTCCAGCTGCGCGATCGCGCAGCCCGGGGTGGACGGTCGGAAATAAACAGTATTGTACCGCGAAACGGCGCGTCCTGCCCCTCACAACGGCGCGTTCTGCACCGGCAAATTGATGGATATACCAAATTTTTATGAATTTATTTTGCCATTTCGTAAATAATCAATACCTTTGTACCGTGCTTTGAAAGAAGCAGGCTCTAACATTACCGAACTACCACCTCGAATAACGAATGAGCCGAAAAAACATCAACATTGAGCGTGTACGCTTATGCGTAGACGTTTCTATGGTTGATGTAGGCTGTGGTAGGCCTTGGTAATGCGTAGAGATGGGCTACGCATTTTTTATTTACACTAACTTAAAAAACAAAAAAGTATGATGAAACGAACAAAAGGAAGAATAACTAAAACAATTACGACAATGGCAATGAAAAGATTATTTTTAGCTGTTGCACTGGCAATGGCTGCTGCGTTGCAAGTGCAGGCTCAGGTGAACCCGAAGGCGGGCTACATCATCACGAACGCGAACGACACAGTGTACGGAACAGTTGACTACCGCTCGGACGTGCGCAACGCCGAGACGTGCAGTTTCAAGGCTGACGGCGCTGCGCAGTACACAGACTACGGGCCAACAGATATCAAAGGATACCGCCTTACTGACGATGGCATCTACTACGTGTCGCGTACGTTTCCCGTTGATGGCGTCAACAAAACCTTCTTCGCTGAATATCTGCTACAGGGCGGCATGAGCCTGTATTTCCATCGAGAGGGTACGGAAGACCTGTACTACTTCGTGGATGAGGAAGGACAGATTGCTGTGATGAAGGAACTGGAAGGATTAACGGGTAGCGGGCATCATAACGCACGCATCAAACGTGAGACTTATCAGGACGTGTTCAACCTCTTTAAGAAGAGCGGGAAAGCACAGACAGACCTGTGGGCATTGCATGAGCTTTCGCCCAAGCAGCTGACACGAATTACTCGTGAGTATAACGAGGCGTTTTGCACGGAATATGGCGACTGCGTGGAATTTCAGTATAAGCCAGCCAGCGCGCGTTCGGTCATTCCACGCCTGCGATTGCAGGTTGGTGCGAATGTTGGTTCACTGAAGGCTAATCGCTATCAGTATGTCACAAACTTGAAGTATAATGCTGTGATGCCACAGTTAGGCGTTGGGTGTGACTTTCTGTTGCCGCGTGTCAGCAAAAACCTGTCATTGCAGGCTATGTTGCTGGCGGGCTATTGGAGTGCCACGGGAACAGCCAGCAAAGAACAGCACGTGGTGGATCCCGACTATGACCTGTCATTCATAAATGTAGAACTACAAATAGGTGCCGCTTATCGGTTCTCGGAAGAGGCAAAGGTTACACCTGTCGTCCGTGGTGGCCTGTTCGTTAACCAGAAGTTTACAAGTGATGGTCTGGTGGCAGACTTCTATAATGGAGAATCTTCTGCCATGGGTTTCCGCTTCGGCGCTTATGTGGGTATCGGTGTCGATGTTCCCGTTGGTACACATTGCCTGCGGATAGAGGCAGACTATCTTACACCAGAGCTGAACTCACAAAAGAAAGGTGACGCAACCATCGACAAGACCTCAGCCATTGAGTTGAATGTCAGTTTTCTCTTTTGATTAAGAAAAACGTCGCATGACCCATTTTACATTAAAGTCATGCGACGCTTTGTTTCTTACTGCGGTTACGCAGTTTGTTTGTAACGTTTCCCTGTTTTAATAGGCGTGGTCGTTGTTTTGAAGTTCCTGACGGTCGAGCTTCTTGCTGTCGATGGCGCGCCAGGCGTAGACAATGTAGGCCAGCACGAAGGGCACGAAGAGCGACACGTAGAACATGGTGCGCAGGGTGAACTCACTCGAACAGCTGTTGGCCATGGTCAGCGACGACTGCAGGTCGGCCGTTGAGGGATAGTAAGCCGTGTGGTTCCATGCGGAGCAGAGCAGCAGGACCAGCACGGTGAGCACGGTGCCGATGCCCGAATACCAAATGCCACTGTTGGAGTTCTTCCAGATGGTGATGCCGATGCCATAGAGCACGAGCACTATACCTATTAATAATATAATGAGCAGGTACCACATGTCGAGCAGGTTGTGCAGATACTTGTAGGGCTCCATGTAGATGACGCCCTCGTCGGTGTAGGCATAGCCGTCCTTCAGCAGCAGGTGGACAAGATAGGTGACAAAGAGCACGACGAACGGCACGGCGGCACCGATGAGACGGACAGAGCCACGCGAACGGATGTCCTCATCGTCGACGTTGTTCATGACGTAGAGGATGCCGAGCACGCGGGCAAGGAACACCACGGCGAAGCCGAACACGAGCACCCACGGATTGAGCAGGGCGTCGAGACCGTGCGAGGCATTGGCCCAGCGGCTGATGATGGGCGTCATGGCTCCCGCATCAATGAGGTTGTCTTTCTCTATGACGAAGTTGGAGCCTTCGAAGAACGTGGCCACGGCGCCGCCTAAGAGCAGCGGGCCGAGGATGCCGTTGAGCGTCAGGAAGAACTGGAACGTGCGCGGGCCGAGGATGTTGCCCAGCTTGTTCTGGAACTCGTAGCTGACGGCCTGCAAGACGAACGTCAGCAGAATGAGCATCCACAGCCAGTAGGCACCGCCGAACGACGTGGAGTAGAACAGAGGATAGGAGGCGAAGAAGGCACCGCCGAAGGTGACGAGCGTGGTGAAGGTGAACTCCCACTTGCGCCCTGTGGAGTTATAGACCAGACGACGCCCTTCCTCCGTATAGCCCAAGCTGCGGGCTACGGAGTTGGCTCCCTGCACGAACAGCAGGAACACCAGCAGTGCGCCTAACAGTGCTACGATGAAGCACCAGTAATGTTGCAGAAATT
>JAFUSC010000082.1 GCA_017467705.1 Prevotella sp. | reverse complement strand
TATATCAGGGGGTTACTCTTTGTCCGGACATGCGGCGGATGTGTGTTTCGAGTATATGGAAGCCTGGGTCAACCATGTTACCGTGGCCGTGGCCGTCGATTTCGTACAGATAGGTCTGCTGATGTCCCGCAAGTTTCATCATACGGGCAAGATACTGATTCTCATCGTAGCGGCCAAACAGTTCCAACTCACGGTCTCCGCAGATCAGGACAAGCGGCGGGCAGTCGGAACGTACCCAATAGAGTGGCGCATATTCGTCGATGGTGGGCTGTAAAGGTTTTATTCCCTGCATCTTCCTGACGTTATAGTGCGTGATGGCTTGACCGCTGAAGGGTGCATACAGCCAGACGGAGTCTGCATCAATGCCGTAATTCCCCAGCCATGCTTTGTTCAGACACAGCATCATTCCCAGATAGCCTCCTGCTGAATGGCCTGTGACGACAATCTTCTTTCTGTCGCCACCGTATTTCTCTATGTTCTTGAACACCCATGCCACTGCCTCAGCCGCATCGTCAAGTGTTTCTTTGACGGTCACTTTGGGCAGGAGCCGATAGTTCGCGCCGACAACAACCCAGCCTTTTTCTTTCAGTTTCGAGGGGATTTCCTTGTTTCCCTGCTCCAGTCCACCGCCATGAAACCATACGACAACAGGTGCATCGTCTGTTTCTTCAGGGTAATAGACGTCGAGCTTCAGACGCTCCACGGCATAATCATCAGTCTTGTTGGTATAGCTGATGTCGCTGATTTGTTTGTAGTTCTGTGACCATGCTCCCATGACAAGGGCCAGCGAAAGGGCAAACATCATTGTTCTTTTCATACGTAATATTTTTGTTAAGTCAGATACTCCATAGCGCTAAATACTATTAAATTAATGGACAAAGGTACTCTTTTTTGCCCGGATTTTCGTAATTTTGCCCTCATAATTAGGAATGTTTATCAAAAAAGAACAATGATTCAGCAAATAGAGACCATCAAAAATACGAACAGGAGGGTGCTGATTGATGCACATACGCACACCGTGGCGTCGGGACACGCCTACAGCAGTTTGCAGGAAATGGCGCAGGCGGCAGCTGAACGGGGCTTACAGGTGCTGGGCATCACAGAGCATGGGCCGAGTATTCCCGGCACGTGCCCGCTGCTGTATTTCAAAAATATGTTTGTCGTGCCGCGACTGATGTACGGTGTGCGGTTGTTGATGGGTTGTGAGGTGAACATCCTTGACGCTGAAGGGCATCTTGACCTTGATGAAGCATATCTGGAGCGCCTTGACATCGGCATTGCCGGCATCCATCTCGTCTGTTGGCAGGGCGGCACGCGGGCCGAGAACACGCAGGGTGTCATCCGTGTGATGCACCATCCGCGCGTTCACATCATCAGTCATCCGGGCGACGGCACGGCAGAGCTGGACTTTGAACAGCTGGTCTTGGCATCCAAGCAGACCCACACGCTGCTGGAAGTGAACAACCACTCGCTGGCTCCGCAGCGACATAAGGCTGTGGCGCGTGACAACAATCTGGCGATTCTCCGTCTTTGCAAGCAGCACGACGTCCCCGTGATGCTGGGCAGCGACGCGCATGTCTCGTTCCAGATTGCTGATTATGAGCGCATCTATCCGCTTTTGCAGGAGACCGACTTCCCTGACGAGCTGATTATGAACTATTGGCCGGAGCGGTTCTTTGACTATACGGGCATAATGAATGACATTGTATAATCTTTTCGAGCTACGAGGTGCGAGGTACGAGGTACGATGATGTTTCCGAATGATATTCACTCTGGTGCGCAGCTTGCTGCGCTGATTCAGCAGATTGGGTTCCTGCCGTTGCTCGACAGCGGCATCCGTGGTTTCTCTGCTGAGGCTCTGGTGGCCGACGATTGCCGCTATGTGGTGTTTCCCGACGGCGGTTGGGACTGGCCGTTGTGGAAGTGGAAGGGCCCAATAGTGGCCGGTGGCGGCTGTGCTTACGGCAAGTTCTTCGACAAGAAGGCCGGTTTTGTCAGTCTCGACTGGTGGCCTGACCTGTGCAACTATCGCCGCAGTCGCTACGGCGAGCCTGCTGAGGGCAGCATCGAGGAGGCCATTCTGCTGACGTTGCGTGAGCATGGCAGTCTGATTACGCGCGAGTTGCGTGCTGCCTGTGGCTTCACGGGGCCGAAGATGCGCAGCCGTTTCGATGCTTACGTGACGCGGTTGCAGATGGCGTGCTACATCGTGACCGAGGATTTCGTCTATCCCACCGACCGCCACGGGCACGAATACGGCTGGGGCTGGTCGCTGCTGACCACGCCAGAGCAGCTCTACGGTGCCGCTGCCTGTCGTTGTGAGCGTTCGCCGGAGGCTTCGTTGGAGCGCATGACGGCCCATGTCGCACGGTTGTTGCCGCACGCCACGGAGCACGAAGTGCTGCGAATGTTCCGTTGAAACACCCTTGTCGCCCCCCGACGGTGCCTCTTCGAAATTATGATTATTTAACTTTCTGCCTCTTTTTATTAACACTAAAACGGGCCACTTCGCAGACTTTCCCCACTCCGCTTCCGTACAAGCGATTCTCGGAAGGGTTCGGTAAGTCGTTGCATTGCAACGACATACATCGCGCGTAGCCTTTATTTCAACACTTACTGTGCCCTTTTTGTTTGGAAAAGGGCCACAGTAACCCCGCAAAAGGGCCATACTAACAGTGTTACTGAGCCACACTAACCTGATTACTGTGGCCCTTTAACCAGATTACTGTGGCCCTTTTGCAGAAAAACCTGCCTGCTTCAACCCCGGAATCTGGTTTTTTCAACCGGAAACTGAGCCTCCGTTCATTTTTCAGGGCATCAAAACTCAGGAAAAATCAAGCCCGATTTTTAACACAATTAACAAAAAGAAACAATTGACGTTTACAAACTTTCACTTTTAAATGCATAAAACTTGCAAATAACGGCGCGTGAATGGAAGTTTTTTCGTAACTTTGCACCCAAATATCGAAAAAACAAAAACAAAAATGGAAAAACAAATGAATTATCTCGATCGTAACGAGTTTAATTTTGAGCCCAGCCAGAAAGTGGTTGACGCTATCAAGAATTTCGACCCCAAACAGTTATGTTTCTATACCCGCATCTATGATCAGGGCAAGAAGAGTGTTATTTCAGTTCGCCTGAGTGAGATCTACGGCGTTCCTGAAGAGCAGGTGCTGCTGGCCTACGGCGGTGAGGACATCCTGAAGAACGCCATTCACTACTTCCTCATGGTGGGTGACAACCGCAAGATTCTCATTCCCGAGTTCTCGTGGTGGTACTACAACAAAGTGGCCAACGAGTGTGGCGGCACTTACGAAATGTATCCCCTGCACGAGCAGGACGACACCTTTGCCTACGATGTTGACGAGGTGATTGAGTACACCAACCGCGTTCATCCGCGCATGTTGCTGCTTGCTTCGCCCAACAACCCGACGGGTAACGGCCTGACTCCCGACGAGATCGGCCGCATCATGGAGAACATTCCCTCTGACACCATCGTGCTGATTGACGAGGCTTACGCCAGCTTCATCTCGACAGACACGGCCTACATTGCCCCGTTGGTAGCGAAATACGAGAACCTGATTGTCTCCCGTACGCTGTCAAAGTTCTACGGTCTGCCCGGACTGCGCGTCGGTTTCGGCTTCATCGGTAAGGGACACGACCAGTTCCTCAGCTGGGTGAACAAGTATCTGGGCTACTACCGCTTCTCAGAGGCCGTTGCACTTGCTGGACTCGACAGCGATGAGCACTATCGCCACGTGGCTGAGGACTTGGAGTGGGGCCGTCAGCTCTACAAGAAAGCCCTCGGCGACCTGTCCGGCTTCAAGGTTTACAAGTCAGTGGCTAACTTTATTCTCATTAAGTATCCCGTTGAAATCAAGGAACGCCTCATGGAAGCCCTGAAGATTCAGGACTATAAGATCAAGTTCATGGCTGACAAGGGGCTGGAGTCGTGCCTGCGCATCACGTTAGGCCGCAAGGAGCAGACGCAGACCGTGGTGGATACCATCCTGAAAGTGTATAATGAAAAATAGAAAGAGTAAGCCGTGATTGGAGTCATTCTTGCCGCAGGCATGGCCAAACGCCTGCGCCCGTTGACCGATAACTGCCCGAAGTGCCTGCTGAAGGTGGGCGACCGCACGCTGTTGGAGCGCACGGTTGACGCCATGCTCAAGGCCGGCATCACGGAGCTGGTGGTCGTCACGGGCTATCGCGGAGACATGATCCGTGAGTTCCTGACGCAGCATTATCAGTTGAAGGAGGGGCCTGTCAGCCTGATAAGCCCCCAGAACGTCACCTTCCGCTTCCTGCATAACGCCGACTACGAGCACAACAACAACATCTACTCGCTGTGGATGGCCGGCGAAGTGGTGCGCGGACGCGCGTTCCTGTTGATGGACAGCGACATTCTGTGCGACCCTGCCGCCGTTGCCCGCATCGCCCACGAGCCCGAATCAGCCTTGGCGCTGAACCGTCATGAGTGCGGTGAAGAGGAAATCAAGGTCATTGTCGACGGCGAAGGCCACATCACGGAGATCAGTAAGGTGTGCAACATCAGCGATGCCATAGGCGAATCCGTGGGCATTGAGAAGATGACAGCCGACTACAGCAGCGCCCTTTACCACGAACTGGAGCAGATGATTGAGCACGAAGGACTCATTGACGTGTTCTACGAGCGGGCCTTTGAGCGCCTCATTCCGCAGGGACACACGTTCCGGGTGGTTGACACAACCGATTATTTCTCATACGAACTCGACACGCCCGAGGACTTCGAACGTGCCAAACAGCTCATGCCGGCCGAACTGCTGTGAGCCGGACAGCTGCAAAAACAAACCAAACACACAGGGAATCCTGAAAAAGAAAAGATGAACGAAGCATATCTGAAGACCCTCAAGTCTACCGAAACAGAAGACTGGCTCGACTTCCACGTCATCCGTCCCTTCTGTTATCTTTGTGCAGTCGGCTTTGCCAAGCTCGACTTCCACCCCAACACCGTCACCATCATGTCCATCTTCATCGGCGCTGCCAGTGCGTTCTTCTTTGCACAGGGCAGTTTCCACTACGGTGATAACTTCACAGGCGACACAACGATGGGACTTATCTACAACATCATCGCCATTGTGCTGCTGATGTGGGCTGATATTCTCGATTGTACGGACGGTCAGCTGGCCCGCATGACGGGAAAGAAGAGCCGCATGGGACGTATTCTCGACGGCGTGGCAGGTTTCTTCTGGTTCGGACCCATCTATGTGCTGCTGGTTTACCGCTTCTATCTGCACCATACGCTTGAGTTTGACCTGTTAGGCATTGCTGATACGCAGCAGAATGTGCTCATAGCCACGGCCGTTGTCTTCGTGTTGGGACTCATCTCCGGCATCTGGGGACTGGCCGGACAGCAGCGTCTGGCTGACTATTATATCCAGGTTCACCTCTTCTTCCTGAAGGGTGAGAAGGGCAGTGAGCTTGACAACTCCGTGCGTCAGCAGGAGATTTACGACAACATGCCCAAGGATGCCAGCTTCGTGGAGCGTCTGTTCCAGAAGTCATACATCGGTTACACGCAGAAACAGGAGCGCCGCACGCCGCAGTTCCAGCGACTGATGAAGAAACTGCATGAGAAATACGGCGCCACGGAGAACATTTCAGACGACGTGCGCAACGCTTTCCACAAGGAATCGCTGCCGCTCATGAAGTGGAACGGGCTGTTGACGTTCAACTTCCGCGAGTTCTGGCTGTTCCTGTTCTGCCTGCTCGACGTGCCCGTGTGCCTTTTCCTATTTGAGATTATCGTCATGGGACTGCTGTGGAAGTACGTCAACTATCGCCACGAGAAGTTCTCGAAGCGCATTGCCGACGAGCTGTAATCCTTAACACTCAACTCTCCACGCTCAACACTCAGCAAGAATGACTTGGACGAAGCAAAGACTCAATAACCTCTTTTTCATCATCGGCGTGCTGGCAGTCGTCGTGATGATCCTGACGTTCGACGTCAGTTTCGAGGATCTTTGGGTTCAACTCACCCGTGCCGGCTACTGGCTCATCCCCATCATCGGCATCTGGATTTTCGTCTATGGGCTCAATGCGTTGGCCTGGCAGCAGATCATCAAGGGCAACACGGCACATGACGGCGCCCCCGCCGCCGACGCTGCCGCCGAAGAGGGACCGAAGGAGAAGCTGCCAGGGTTCTGGCGCATCTACAGACTGACCATTACGGGCTACGCACTCAACTACGCCACGCCCGTCGGAGGGCTGGGCGGCGAGCCTTACCGCATCATGGAACTGTCGCGCGACGTGTCGAAACAGCGCGCCACGTCGTCGGTTATTCTCTATGCCATGATGCACTTCTTCGCGCACTTCTGGCTCTGGTTCAGCTCCATCTTCCTTTACTTGGCCCTCGCCGCGTTCGGTTTTCTGCCGCTGACGCCTGCCATTGACATCTCACTGTCGGCTGCCATCCTCTTCTGTCTGCTGGCTTTCTACGTCTTCTCGCGCGGCTATAAGAACGGACTCGTGGTGAAAGTCATCCGCTGGATAGGCCGTGTGCCCGGTCTGCGTGGATGGAGCACGCGCTTCCAGGAGCGCCATGCTGAGGCTTTGCAGAACATCGACACGCAGATTGCGGCCCTGCACAAGCAGGAGAAGCGGGCTTTCTACAGCAGTCTGCTGCTGGAGTACGGTTCGCGCATCGTGCAGAGTCTGGAGATTCTGTTCATGCTTCTGCTCTTCGGCGTTGACTGTGGCGGCGGCTTTTCGGGCCTGGCACTCACGTTCCTTTACTCCGTGCTCATCCTTTCCTTCACCACGCTCTTTGCCAATCTCATCGGTTTCCTGCCCATGCAGTTAGGTGTTCAGGAGGGAGGTTTCATGCTTTCCATTGCCATCATCGGCATGTCGTCGCACCTCGGAGCCAACTATGACGCTGCCGCACTGGGCATCTTCGTCAGCATCATCTGCCGTGTCAGGGAGATACTCTGGATACTTGTCGGCATCGTACTGATGAAGCTCAAGAGCTGACCGGACACTTGTCAATTCGCGTTTTTTCTTGTCTTTTTCTTCCATTATTGCCTTTTTCTGCCATAAAGTTCGGGAAAAATGCTGTTTTTTCCTGCAAAAACCTTATCTTTGCATCATCTTAATCAATAAAACAACATGACCTGACGATGACAAGTATGAAACGAATGATGGCAATGACAGCACTGGCACTGGTGACGCTGGGCTCACATGCACAGCGTGAAGGGCAGAATCCCGAGTATGCAAAGCAGCAGTTGGAACAACAATTGGCTGCCCGCACGAGTAAACTGGTCAAGAAGACCAACTACAAGAAGTGGGTAGATGACATCAATGTGCGTTGGGAAGACGGTGAATACATGTATGAGGTCGTCTACGACGAGGAAGAGAAAGCCCTGTTGATGGGCGCTTGGAAGTGGAACCAATACCGGTGGGAACCCACAGAGCAGGGCTATAGGTTCGCACTGAAGGGCTCACGCCTGCAACGGAGTGACAATGCCAAGCTCGTCATCGACTATGAAACAGCCGGAACTTGGCAGATGTTAGTGGTGCGCAACAGCAAGACAGGCAACGTGGAAGACATCTTCCTGCCTGAGAAAGACGCCGCTCCGACCGAGACTCAGTTCCAGCAAGACGCGCAAGACCTGCTCGGTGGCGTCTACAGACTGCGCTCAATCGAGGAGAACGCTCCCAATGATTACCGCCCGTCTGACGAGGACAAAGCCTATTTCGGTTCCGTCTGGTTGCTGGAAAGCCGTGAGTTGAAAGACCCGGGCGCCTTCTTATACACAGGCAACTGCCAGCTTCAGTTCGGCGATGGGCGCATGAAGTACGTGGAACAGCCTCCCATGCCTAAGTTCGAGGTGCGTGCCGACGAATACGGACGGCCCCACTTCATGATGGACGACGTGGAGTTGCCCGACGAAGCCACGTGGAACCGTGAGCGTGAAGAGCGCATGCCAAGGCCCGGATATGGCGGACATGGCGCACTGATGGGGCCCACCTTGTGGAGTTATCAGCTCACCGCTGACGGCATGAAGGTGCATGCTGAGCTGCAAAACGGCGTGCGTTACTATCCTTGTTTCGGCCAGAAGTTCGAGTTAACCAAGGAGCGTGGCTACTATGAGGGCATCGATGGCGTGTGGCCTGTGGCCTCTGTGCGCCCGTTGACACGCGGCATGCTGAAGCAAATGACCAAGGACGGACTGCAACTGATGCTGAACGAGATTTATGCCCGGCACGGACAGTCGTTCAAGGACGCTGCGACGCAAACATATTTCAACAGCCAGTCGTGGTACAAGAAGGCCAAGAAACCCTCTGCCCTGACCGCCATTGAACAGCTGAACGTCTCGATGCTCAAGGGCATGATCAGCCAATAATCACCAAGGACAAACAGAAACACCGCTCGAAACATGAAACGTAACATTGTGATAGCATCCCTTTTGCTGCCGATGATGGCCGCTGCCGTGCTGACAAGCTGCCACGGCGGCTCCATGCCCGCAGCCAAAGACCCCGAAGTGCAGTTAGAGGCAGCGCTGGAAGAGAGCACGTCGGAGATTCCAATGGCGACGGCCACGGTGGGGCAGAAGACCTATCAGGTGGCTGACATTGCCGACTCAATGCACGTCTACAAGCCCAATGTCGACGTCAGCCGATGCTTCTTTGTCATCTCAAAGAAGGAGTATCGCCTGTACGTCTATGAGGTTTCTGCTGACCAGAAGGACACGGCACTCGTGGCACACTTCCCCGTCTGCTACGCTGTCAACAAGGAAGCCAAGACACGCAGCGGCGACATGTGCACGCCGGAGTGCACCATGGATAACCCGTTCCGCATCACACAGATACAGGATGCGACGTCGTGGTGCCATGACTTCGGCGACGGTCGCGGCTCACTGAAGGCTTACGGCGCATGGTTCCTGCGTCTGGAGACGCCCGGTTTTACCGGTGTTGGCATACACGGCAGCACCAACAACGAGGCCAGCGTGCCCGGTCGTGACAGTGAAGGGTGCATCCGCATGCGTGACAGCGACCTGTTAGTGCTGCACGACAGCTTTGCCACCATCGGAACACCGGTCATCATCAAGGCTTACACAGAGCCGAAACTGCCCTTCGAGCAACGCGCTCAGCAGACGTTAGCTGACCAGTACTGCCGCCCCGTGCCCGGTAACCCGGCTGCTAACTCCCCCGCAGCGGCAACATCGGACCCCGCTACCCCCAGCGTTGATAAGCCCGATGTCCCCGCTTCAGCCTCAGAAACAGTGATTGACCGTGCGCCTGCCGCCGCTGTTCAGCCCGATGCTTCCACCTCACTCGGCGAGAAACCGTCGGAGGCAGAGCTGAAAAAGCTGCAACGCGGCGCAGTCAACACCCCCAAGGCCGCTCCTTCAGCCCCGAAGAAGCCTGCCGTTAACACCGCAAATAATAAAAAGAAGAAATAATAATCATCAAAAAACCATCATTGTTATGAAACACCTATTTGCACTTTTCACGGTGATGACCATGCTGTTTGCAGGCAGCAGCACCGTGAGTGCCGCCAACCCCGGCACACAGGATGAGACTTCAGTTCAGCAACAGCAGCGTTACGTCATCGTCAACGGTACCAACGTGCGTCTGCGTTTTGCGCCCAACCTGAACAGTGGCTGGCTGCACGACAGCGCAGGCAAGGCCATCCACGCTCCCAAAGGCACCAAGCTCACCTACTTAGGACAGGAGGGCGACTTCTACAAAGTGAAGTATGCCGGCAATGAAGTCTACATTTCCAAGCAGTACTCTTACCTGTCAAACGGCACGACGACCAAACCCGCCACGCCTGCTAAGGACAACTATTACGTGGTTATCAACGGAACAAACGTGCGACTGCGCACAGGTCCCAGCACCAACCATCCTTATTTCACTTGGAACGACGGCTCACCCTGCTATCTGCCTAAGGGCTCTTACCTGAAATATCTGGGTGAACAAAACGATTTCTATAAGGCTGACTACCAAGGAAAGACCGTCTACGTGTCAAAGAAGTTCTCTTATGTTACCAAATGAATTTTCATGTTATTGCTTTTATGTGTAATTTGAGAACATTTCTTGTCTTGATGACCACTGCTTTTTGCCTGACCTCATCCGCGCAAAGTGAGCAGACGGTCAGCATCGGACTTGACCGTGACGAGGCTTTCTATCAGACTCCCGTCGGCGTCAACGGCCTGTTGATAGCCGAGGGAGCCGTTCCTGTCAACGATATGGACGAGGAAGTCACCGTACCCGCCCTGTTTGAGGACGAAGGCGACCCCGACGAGGCGAACATGTGCTACGTGAAAGTGGGCAAGAAGGTCTACCACGTCAGCAATACCACTGACAGCCGCGCCGTCTATCGCACCACGGGTGTGAAGCCCGAAAACTGCTTCATCGTCATTTCCAAGCAGGAGTTCCGCCTGTATATCTACGAGCGGGTGGGGCAGGACACGCTCCTCGTGGCCCATTACCCCGTCTGCTATGCCCGCAATTACGGCAACAAGCAGCGTCGGGGCGACATGAAGACGCCGGAATCGACGCTGAAGAAGCCCTTTACCATCAGTCAGATACAGGATGCTTCGACTTGGCGTCACGACTTCGGCGACGGCCGCGGCAACGTGAAGGCGTATGGTAACTGGTTCTTGCGGCTCGTAACACCCGGACATTCAGGCATCGGCATACACGGAAGCACGAACAATGAGTCGAGTATTCCGGGCCGTGACAGCGAGGGATGCATCCGCCTGCGCGATGCAGACATCATCCACCTGAAGGAAAACTATGCCCGCGTGAAGACGCGCGTCATCATCAAACCCCTCGCACAGGGCAAGCTTCCCTTCGAAGTGAAGGCCGAACAACGCCTCGGCGGGCAGTATCAAGCCCCCAAACCAGGCTATACCCTGCTCCCCGGCGCCCAGTTCGTCCGCCAATAGCATGAACGTCCGCCCGGCTCTGTGCTTTGCAGAGCGCTTGGCGAGAGTCAAAGAACACGGTCCCGATAATCCCTGAAATCAGGAAAAGGCACCCTACGGGTGTAAACGATGCTTGTTACGGGTGAAAGAGATATCACTTTACAGTAGTAAACGATGCTTCTTTTCACTTAAAACAAGCATCGTTTACTCGTGAAAGAACCATCGTTTACTCGTGAAATAACCATTGTTTCAAGTGTTGGTTAAATCTTTGTTTTCAGTAATCCTTTGTATGAGTTCCTCTGCAGTGATGTCGTGCATCAGGGTAAAGGCAAACCATTTTCTTCCGAGGTCTTTAAGTGAAGCGCCGATGTGATAGACCTCATCGTCAATGAGCAGAAATCGGTCATGTGCACGGTTAAAGTGCTCCACAATGATAGGAGTATATTGTGCATTGTGCCGCTCAATGTCTAATTGGAATTGCTGACCAGTGTGCTGCGTGTAGATTGTTGCTGTCACATTGTCGGCCCGTTTGTCAAGCATAGTGAGCACAGTGTCATCAACATAGTTGTCTATCAGCACAATGCTGTGCTGCGCCCGACGGATCAAGTCATTCGCAAAGCGATAAGCATCGAATATCTGTCCGTCGAAGAAGATACCCTCAACAGGAGGTAACGATGTACGAACAAAGAAATCGATTTTTTCTTCTGTTGCAGATATACGCCGCTCAATTCTCTCCATTCGTTCATTGATGGAGTAGCCTTGGAGCAGATAACTCTTAAGTACTCTGTTGGCCCATGCCCTAAATATGATGCCCTTAGATGATTTCACTCTGTAGCCTACAGACAAAATCATATCAAGATTGTAATATTCTACCTGATATGTCTTGCCATCTGATGCAGTTGTCGCAAATTTTGCGATAACTGGGAAATCTTTTAATTCCTCTCTCAACGCATTATTGACATGTTTGCCTATTGTCTTTACATCACGACCGAATAATTCGGCCAACTGTAGACGATTCAGCCAAACAGTTTCGTTTCCCAGCCTGACTTCAAGGCGTACGGTCTCATCTGGCTGGTAGAGAATAATCTCTCCTTGCTGTGGTGCCTGTTGTGGTGTCATCACGTCGCTCATAACCAATTCTCAATCTTCAATCCTCAATTTTCAATTTTCAATTTTCTTGCCTATGACCACGTTCGTGTCACCCGTCACTTCGGCATTGTTGCCACCGCCATAGACATTGCCCCGAATGTCAACACCAGTGACTTTCTTATAGTAGACAGTGTTGGCCACGGCGGTACCTGTAGCTGCGGTATAGACGTATGGGTCCGCTGTCGTACCTGCACCACTGCGTGTGTAGTAGGTGCTTACATCAGTTGTGCCCACCACAACGGACGCTATTTCTACGTAATCCAGATCACCGATGTAGACATTTGTGCTGCCGTCAACCTTTGCTGCATTACCTCCGCCATAGACATTGTTAATGGCTCCAATGCTTCCTGCATCGTGAGAGGGGAGTAACACCGTGGCAGTTCCAGTATGAGATACTCTGTTACCGTCCTCAAAGACGAAGCCACCGTCATCTGTGCGATCATATTCGGTGAACGTAATGTCCCGAGTGCCGATGTTTGCATTAATAAAGGTGCTTGTTGCTTCGTCAGGTGTGCTGAACTTACCTTCGGTTACATTAATCCTGACGGTGGTGTTGCCCGTCACGACGGCAGTCTTACCATAACCACCGCCGTAGATTTCACCGATGCTGGTGAACGAACATACATTGACAGTCGGGCCTACACCACCCGGACCTTCATACGGAGCTTGGTTACCACCGCCATAGAGCTGGCCGATGATGATGGGACGACATCCGGTTTCTTCAACGTTCACCGTGATTCTGCCTTTGATGGTTCCGCTAACATTGTTCCCACCAAACACACGGTCAAAATTACCGTTCGTAATGGTCAAGGTTACATCGTCGTTGATGTCAGCTTCTTCAGCGCCACCGTAAGCGGCTTTCAGACCAGGTATGCAGGCCATAATCAGCTGGGAAGCACCATCCATCGGTGCACTCTTGCCGCCACCGTATGCTTCATCAACACGGAATCCACAATCGTTGTTGTCGTTATCCAGCATGGTCACAGCCACAATGCGTACGTTACCCTTCGTGTTGGAACCGCCGAAAACGCGGTGCACCAGACCACCATAGATGTTTACATTAGCTTCGCCAGAGCCATATCCGTAGTTTGATGCTCTGTTTTCTTTAGTGTCCGTATCTCCAGTTACATCATCTTTATATTCGTAGAAGCCCACGTTAGCACCGGGGTTATCAATATAGGTTGTGCCTCCGTCGCGGGAAACCCGGTCCTTACCGTTCCCGCCGCCGAACACTTCTTCTATTTCGTATGTCCCCCTGACATCTACTTGTGTAGCTGGGGTAGAAGCAGCATTGCCGCCGCCATAGACTGTTTGAATACTTGTCAAATTACAACCGTCAATAATGACATGGGCAAACGTCGTCGTGTTCTTATCATCTGCTTCTGTACCATTGCCTAACGGTCCGGTAGGCTTATATGCAGCAAGGTTGCCACCGCCATAAACAGCTTGCAAGTGATATTTATGCTTGTCGTCGTCAGGGTCGTTGATGTCTGCTTCTGCCGTCAATTCTGTACCCCAAGTCTTGTAGACATGCACAGTAACTGTCCCCTTTGGAGTACCATTCAGGTTGTTACAGCCGAAGATGTTACCGTTTATGATGCACTGGTCAGGATAAGACTTCGTATCATCGTCTTCGGTTACCTCTGTACTGTTCAGGTTTACTAATACATTGCCGTGTACCAGCGCTTCAACAGCTGTCACAGCAGCAACAGCGGGTTGTGCAGGTACATAGCCAGGCTCCCCTTCTGTACCGACAGCTTCGGTTGCAGGCTTTGCTTCGACGGCAAGACGTCCCAGTCCTCCGCCATAGACATCACCATTTATCGTACCGCCATGCAGGTTGACGGTAGTCGTGTTGGTCTTTGTCGTCAGATTTTCTGAATCGGTATTGGTGTCTGCCAATGCACCACCACCATAGATGTCCTGTTCTATAATCCCTCCCTGTATGTTAACCGTTACGTCGCCACGGACTAACGCCAGATTACCGCCACCATAGACACTGCCGCCGATGGTTGTCTGGCCTTTCGCTGTGCCGCCAGCTATCAGTACAGCAACCAGCATGGTAGCCCATCGCCTATACTTGTTATTTATCTTGAGTCGTTTCATATTTCAATTTTTTATGTTCACCGTGGTGCTGCCGCCGACGTTACCGTTGTTGCCCCCGCCGAAGACGTCGCCCGTAATATGGGA
Source organism: Prevotella sp. (assembly GCA_017467705.1). Taxonomy (GTDB): domain Bacteria; phylum Bacteroidota; class Bacteroidia; order Bacteroidales; family Bacteroidaceae; genus Prevotella. Next base: position 16,060 of record JAFUSC010000082.1, on the reverse strand, counting down.
GCTGTCTTGAATAGTGACTGTAGTGTTGCCTGTGGTTGCAGACTCATCGCCACCGCCATAGACGCTGCCAGCAACAGTAGTACCGCTAAGCGTCAGCGTGGCGTTGCCAGCCACCGAGCCAAGGTTAGTATGGCTCAAATCCTCTGTGGTGTAGAGAATATGGTTGGTCTTGTCGATGGCGGTAGCTGTAGAGTTAACAGTTTCAGCATGCTGCCAAGTATAAGTGACTGTTGCAGGGAATACTGCAGGTAGATAAGTACCAAGATTATAGTCATAATATGGTGGTGTTGGGAAACCGCCTGTATTCATCACCTCCACAGTAGGAATACTAGCAGAGAAACCTGCACCGAACACACTACCATTTACAGTACAGTTGGTCAGAGTTGAGGCCACTGGGCCGTCTACTTTACCCAAGCTGCCGCCACCATAGAAATTCCCAGTGATAGTGCAGTTAGTTAAATTGCTGGTAACATAGTGGGTTGTAGCCAACGAAAATGAGGCGTAGTCGAGGAAAATACGCATCACGTTGGTTTCATTGCTTGACATGGGAAGGAACTGGTAGTCTATCTGTGTGGAAACACCACCACGATCAGAGTTGTAGTCTTGTTTATAGCCGCCGTAGTTATCCTTGGAAGTGGTTCCGTTTACCCAGCTATTCCAGTCCATGTTACCAAATCCCCACGTCGCATTGGCTCCCATCGTGTCATAGTTCTTAGGTGCAAGTCGGCTATAGGAAGTGCCGCCATAACCCGCGCCAAAGAACGTGCCGAATGTGCAGTTGGTGGCGTTAGTGGTGACGGTAGCAGTATAGGTTGTGGTTTTTGTCATATCACCAAACTTAGGCCCCCCACAAAACTGCCTGACATGGCTGTTGCGGATGATGGTATAAATATTGCCGATGGCCGGGTGAACTGCATTGATGCCTCCACCATAGAATTCGTCGATGTCGGCATGATCTATCTGCCATGTAATGTTGCCCTTACTACCAATGGTCGTTCCCAGACCCTCCATGCCTGTACCGGCAACGGTGCTAAACCGTCCGCCACTGATATAGGCTTCGGCACAGTCATCGTAGATGGTGACATTGGCACGGTAGGCTCCTGTCAGGTAGAATAACCCAAAGTCACCTCCTGTAACGGAAACGGGTGGATGGGGCGTCGCCTCGCCGTTATCCTGATGAATACCCAGATGAAACTCTTTAAACCACACATTACCACCCACATGGAAATAAGATACACGGTCGCCTGGATTACCTTGCAGACAGACCCACTGTTCTATAACACCACCCTGCAAGATGATGGGTTTTTTATTTGTATTGCTACGACTGGTGGGACTGTATTCAAACTGGGTGACACGGAACAAGGCGGTGTTGGTTACCTCAAACCAGTCCTTTGGCTGCATAATGCCAAAATTATAAGTACCTGTACCACCTGTAGATTTCTGGGCCATGCCAAGGCCCACCAGATTCAAGAAGTCATATCTCACTGGATGAAATGCGGTTCTTCCGTTAAAACGAAGTATAAAGGAGTAGTCGGGCTCATTGTCGCCGTCAAGGTCAGCTGACATTACGGTGTAGGGTTTACTGCCCTCAATGTTGTTTAATTGATGATAGTTACCAACGAGCACAATGGCATAGTCATATGTTTTATTGGAAGTATTGGGATTTAGGGCTGTTGTCCCAAGAGCATTTGATATGGAGGTATAAACAATTTGCTCCTGACCGTTGATATTGCGGCTATCGCCATTTGTATATAATTCACCTCCACCGACTGTGGGAACATTGTAGGCTGTACCCATGCCCGTGTTATACACCACATCAGCATAGCCGTCTGCCACATATGCCGCTTTGGCCCAATAGGGTTCGATAGTTATATCCGTCACATCTTCAGGCACATCCCAGTAAGCCCCTTGGTTGAATACACGACCACTGACACTGTAGATGTCCTTATTGGTGCAGGTGCGGTCGGCGAAGTTGAAGGGCATTGTTGCAATGTTGCCAGCAGAATCGTAGGTGACATCGCTGCCTGTTGCAGTAAAAGTGCCTGTACCTGTCTCTGAGCCATTAATCTTAACAATCTTCCAACCTGTTACCACACGGTTGTCATTATAGTTTTTCGTGCCAACATCATTGTAGAATGGCAATTGTACTTTTCCGTAGTTGAAATTAAAATGGTCTGGGTCTTTGTCGGTGATGTTCAGCGTTACCTGTGATGTGGTGATTTCTGCACCATTGGGCAGGGCTGGCGTGAAAAGAGTATTGCCACTGCCCATCCGTATGTTCACAGTCAACGTACCTAGCAGACCGCCCTTGTTACGCTCAGACTGAACTGTGGCGTGTTCTGCATCTATATTAACAACAGAGGGGTAATAACCAGGTTCCTTTAAAATGGGGTAGGGGGTATTGGTTCCAATTTGTGATGGTTCTATTACCCACTTCATCATCTTGTCCTTGTTAGCAGCATCGCCCGTAGCCCACCATGCGGCCAGTTCGCGGTGTCCATTAAGTATGTGGCGGAAAAACTCAAAACGTTGCAGAAAGCGTGTTTCAGCCATCAGGGCACAGTTATAGACATTAATGTTTCGATTCTGCACGTATGATGCTTCTGCACGGAAATAATTGTAGTTACCTAAACCGTTTTTATCACCTATGTTTGTAATGATTTTTCCATTGTAGATAGGAGCTTTTGATGTACCGCCTGTAATGTCGCCATAGAACATGCAGTTCATCACCATGGTCTTAAGGTTGGCAGAAGTGGTGGCAACATTATTGTGACCCACAATACCGCCAACCTCATCTCCGCCAGTAATATCAGCATAACTGAAACAATTGATGACGCGAGCCTCACCGTCGAGCAGACCGACAAGCCCACCCACGTAGTCTACACCACTGACCGCACTGCTGTTAGTGGCAATATGGGTGTATCCGTTCTCATCAGTGGTCACCGTGCTATTGGTTGCCAATACACCACAGTTGTAGATGCGGGTGGAACCAGTTGCTACGTTCGCAATAGCACCAGTTACATTTTTGCTTTCTCCATTAACACTAACAGTTGTTCCTCCACTGCTGATGGTAATATTATCTAAATTCAGATTACGCACCGTTCCTCCATCAATGGTCTTGAAGAGTGGTGAGGTGAGCCCTGTAATGGTATAGTTTCCGCCGTCAAAGGTACCACAAAAGGTCTCAACATTAGGTTTGTTGGAGGCACTGTAGGTGTTGTTGCCTGTCAGTTTGTAAAGCCCGTTTGCATCAGTAATCTCAGACAGAGAGTTGATCTCCGTAAACGTCGGATTGAGGTTGTAGAGAGTGATGGGGATGCTGGTGTCGTTGCTGAGCTTGGCTGGCGAGGTGATGCTGGCTGTCACCTTGAGGGTTCCTGTGCGAGTGCCTGGTGGTAGGGTGAAGGTCGCTGTCAGTGTGCTTGTGCCGTCAACTTCCACGTCGTCGGGCATGTTGACATAGTCGTCCAGCCCCGTAAATTGCCAGGCATAGGAGATGCCCGTCTTGGTTTTGCTTCCATTCAGCAGGCAGTATTCGGTGTTGGTGGGTGAGTCTTTGATGTTGCGAGAGAACCAAGTTGTGGCGGTATAATTATAGTTATCTGCTGTATAAATGTCCTTATCACCGTTGATGGTATAATTAGTCCACAACCTATCCTGCCATTCGTAGGTGTAGAGTTTCCACTTGGCAGGGTCGCTGGCCTTGGTGAGGCTGGCTATCTTGGTGAGGTTAGAAGTGTTCATGTAGAGGGCAAAGAACATCTCTTCAATGGTGGCATCGCTCTTATAGACAGCAAACTGCTTGTTGTAGGGGATAATGTAGTAACTGCCACCGAAGGGAGTTATGTTCACGCCTCCGCTGAAGAGTCGGAACTTATAGCGGGTGTCACTGCCTGGGGCAGTAGATCCAATTTTGACAGCACCATGATTGCTCACGCTGTAGTCGGCGGCATCATAATAGAGGTAACGGTTAGTGGCGACGTTCTTAAACGAATAATATCCTTCGGTATCTACTTCGATGTCCCAACTGAGGTCTTCGTTGATGGCCTCAGTTAGGTCACTTGCCTTTCCGTTCACGGGCAGCAGGTCACCTTCGCTGAGCGATGTGTTAGCGTAGGGGAATCGGTAATTGTCGTCCTGTGTATTAAACAGGAGATATTTCTTGGTTGTTGGAGAAAATGCTTTAGAGGTGACGGTAATTTTGCAACTCTGCTCCGTAGCAGGGTGGGTAGCACGGACAATGGGGTTGAGCGGGGCGACACTATAGGTAGCTGTTACAGCCTGATTGGAGCTGACCATGTTATAGATGACTCCAGTGGTGGTGTTAATGTCCCAGTTGGTGCCCTTGCCAGTTGGTGCAGCCTGCGTGGGATCGTATGTCCGCATGCAGTAGCAGCGGGAGTCCTTCTTGTCTACAACCTTGGAATTCTCTGCTCCAGCATCGTTTTTGTCAATTGTCACAGTGATGTTACGGATATAATATGTGCGCAGCCATGTCACCACTTGTGGCGACTGCACGGTGAAGTCCTTGTCCTTCGGTCCATCCCACTTGCCACCTTCTTCGGTAATTTTTAGCGTACAGGCAGCATATTTATCTGTAGGGGCTTCTGCCAACACGACAGCCTTGCTACTATTTAAGCCGAGTACTTTGGTGCTACCCTGCATCTGAAAGCGTTTCTTGCTCCCATCATCCACCAAATCCCATTTTGTTTCGGGAGTAGTTGAAAGGACAAGCGTCTGGCCATTAAGCACGTTCAAATAGTACATCTCATTTTGCAGATATCCTTCGGAAGAGTACACCCATATTGAGTAGCCATTACCATCATATGCATTCTCATATCGGAAGGTACCGTCATTGTTCACGACTCCCTTACATTGCCTCATGTAGCCTTTGTTGTTAACGTGAAGGCAGTAGTACTGGTATGTAGTTTGTCCCCACACCGTGCCGGTTCCTAATGTAATCATCAGGAACAGGATTAATGTACGCAGTTGGTCTCCTCGTGTGACAAATTTGTTTCCTATGTTATTTCGTGTCATTATCATATTGCCTATGTCTTGCGTCATATTTGTGCAATTGGTTTAATTCGTGGATGGTTATAATTGGTTCAGTATGATGTCTTTGTCAATGCTCATCTTGTCGATGGCAAACAGTTTGCGGCCTAAGTCTTTGTTTGGAATGTGCAAAAAATGCACATTGCTTTCTTGGTCACATTCACCTTCTTTAAAAGCATTGTTGATGTGTCTTGATATGACAGAGCGCTCACGTTGAAAGAGAGTGGATATCTGCGCCTGTGTCAGCCACACTGTTTCATTCTCCAGTCGGACCTCGAGACGCACGGTCTCGTCTGGCTGGTAGAGAACTATTTCGCCTTTGTTGTCCTTGATGTTGTTCGTCATATTTTGTTTGGATGTTTTTTATTTTACAGAGAGTTTCTGCGTGTAGCGGCCACCAGCGGCACGGGCAATGTAGATGCCGGTGAGGTTGATGGGCGTCTCTATGGTCTCGTCGGGCTTGATGGTGAAGCTGGTGACAAGCAGACCACTGGTGGTGAAGATGTTGACATCAGCATCTGTGCGCAGCGACGAGTGTGTGACCACCTTGCCACGCTGGGCGAGGAAGGTGATGCTGCCATCAGGTACGTCCTCCTTCGACGGGTCTGCCTCGGCATTACCGAACGACGAGATGGCATTGTTGAAGACGATATAGTCTGCGTCGCGTGCGCCGCTGGTGGCTTTGACGAAGTAGGGACGGAAAGCCTCTACACTGACAGCATCTCCCGTTGCAGGCACTTTGACATACTCGCTGCCGTCGGTCTTCATCGTATAGGCATTGATGCCGGCTGCTAACTCTTCGTTGAGGTAGCTGGGACGGAAGGTGTAGCCGTTGAAGGTGACGCCGGTTGTCTCGTCATCGCTGATGCCGATGGTGAGAGCAGGAGAACTGGCGAAGGTGATGACTTGCTGGCTAAGCTTGACTGGGGCAGTCGCTGCAGTTGTCTTTGCCTCGAAGTTGCCGCTGAGGTCGAACTCATAATACGTCACACCCGGGAAACCGATAAGGTAAGGCTTGCCATTGGTCAGAAGCGGATAGCCCTCATACGCGCGCGTACTATTATAATATGTCTGATACGTGTCGGCGTTGGCGTCCTTGTGGCTGTGGCTGCCTTGGTAGTAGTAATCCCAGAGGAAGGTGTTGGTGACATTCTTTTGGCTATCAGGGTCTGGGTCATTATCAGGATAGTTGAAGATGGCCTCTGCATACTCTTTACCGCTCAGTGCCTTGATCTCCTCTGCGCGTGCAGGAGTAATCTTGTCCATGTCAACATATTCACGGAGCCAATATTCATGTCCAATCTTTGCTTCACCTTCTGCATCATTGACAGTATGACTGCCGCTGTAGAAGTGTGTGATTTCGCCCTTATCCTGCGTAGTGACAAGTTCGGCAGTGAACGGCAGGCTGATGCTCTCCCAACCCTTATCCAGATCAACGTAGAGGTCTGGCGTGCGTTGATGATACATGCGTTTGCCTGATGCAAAGCTGTATTCTATCGGCGCATTGAAGTCCTGTTTATCTATTAGCAACTGGTCGTTCTGAGCTATAAACCCAGATGAAAGTGCCTCCCATTCAATCGGATGTCCATATACTTGGCTACCATCTTTGATATCAACTCTGCGATAGCCTTCGTTGCTTTCGCTGTACGCAGGCTCTCTGAGAGCTACATTAACAGCATTAGCGGTGCTCTCTGCAGCAGGGTCAAGATATACCAATAGGTTGCGGGTCAGATCAACATTACGGAAGAATGTCAGTCCATCATTATCAAGGAGGGGCGGGTAGAAGAGGGAACTGCTGGATTCACTGCCAAGTGCCCATGAGCCGTCATTATATCCCTTGAAGTCAATGGCTGTCATGTTGGGATAAACCGTACGTGTCCCATCTGCTGACTGGGCTGCGAAGATGGCATAGGGATTATAGTGTGCCATACCCATGTTGCTGCTACGGAAGTAGGCCGGTGCACGATAGACACGGTTGATGTTGGTTGTCGTTGTCTCCAGACGTCCGCCGCTCTTGTTGATATGCGTCGGCAGTGATTGGTGTGGACGGTTTTCTACATAGCCGTAGGTGAGCATCTGCCCGAAGAACAGATAATCGTCAGGCCAGATGGGGTAGTAGTTTCGGCTGACAATTGTGGCATTCTCCTCTATCACATGCAAGCGAGCATCGTTGCTCTCGGGAATTGTTCCGCCTGCATAGATGAAATCGCCGTCAGCAAAGCGGTCTTCCACATAACCGCCATATAGATAGACATTTCTGACACCTGATGAGCAGTACTTTGCATTGGTATCATTGGCATCATACTTTCCTTCCTGAGGCGTGTCATTGTCTGGCAGCCAATATTTATAAGTTGTAGTGCCACCTGACCGATTATCGTTATAACGTTTGAAGAGGTAGAAACCGTTGAGATCATAGGCCACTTCTCCGTTATAGAACGCTTGAGCATCTTTGCGGGTTGGCACACCATGCTTCTCACCGGACGTATGGTTTGTGTACTTGTTCGTTGCATTTCCTTCTTCCTGATAGTAGCAGTTTACCATCTGGATGGGGTAATCGTCTTCATCAGAACGTAATGGAGCACCTATGACGGGCTGTGCTGTCTTTGTTCCTGTGTTGCTGGTGCTAATCCAGCAGTTCTCCACGTAGCCTTCACCCGTCTCGGCAATACCACCACCTGTAAATGTGCCTGTAACGCCGAGGTTATACACACTGCCACAGAGGTGGTTGAAGAGTGAGTGGTCAAGTCCACTGATGGTATAGCCATCACCGTGCAGTACACCTTCGAAACACTCAGCATCACCATTGGCAATTGGCGTCCATACGCTACCGCTGTGATCCAAGTCACAGTGCATAAAGAACTCCAGATACTCTCCACCCTTCATCGGCTTGTCCGTATGTGTCAGGTCAAGAGGCATGTGGCCTTCCAAATTGCCGCTACTAAATGGGATGACCTCTCCTGTCTCGCTGTCTGTTTTTGGTGTCTTATGGCTTAGGTCGATGAGGTCCTTGAACATGTCCAGCCCGTTCTGCGGTGTCGCATTACTGCTGTAGTCGTTGATGTAAATCTTCGGCTTACGGTCAACATCCTTATGGTCAATGTAGTAGTGGTGCTCCTTGTCACTCATGACGTCAGCCAAGTCGTGATAGTTGGCCACAGAAATCTGGACATCGTTAGAATAGGTCTTACCAAGATAAGTCAGGGCGTAGTAAGCCAGATAATAGTCGTTTTGATAGTAGAAAAGCTTGTCTGACAAGGGTGAATACTCTATGCCGTTGGTGTGGCTTTCTACGTCGCTCTTCTTCTCGAACAGTTCCCAACCGCCTCCCGTTACCTCGTAGGCACCGGGGGTGACGTTCGGCTCACGCATACCTAAGCGGGAACCGGGCAGGACTATCTGTGGCGTCTTGATGTCCTCAACGCTGGGCACACCACTCTTGAACTTGATGTGGATGTTTAACACGTGGCGCTCACTGACAGGTGTGACGTTACCTGATGCGTCGTTCTCGTCGTAGTCATATTGATAGACCACAGTGATGATTTTGTCTTTCGAGAGGTCGAAGATGTCGGAGTTGCGGCTTACGAAGAGCGTTGAGGTTTCCGTAGGTGCAATGCCATGGATGACGAAGTCTTTCTGTTGGTTCTTCTCCACAAGCTGGTCATAGTCGGACTTATTGATGACAGCGCCAACGGGGACATCTGATCCTTTAATATATGAGCCGGAAACACCACCAGACTCATAGACGTTACTCAGTCCGGTCACTGCTACGCCTAACGAACTTGTTGCAATCGTGTATTGCTCGCGGCAGAAATAGAAGCTGGTGTTTTCCTGATCTTCAGTGAAGTTAAGCTTGGCAATATTGCCTTGGTCTTCAGAGCTCAGTGCGCTGTAGCTGGCAGAACTGATGGTAGTACCTACGGCATACGGAGTGTTGCCAATTTGGAAGGGCGCCTTGACCACGTAGTAAGTTCCTGCCGAATTGACGTTGATGGCTGCATAGTGTCGTTGCTCATTGTGCAGCGACTCAAAGACATCACGGCTCAGCTCATCGTCTTTCTTCACAGAACTTACGGTTGTTGTAACCCCGTCGCGCTTGACGGAGATGCTGGGACTGACAGACAACTCTGTAATAGATGTTTCCGGAGTATAGGATGCTGTATAGTCAACAGGTTGTTCCAGCGAATAGTGGGCAGCGTTGGCTTCAGCTCCAGCCAGTGTGGCATCATATGAGTCATACTGGAACTTGAACCCCTGAGCAAGACTATAGGCGGGGTCAATGAGCAGGTCGAGAGCATCATAGTTGAACGTAAACATATTGCGGTCAGTTTCCAACATGGAACTCCATGCTTCCAAACCGCGGTAGTTCTTGCCAGCCTCGTAGTAATTGCCTCCGTAGAGTCCTGCTTTTGTACAATAGTAGGCGGGGACGACATCCTCATCAATTTCACTTGCCAATTCTGGGTAATCATTCTTGTATTTAGTCCTTTCCGTCATGCCCATCTTGCTTCCCATGTAGATATACTCTGTAGGGCTCAGTTGGATGGTGTGCGTACAGATGTATGCATTTTCTACGTGGCCTGTCAGCGTTTCGGCTACTGAGGCCGACACGGTAGTGCCCGGATACCATGTGTCGTTACCAATAGTCACTTCACTGGTCACGATGGATGCTGGTCCAAACTCCGCCTGACCGGTCAGACCTTCTTTGCCTGAAACGTTTTCTGTATAGGTATCATATATAGCTTTGGCTATGATGTTGCCCATGGAGTATTCACGTTGGCCGAGTACTTTACCGCCAGAGGATATCTTGAGCCGGTAAGTAGGACCGTCTTCATAATCAGTGCCACCCGTCTGGTCTTTCTCCCGAGGCTTTTCCCTGTTATTGTCTATATCATTCTTCTCCGTGTACCACGTGTTCCAGTTGGTGGGGTTGTTCACACGGTAGGTCAGGATGTAGCCAGTGTCGTGACTGAGATTATTTGATGAGCGGAACACATGGTCAAAAGGCACGTACTCCTGTTTCTCCACGTGCCAGACAGAGGGCACTTCATTCTCTATTCCATCATCAGGAGTCAGATCCTTCTTGGGGGCTTTTCCTCTTAAGGTAGTATAAGTTTCGATTCTTGTGTCTGTACTTTCTTTCAAGTACACACTCTCGGCCTTAATGACGCTTTCATCTTCTTTGTTGAGTTTGCAGGCGGCTATGGTAACGTAGGTGTCTTCTGCAAACAGATTCTTCTCTGCTGCATTGAGTAATGACCACGTCCAGTAGTCGATGGGGTCGTTCTTGTAGTAGGTGATGTCGTTGATAACGAGTTTCTGTCCTTCTTCCAGCTCCACACCGTCAGACTTCCAGAAGGCATAGCGGTTGGGCTGGATGTTCAGCAGTTTCATCGAACCATGAGAGGCGGCAGTAATGGTCAACGGGATGTCCACCTTCTCACTGTAGGCGTTGGGCGCACCTGTGTAGGCCGAGATGTATTGGTCGTAGACGTACACCTGACCTTTGATATACCAATAGTGAGCAGGAACGCCGTCGGGCTCTTTGTATTTGGTCTTATATTTCCCGCTGATGTTATAGCAGTCATCAATGATGGTCTGGGTGCTGTGTACGAAGTTGCCGCTGGTCTGCCATTCATGCTTTTTATCATCATCGGATTCATAGGTGAACATCTTGTTACTGACTGCACTTTGGTTCAGTGTGGTGGTGATGTGGGTTCTGCCAGTGTCGTTGCGCTTACCGTGTACGTTACGGGCGTAGACGAAGCCGCCACCAATACCCGTCTGCACATTAATGAGGTCCAACTCAATGACGCCGGTGATGTATCCCCAGACTTTATCATAGAGGTCATCGCCCGTGCTCTGCTCGGTGGTCAGTTCCAGATAGACGCCCGAAGCCAAGGCCACCTTGTTATGGCTACTACCATTGTTGCGCTTGCGGTCGTTGATATGGGCCTGCTTCCAACCAAAGAAAGTTTGTCCTTCGTATTGCGGGCCATAAGTAGTATCGTCAGTATTATCCGTCGTACGTGGGTCGCCTGTGCCTACGTCGGGATGCTCACCTGTCGTGCCGTCGTCACCAAAGTTAACATCACTGGTCAGTGCACCGAGGAAGTTGACGGTATTATAAATGCCGAAGTAGTTGCCATGCAGATAGTCTTTCTTGTTTTCTGGTGAATCACCAGCTGTAGAGATGACCTTGTTGAGCGACACTTCGCGCACACGGTTGATGGTGTAGTTAGTGTAGTCGACAATCTCAGGTACGCGGTCCTGTGCACCCTGCATCACCATGCGGCTACCGAACACGCCACAGAAGTCGGCACGCTGGATGGTGTTCATCGGACGACCGGCATAGACGGGCAGCACGCCATTCTCCGTCCAGTAGTCAGGGTTGGGCACTTTCTTTCCACTGCCGTCCAGCACAATGATGTTATCTCCGTTGTCGTCTTTGTATTTCTCATTCTTGAACAGTGACAGGATGTCGTCGGCTGTCAGCGTAGAGGCTTTCGAGTTAGGATCACTTTCATCTTTCGGGTGATAGGTGGTACCATCGTCATCGGTACACTCCTGAATACATTTGTACTTCAGTTCGTAGTAAGCCGCCTCACGCTTAGGCAGGTTCTCATATTGTTCAAGCGTGATTTCTTCTTTAATGCTGTAGTAGTCCGTACCATAGTTGGTGATGTTCAGTCCGCGGAAACCGTCAACGAAAGTCAGGTTACCGTCGCCATAGAGTCCGCCGTTATGTCCTGTGCCCAAGGTGATGAGGTCGCGGTGGTAAATATCTTGAATAGCCGCTGTGGCATTGCCGAAGACGGTGGTAGCATTGGCATAGACCGATGCTGAACCCGAAGATGTGTTGCCACCGGCAAACACGGCATTGTGGATAATGATGCCTGTAGGATCGATGCTACTCCATTCTGTGCTTGCGTTCTTGTTCTTCAGTGTGTTGAGGGCATCGGCAGGAATGTAGTCTCCCTTTTTATAAAGGACGCTATTGACCTTCACATCCGCCAATGCCCGGCATTGCGGTTCAATGAGCACCATGCAGTCCTCGGTGAGAATTTTCTCGCCTCCTACTGTCCTGAAACTGCCCTCTTCATATTCATAATAATAGCCCTCATCACCTTCTCCTGTTTCGTCATTATAGTCATAGCGAGTACCTGATTTCTTTCCGAAGCACAATTGGCCGGAATCATTAGTATAGGCACTATAGACATAACCGATGTCACCGCCGCCGAAGACGTTACCATAGCCGCCTTTACCATCTTCATTGATTTCCACGCCAGCCTCCGTTCCTACTTCGCCGCCATAAATGTTCACTCGGGTCTGTCCGAAGACGTATCCGTCAGAATAGAGCGTACCGCCCTCACCGAGGTTGTTATAGCCTCGGCCACCGCCGAAGACGTTGCGATAAACGTGACCTTCCCAGAGCTCCACGTTCGTCTTGCCAGCCTTGTAGATGCCCTCCAACGTACGTACAGAGCCCAATTCGCCTGAGAGTTCGATTTTTCCGCGCCCGATGGCAGCAATCTCGCCGCCGCCAAAGAGTGCGTTGCGCACATGCCCACCGTACATCTTGACATTGGTGAAGTCGACATTGCTGTTGTCAACATAGCCGCCACCGAAAATGCAGCCACTGTCGTAAAGGCTCTCTTTGCCAATCCACACTCCATCTTTGAAGTTGGTCTCGTCGTTAATCTTTTCTTCGTAGTGCTCGTCTGTTGAGGTTGTAGACACGACATTTCCCTGTGCGTCTTGAGTCTGGTTAGCCTTCAGATGCACGTAACCGATGTAACCGTTGTTCAGCGTGATATTTGCTGTGCCATAGACAGGACCACCCTCACCGCCGCCGTAGGCGTTACGTTGAATGGCTGGAATACCGTTCGTGAAGCTGGTGCCATTAAGGTCGCCGATGATGACGTGAGTCTCGCCGGGAATGTCCTCTGTGGTAGCGGCATCTATTGTTCCAGAATGTCTGCCTACTGCACCAGCCCATCCGCCGCCGTAGACGTTACGGCAGGTGCCGCCCTTGATGTAGGCATTAGCTGAAGCGATGAAGTCAGCACCAAAGAGGTTATAGACGGTACCTCTTGTGCCGGCTGCATAGAGATCCTTGTATACTTCTCCGCCGAGCAGTGCAATATAAGTTGTTCCATACACGTCACCACTGGCTATAAACTGGTCTTCAGCCTTGCCGAGTCCGCCACCGTAGGCATAGTTGCCCACGTAGGCTCCTTCTTTGATGATGACGTTGGTGTTGTATTTATAGGTCTTAGTGGTGCGGTCGTCCATCTCTGCTGTTCTGACGAGTGCATTGCTCAAGTTTGTGGCTTCGTTGTTGGCATAGTCGAATGTCGCAGGATTGGTGGTTAAATCAAACGATGCCGGGTCGTAGCCGCTGCCTCCAAGTGTCCAGGCTGACTTCCATTTGGCCAGAGTCATATCCTCTCCTTGTTCATCCTTCTCAGGCATAAAGTCTTTGACATATTTCTCTACGCTCTCGGCACTCATCACGCCGCCTGCCTCTCCGCCGCCATAGACCTCCCACACCTTGGCACCTGACTCCAGATTTACTTGGGTATATTCACTCCAAGTGTTAGAACCACATCCGGCACCATAGACGGTAGCCGTTGTCATGCCGTACGTGGGATGCTTCTGCCTGACAGGAACATCAATGTTGATCTTGCCATAGAGGGTGCGACGCTTCAGGTTGTTACCACCGTAGATGGCACCCTTCGTCAGCGGGTTACTCGGATTATATATCAAGTAGGCATTTTCGCTGTTGCTGTGATAATTGACGGTGCCCTCATAGACATCGCAAGGCAGATAGATGTCACTGCCATACGCTCCGGCGAAGATGCTGCCTATCTTGATGGTGGAGCTTTCTGGTACGTTTACTATCGTGCGGCGGGTGACGCCCTCGTTCAGACTGCCGCCGTATGCGGCACCAATCTGACCGCGGGCCAGGTCGATGATAGCAGCTGCCGTCATGCCATCTGCGTTAGCGTCGGCTGTAGCTTTCTCTACGCCCATGCCTACACCGCAGTTCATGCCAGCTCCAAACACCTCCATGTCGGCAAATAGCTCACCGGTGTCGGCAATGTCAATCAGCACGTAGCTGCGATCTTGCATCTCGTTCTTGTCAGTCAGGTTATAGCTTGCAGCTCCCTGTCCGGCACCGAAAATCTTGCTGACCGAATTGTTTGCGTTCGTGTTGGGCTTGAAGTTGACGAAGGCATTGACCATGTTAGGCTGACGAGTAGCGTAGTCGCTGTATTCGGATTCGTAGTTATAGTCACCGTAGCAACCGCCGAAAATAGCACCCACACGTCCCTGCACATATTCGGTATAGGCAGAGGCTGTCGTCACACCAGTATTGTAAGGCTCAATCGGCAGGTCCTCGCTCAGGTGCCCAGTAGTGAAGTCGACTTCACCTCTGATTCTTCCGCCGAGGTCATTGGCGCCGTAGGTGTTGTCACGCACCCAAGGGAAGCCTGTCTCGCCTGCACTGTTCTGACCGATGTAAGTCTCGGTGTGCCCCCAGATGTCGGCAGCCACCGAGCCTGCGAAGGTGTTGAACACACGACCATTGCCTAAGTAGATGCGGGTGTCGCCGAGGACAGGGCCTTCAAAACCGCCACCATAGATGAACTCAGCCGCCGCCATGGTGCTGTTCTCCATGGTCTCTTCTGTTGAGCGTGGAGCACCGGCTACGGTACCGTGTACGTTGATGGTGCAGCTGAATCGTGGGTCATAGGTGTCAGAATATTTGTATTTTTCGTCAGTATTATTCCATGTTCCTTTTCCTATGGCTCCATTCTCGCTGCCGCCGAAGATTTGGAATGTGTAGCCTTGGGTCAGATTGATGGTGGTGCTGCCCCATATTTCTGTTTCTTCACCATAGCCACCGCCAAAGACATTGAGAGCGCGACCTAAGGGGTCCATGCCTTGTGCGTCAAGCAGTACGCCGGAGTGACGTTCTTTGATGTCGAAGTCTTTTTTCTCAATGTTCGTATAAAGAATGTCGCTGCCGCTTGTTACCTCGTCAAAGATATTCCAGCGGTTAAGGATGGTTCCGTTGATGTTGATGACGACATTGCCGTCAATGTGGCCAGAACTGTAGCAACCACCGTAGATGTTGCCGCCCTTTAGTCGGCGGGTCAGATCCTCGTCGGCGATGTGTTTTCCTTCACTGTTGGCTGATGGAATCTCTGTAGGCGGTGTCACGTCAGCGCCAGTGCCGTCGATGGTGTTCCACTCCAATTGGCGGTTGCCATTGGTGTCGAGTGTATAAGAAGTGTAGTTGCCTTGGGCGTCTTTTGTGCCTATCCAGCGCATGGGCTCAATGCGCAGACCGGAGAGGTTCAGTTCCAGTTTATCTTCGATTGCCGTATTGTCACCCACGGTAGGACCTGATGAACCAGGAGTAAGGAAACCGCCTTCGTAACGGGCATTGACTTTCGTGTTTGCTATACCATTTACCGTGGCCGTCTGTTCTGGTACGTTGGCATTGTTACAACCTCCCACCAGCTTTTCATAGATGATGACATCGTGATTAAATATAATGGTGGTTTTTCCATTGAGTAACATGCTACCTACGTTTCCGCCACAGTAGAAAGAACCGAACTTGGTGGAGTGCGGAATGTAGTTCTCTGTAGAATTGGTTGTGCTTTCAAACTCGATGGAGGGGATAATTCTCATGGCACAGCCCTCCATGTATTTGTTAAAGATATTCTCGTCGGTCAGATCGAGTGAGCTGAAGTCCTTTTCGGTTGTATCGTCAGCCATCGTCACACTGCCGGCATACTTCACCAGCACACCGTCGTCAGAAGCGTCAACCATGTTTACGCCGTTGTTGCCGAGGAATACATTGTCGGCAATCACGTAGGAGCCAATCTTCAGCTCCACTTTACGATTAGCAATCTCAGTCAGTTCTGTGAGCGTGGCGCTGTTACTACCTATATAGATGGCTCCTTCAATCAAGGTGGGCTTAGCTTCTGTACCATGG
>JAFUSC010000081.1 GCA_017467705.1 Prevotella sp. | reverse complement strand
GGCAGAGTCTTTCAATGCCAAGGTCAAGGCTTTCAGGGCTGAACTCAGGGGTATCAGGGATGAGAAATTCTTCCTATACAGGCTCTCTATGATTTATGCTTACCCCCACTGATTATCGACTGACCCCATTTTGTTCCTCCCCCGTTCATCGGCATTTGCCCCGTTCTGTTCATCTGCATTTCCTGTTCATCGGCATTTGCCCCGTTCTGTTCATCTGCATTTCCTGTTCATCGGCATTTGCCCCGTTCACCACGTCCCGTTCATCGGCATTTATAATGCCGATGCTGCTGGTCGGTGCATTTGCAATGCACCGTCATGCACCGCATATCCTCACACCCCGCACCTTATTCTCTGCTCGTTCTTTGTGCATTAAAAATGCACCGACCAAATGCAGCCGCATTACAAATGCGGCTGAACTAAGGCAAATGCGGCTGAACCCTACTGAACTCAAAGGGCGAGCCGAAGACCGAGGCTGGTGTAACGACGCGTCGGCAAGTTGCGGCTACGACATGACACACGGCAATACATGGCATCGTAGCTCCAACCGCCCCCACGGTACATGCGAAAAGTGCCCAAAGAGGAACTGCGAGGATTCGTCTGAATGTCAGAACTGTAAAAGTCATACCAATCCAGACACCATTCCCATACGTTACCGGCCATGTCGTAAAGGCCGAGTTCATTCGGCCTCTTCAAACCCACGTCGTGAGTAACATAATTACTATTGTTCATGTACCATGCCACATCGTCAATACTACTGCCGCCAGCATATTTGTAGCAGTAAGAGCGGTTGCCGCCGCGGGCAGCATATTCCCACTCCGCCTCTGTAGGCAGACGGTAATTCTTGCCTGTCAAGTCATTCAGACGGCGGATGAAGTCCTGACAGTCTTCCCAAGACACATTCTCAACAGGACGGTGAGCACCCTTGAACCCTGACGGGTTGCTGCCCATCACGGCCTGCCAAAGTTCCTGCGTCACCTCATACTTACAGATGTGGAACGACGAAAGCGTTACCTGATGAGCAGGTTTCTCATCGTTGGTTGCATCCGAACCCTGCTCACGCGTAGCCCCCATCGTGAACGTGCCACCCTCCACATAGACCATGTTCGACAGCAGTTCCGAAAGAATGGCATCACGGCTACGCGCCGGCGTGGTGGTCGTCGTTGCTGGTTTCGCCGGTTTCTTCTTCGGCGGTTTGGGCTTTGTTGGCTTCGCCGGTGTGGTGGTGGTGCTACTCGTTGGCGGTTTCTTGTGCGGCTGCGCACGACGTATCTGTGCTGATGCTTCGGCCGTCGGCAGCAGGGCCAACAGCAGCGTGGCGAAAAGAATCTGAATCAGTCTGTTCATTGTAGTTTCAGTTTTAAATATGGTGTTATCGGTTTTCTTATTAACGGGCGTGCATCAGCCGCTCGTTTTGACACGACAAAGATAAGCATTATTTGCGTGATTCAAAAGCCATTGACACTAAAGAATGTTAAACACGGGCAAGAAAGCGGCAGATGACGAACTGAAAACAAGCACTTTAGCAGTCTGGAACCGCCCATCTTGAAAAGTAATAAACGGTTTTTTACTCAGTAATAAACGGTTTATTACCGACCAATAAACGGTTTATTACTTACCAATAAACGGTTTATTACTTTGCAATAAATGGTTTATTGCAATCCTAAATAGCCGATATAGTGGCTTTAATTACCCTTCTTAGAAATGACGTTTGAACACTTTGGCGCTCGGCTCTGCCGCTTTGCCCAGCAAAGAACATACGTCTGCAACTCCTGTAACTCCTGCAACTCCTGCAACTCCTGTAACTCCTGTAACTCCTGTAACTCCTAAAAAAATAAAAATTCTCCTTTGATGTTCGTAATACGAAGAAATGTTGTACCTTTGCACGCGGAAACATTACTAACGTCAAAGTGAAACCATTTCACGCATGGGAATCATTATTGGAATTGACGTCGGCATCAGCACGACGAAGATTGTGGGTTTGAAAGACGGGACGGTCGTCTCGCCCATCCGCATTACAGCCGCTGACCCCATCACCTCACTCTACGGGGCGTTCGGCAAGTATCTACACGACAACCACATTGACCTGAGAGACGTGGAGCAGGTGATGCTCACGGGCGTCGGTGCGGGCTACGTGGAAGGCAACATCTACGACTTGCCGACCGCACACACCGACGAGTTTCTGGCTGACGGACTGGGTGCCCGCTTCGAGTCGGGCGTGCAGAAGGCCATTGTGGTCAGCATGGGCACGGGCACGAGCTTCGTGCAGTGCAACGGTGACGACATCCGCCACATCGGAGGCATCGGCATCGGCGGCGGAACGCTGCAAGGACTGAGCCGCGTGATGCTCGACACACGCGACTGGAAACAGATACAGAGTCTGGCCATGAAGGGCGACATCAGCAACATCAACCTGTCCATCGGTGACATCTCAAGTCATCCGCTGCCCGGACTGCCCATGAACGCCACGGCCTCGCTGTTCTCGAAGGCACAGTACGACGCGCCGAAGGAGGACATCGCACTGGGCATCATCGTCATGGTGCTGCAGACCATCGGCTCGGCTGCCATCCTGTCAGCCCTCAACTCAGGCATCAAGGACTTCGTGCTGATAGGCAACTTGACGCTGCTGCCACAATGCAAGGAGATTTATCCCGTGCTGGAAAAGCTCTACGGCGTGCACTTCCACATTCCGAAGTACGCCGAGTTCTGCACCGCCATCGGTGCAGCGCTGAGCTATCATAAGATTTGAGATTTGAGGTTTGAGATTTGAGATTTAATTCGTACCGGATATTTCAAATCTCAAATCTCAAACCTCAAATCTCAAACCTCAAATCTCCAAGAATTTCTCAATCAGTTCGCGGTGATGGCCACGGAGCACGATTACTTGATGATGACCTTGCGGCCATTGACAATGTAAATGCCACGCTGCGTGGGAACACCGTTGAGACGGCAGCCGTCCAGCGTGTAATAGTGGTTGTCAGCCACGCGGTCGCGCTGCACATGGGTGATGTCCGTCGTCGGATCTTCCGTGATGGCAATCGTCTGACCGGTGTAACCCAGCACTGACCAGGCCGTCATGTCGTCGGATTCGAAGTTGCCGTTAGGCACTAACTCCGTGCTGCCGCCTTTCTCCATGCACGACACGTCGTCCATATAGACCATGCCTCCCGTCTTGCCACAGACAAACTGCAGACGGTCATGGTCGAAACTGGCCACGAACTCCCACGTAAAATCCTGATAGGACGCGGTCATGCCGTAAGAGCTCAGGTACTGCACATCGGCACTATTGTTCCATTGGTCACGGTTAGGACTGGTTGACCAGATGGGCCAGAGTCCGAAGTCACCGCCATTGTCGGCTCTTACCGTTGCCTTGACGACGTAGGTCTTGCCCTTCACCATCGGTGTGCTGAGCGCACAGTGAATCTGTTTGTCCCACGGATTGCTGCCCGCCGTACCGTTATTGACGGCAAGCACGTGGTTGGGACCCAGGTTATTAGCCTCCACATGGACGTCCAGCACATGCGTCTGACCGGTAAAGTCAGTGTAGCTGACCTTCACGATGCCCGACTTTTCCTGCGTGGCCGTGACGGTTCCGTCAGCTGACACCGTAAAATCACTGCTGCTGTAGGTTGATTCCTTCGACAGGTTCTCCTTGTGACCGTCGGCAAAGGTGCCCGTCACCACCAGATGTTTTCTGCCGCCGACACGCACCGTCACGTCGTCACAGCTGATGGACGACACTCCGAAGAAGTTAGCGAGGTTCTCGGGCAACGTGTAGCTGGCGTCTTTCTGCTTTGGCAGGCCCATCACCTCCAGTGCTTTGTAGGCATAACGCTTTCCAAAGATACGGTATCCGGCAGCCGAGAAGTGCCAAGCGTCCTGTCCGTTGCCCGGAATACCCTCGGCACTGACCACGTGACCGGTGGGAATCACCGTGGGAATGTTGGCAACGACGGCGTTGTGGGAAGCACATCCGCCACCCATGTCGGCATACTCCGTCTCACCAACGAACAGGGGAACGTCAGCAGCCGTCAGATTCAGGTCGGCCAACATGTCGTTGTAAATCTTCTTGACCATGTTCGGCCAGTTGGGATCACCGCAGTTGGAGCATCCCTGATGCAGCAGTATGCCCTTGATGACACCTGACTGCTGCGCAATCTTGGCCATTTCAATAATCCGTCCGTAAGGATTACCGCCGTAATAGTTCTTCGCCAGCTGCGCCCACCACTCTGTAGGATTAGCTGCCAGCTTAGCTGCATACAGGTCTTTGTCAAACATTTCAATAGGACTGCCGCCCATAGCGACGGCTACCACGCCGATCTTGACGTTCGCAGGCAGGGCTGCAACCATCGTACGGCCGAAGTAGTCGGTTGGCCCTAAGTGTCCCGCAGGGCTTACGATGGGGCAAGTGGCCGTGTACCAGTTGCCTTTCGTACGCTGAGGATTCGTGAAATCGGTAGTGGCCAGCATCTGGAAACGTGCATCAACATAGTTGTCAACGGTCTCCCACTGTGCGGCTCCTTCCATGTTTGACTGTCCGAAGCAGATGTAAATGTGGAAATTCGGGTCAACGGCTCCCTTGGCGCCGACCATTGAGGAAAGTAATAGAATACCAGAAAGTAAAAATTTTTTCATCTTCATTGAGTTTAAGTTATTAATTCGCTGCAAAGTTACGAAATAAAACGGAACTTTTGATTCGTTCATGTATCACAGACTTTTGCTTATGTTTCAACTGCGCAGCAAGCCAAAGCCCGCTCAAAGCAGGGCACGGCAACGACAGAGAAAGCCCCCTCGCTGCCGCACGGCAACAAGGGGGCCAAAAGTAATGAATATGATAATAACAAGTTTATGGTTTAGTCCTTATTTATTCACAACCTTTTTGCCGTTGACGATGACAACACCTTTATAATGATTGTCAACACGCTGACCGGCGAGGTTATACATCACATGATCCGTAGCCTCAGCATTGATGTTCTGAATACCGGTAGCACCGTACTCATAAAGCTCTACTTTGTAGATTTTGATCGTACCTACGAAGCTGCCACACTGGAAGAGAACGTGAGCATTACTTCCACTTGTGGCACATGCAGCTGTTGCGTTTTCAAAGGTGTAGACATGGACACCTCTTGCTGCTGTGGCCACCTGTCCATACAGAGCCATGCTGCCACTCCACGTACCGAAGCCAAGCCAAAGCGGATCAACATCTGAAGTAGCTTCCATGTCAATAGCAATGTCATAGTTGTAACCTTCCTGAATGTTGAACCAGTCAAGGATAAACGGCTGCATGTCCCACTGATTTTCCTGAGCTGCCGTGGCCGATATGACCAACGCCCCACCCTGAACGTCATAGTTTCCAGCCTCTGCATTGACAGGTTCCAGTCTGTAATAAGGATACGATGTCTGCGTCGTGAAATCCATCTCGGCAATCTTCGTTCCCTGCTGGGCGTTAGCACTGATGGCTACAAAAGCCAAAGCAATTAAAGTAAAAATTTTCTTCATACTTGTAATGGTTTTAATGAGTAATGATTAGTTCGTGATTATTTTTTCGGTTGCAAAGGTAAACAAGAAACGCGAAACTGACTTTGTTTCGCGTTTCCAATTCTTTTCAGCATGTAACAGCGTGAAAAAAAGTCACTATTTCTTCACCGTGAAGTTGATGCGCTGCAGGTCTTGGTCCTGCGAAGAGGTGCCGTAAAGCAGCTGATAGCGCCCGAGACGGATGCTGAGTTCGTCCATCTGCTCATTGTAATACTCGAAAGCCTCGCCGTCGAGCGTAATGACTGCATGGACCGTCTGGCCGGGTTTCACGCTGACTTTCTTGAATCCGCGCAGTGATTTGATGGGTGCTCCGGGATCATCCAGCGCCTTGACGTAGACCTGCACGGTCTCCGTGCCCTCACGTCTGCCCGTGTTCGTGACGGGAATGGTCAGTTTGACGGTCTGTGCAGCTGGTTTTGCACTTGCTTTGATGGCCGGACGGCTGAGTTTACACTTACCTATTTTAAATGTAGTGTAGCTCAGACCGTAGCCGAAAGCGTACTGCGGCGTACCACGGAAGTAACGGTAGGTACGGTTCTGCATCGAGTAGTCCATGAAGTCGGGCAGGTCAGCGGTCGAACGGTAGAAGGTTACAGGCAGCTTGCCGCCGGGATTATAGTCGCCGAAGAGCACATCAGCCAGTGCACGAGCACCGCCTTGGCCGGCATACCATGCCTGCACCAGCGCGTCATACTGTCCTTCAACACTGCCAAAGGCAATGGCTGAGCCGGAACAGTTGACCAAGACGACGGGCCGTCCCGTTGCATGCATCGCGCGAACGAGCCGTTGCTGCACGGCAGGGAGCTCAATGTCCTGCTTGTCGCCGCCCTCTCCTTCCATCTGGGCTGATATTCCGCCGATGATGATGATGGCATCTGCCTGCTTCACTTCGTCAGCCAGTGCCGTGAAGTCAACCAACCGACGCTCGCAGATGTCGCCGTTGAGCATGGCAAACTGCCCGTTACCACGACGATACTCTATGACCACGTCGTAGGTCTTGCCCTGCTCGACGTTGAACGACTTGTATTCCACCTGCCGATGGAAGCCAAAGCCCCGGCGGGCGGCTGGTTTAGCGTCTTCCACCACCTCGCCGTTGATGCGCAGCACGTAGCCGTTATCGGTCGTCAGCGTGTATTTCATCTCGCCGCTGAATGTTGCCTGATAGCGTCCGCTGACCCGAACGGACAGGGAATCGTTGTTGATGCCCTCGGCAAAGCCCCATGCCCCGAACGTCGAGAAGTTCAGTTCTTTGTAGTAACCGGTCTTGGCAGGTGCGCCGCTGAGGTCCTTGTTGTTCCAGAACTCCACCAGCGCGCCCTTTCCGTCATTGAAGTCAGGCAGGTGGTGGATGGTGTTGTAGTCGTCATTCAGCTCGCAGGCCTTGTGATAGATGATCTTTGCCTGCGGCACTGCGGCGCGTATGCCCTCTAACAGCGTATGGGTGTGTGCCTCGGTGGGCGTTCCGCCGTAGTTACCGTTGAGCATTTCCGTGTCGTGGGCATTGGGGCCTACCACAGCAATGGTCTTGACGTCCTTCGACAGGGGCAGCACGTTGCCGTTGCCCAGACGTTTGTTCTCCAGCAGCACCATGGATTCACGCGCTGCCTGTGTTGCCAACTGGTCGAACGCCTCACTGCTGATGACGTCAGGACCGAGGTTTGCCCATGGCAACATGTCTGCCGGGTCGAACATTCCCAGCTCGAAACGTCCTTTCAGCGTGCGGCGCAGATGCTCATCGAGGTCGCTTTCCTTGATGAGTCCCTGCTTCAGTCCCTCGGTCAGCGACATGAACACCTTGCCACACTCAAGGTCTGTGCCGTTGAGCACGGCGTCAACGCTGGCCGACAAGGGGTCACTGTGCGTCTCATGCTGGCCGCGGTTGTAGAAGTTATTGATGGCATCACAGTCCGTAACCACCAGTCCGTCGTAGCCCCACTTGCTCCTGAGAATGTCAATCAGCAGCCTGTCGCTGGTGCAACAGGGCTTTCCTTCGAAGCGTTGATAGGCACACATCACCTCACGCACGTTGGCTTTCTTGACCAAAGCCTTGAAAGCCGGCAGGTAGGTCTCCCATAAGTCGCGGTTGGTCGGGTCGACGTTCATGGAGTGGCGCAACGGTTCGGGGCCGCTGTGCACCGCATAATGCTTGGCACAGGCATGTGTCTTGAAGTAACGGGAGTCGTTTCCCTGCATGCCCAGCACGGTCTGCACGCCTAAGACGGCGTTCATGTACGGGTCTTCGCCACAGGTTTCCTGACCACGCCCCCAGCGTGGGTCACGGAAGATGTTGACATTCGGGCACCAGAACGTCAGTTCAGGATTACCGGGATAATAGGTTGCACCCATCGGAACGCCGAAAACGTTGTGGTCAGAACGGTTCCAATTGGCGCGAGCCTCGTCACTTACTGCCGTGAAGACGTCACGCACGAGCTGTTCACTGAAGGCGGCAGCCATGCCGATAGGCTGCGGAAAGACGGTATAACCTCCCTGACGCACGCCGTGACAGGCTTCACTCCACCAGTTATAGGACGGTATGCCAAGCCGGTCAATGCTCACTGACTTGTTCATCATCAGTCCGACTTTCTCCTCTGGGGTCAGCATGGAGAGCAGGTTTTCAACACGTTGTTCGGTAGTCAGGGCCGGATTCTGCCACGGATAGGTCTGGGCCTGCACGTCAACAAGCCCCATCAACACCATCATCACAGCCATCATCAGTTTTTTCATACAGCTTTTATTTTTGGAGGGTTAATTACTTTTTCTGTCGTTGGGGAGTTAAAGGAGTTAAAGGAGTTAAGGAGTTAAAGACATTACCTATTTCGCTCCAATGCTATTCGCAGAAGGAGTGGGATGATGGAGCCTTTTGAACATACGTCTTTAACTCCTTTAACTCCCTTAACTCCTTAACTCCTAAAACTCACGAAAGTCAAGTTAATTAATCAGGAAAATCTTTTCCATGCCCTGATAGGTGCATTTCACCGTGGCACGGCCTTCCGTGACGGGGCTGACCTCTACCTTCACTGACGGATCACTGGCCTTCACGCTCAGCTTCGAGCCGTCGTGCAGCGGTGCATAGACCTGATAGCGGCGCAGGTCAGTATATCCGTTGGCGTTGGTCATGCGGATGGGCTGCTCGGGAATGTTCAGCTGACGTCCGTCGGCAGTGATGGTAACGGTGGGAACCACGGGCACTTGCCACGTCTCTCCGGCCTTGCTGAAGCCGATGCCATGCAGGATGAAGAGTCCTTCGGGCAGCAACGGCTGGCGTCGGGCCCACTGCGGACGGCGGTCTTCGGGCTGTGCAACGTCGGCACCCTCAGCCACTAAGTAGATAGCATGCTTTCCTGTCAGTCCTTCAACGGCCGGAACAGCCACTTGCAGGGTAACGGGAGCTGCGGGTTGGGCGTCGGCAATGCCGGCAGGCACGTCGATGACGCCGATCTCCCGACCGTTCCACACGGCGTTGGCATACGGTCCGTCGAGCATGACGTGTATCTTGAAGGCTCCATGACGGCCTGGCGTGAGGCGCACATTCAGCACGGTTCCGTCGCCTTGCTTGGTTCCTGCAAAGGCATGGAGGCCCTTGGTGTCCTTGGCCAAGCCTCCGAAACCGAAGTACTTGAACCCGATGACGCCCTTGTTGTTGATGCCTACGAGGTCCATAGAGTTGTTCCAGACGTCAAAATTGTCCTGCATCCACTGGTTACTGTTGGTTCCTTCCATGTAACAGGCGAGTCCGGCTGAGTAGTATTGATAAGGAGGAAGACCGAAAATCTGGAAGCCTTCACTGGTCACTTCGGCACCTGTATATTCCATACCATCGGCAGCCTTGGCCGTCCACTCGTTGTTTTTCGTGTAGGGATCGTATGCGGTAATCTTCACCACGCCGCCCTTTGCCACGGGTTTCTTGTCCCATGTAATCTTGACGGGGGCCACCATGGCCTGACGGGCATAGCCGAAACCGCGCGGCGGACGGTGATAGAACACGTACCACTGGCCGTTGATCTCCTGAATGGAGCCGTGGGTGTTGTGTGCGGCGTTGGTGGTGATGAGGTGAGAGCCGTCTTCACTGGGCACGACACCGCGCGAATCCACCAGCACACCGCCCGAACGCCACGGGCCTAAGGGCGAATCACCGAACGCATAGCGCAGGGCTGAGTTCGTGTTTCCAAGTCCGTACTCCTTTCCTGAGTAGCCTGAGAACACCATGACGTACTTGTTTCCCACCTGACGGATGCTGCTGGCCTCGAAGAAATTGAAGTCGAGCGGGTTCTGTCCCTCATAGAGAGCCTTGTACTCGCTGCCCTCTTTGTCGAGCAACTTGCCGTCGTGACTGCTGGCGGGGATAAAAGGGTCAATCAGTTCAGTCCCTTCACGCTTGGAATACATGGTGTTTTGGTCGAGCTCGCAGGCCGTGGAGTGCTGGAAACCGTAGAACACATAGGCGCGGAAGCCCCTGTTGAAGTCGGGATCTTTCTTGTTTGTGACGGGCTCAATGAACACGGACGGGTCGAAATCAATGAGCGATCCCTCCACACAACGGCGTCCGTCGGCAGTCAGGTTCACCGGAACAAAGGGGCCATTGGGACGGTCTCCCTTGCAAACCATGGGCACACGCTGCCATCCACGGCTGTGGGGATAGCGCCAATAGGTCTTCTTTCCGGTGGTCTTGTCAACCGTTTCCACCAGATCGGGGGCGAACATGGTGTCCCACTGACCATCGACAAACCACGTGAAGATGGGGCCTTCATCGCGCCACTGGGTCAAATCCTCGACGGGAGCAGACCACATGCGGATGTCACTGCCGCAGTATTCGGTGTAATGGGTGTCGTGCGAACCGACGATATAGGCCCGGAACTTGCCGGGATGGTCAGGGTCTTCAAACACTCGGGGTTCTCCGTCGGGCAGGTGTTCCCACAACGGAAGATAAGGATTCTGCGCCGACACGCTGCTTAAAGCAAACGGCGCCACCAACAGGGATAAGGTAATTAAAAGATGTTTCATTGTTTTGATGTATATTAATGAATGGTTTTTCTTTTTGGAGTTAAAGGAGTTAAAGAACTTTTGGAGTTAAAGGAGTTAAGGGAGTTAAAGGAGTTAAAGACGTATGTTCTATAGACTTCAGTTTTCTTTCCTGCATGTAATAATGGAGTGAAAAAGGTATTGTCCTTTAACTCCTTTAACTCCCTTAACTCCTTAACTCCCATTGATTAACTCCTTTAACTCCCTTAACTCCTTAACTCCCACAAAAACTATTTACGCATCTCCCACCAGTCGAAGTTGAAGAGCTTGGGTCCCTTGCGTCCTATGAACAGCAGATAGAGGTCACGGCCCTGTCCTGAGCTGAGTGAGCGCCCGGTTTCACCGTCATTTCCCCTCCCTTCAGAGGTGGTCAGGGGGAGGTTCAGGTCGATGGTGACCGTCTGCCACTGCTCCCAGCCCCCCGTGGCGGGCACGTTGACCGTGCCGAGCAGCGTTCCTCCGACGCTGTCGAGGTGCACTTCAATCTGTCCGCCGCGCAGACCTGACGCAACGCGGGCACTGAACGTGCGCGGCGGCAGGTTGCCGAAGTCCACATGCTGCAGTTTAATGTAGTCGCCGTTGTGAATATCCGTCACATAGACGCCCACCTGCTCGTTCTGTTCGGTCTTCACACCGCGCGAAAAGGCCATGGTCTCGGCCTCCACACGGCGGTAAGGGGAAAACGTTGCGACGGGTTTCACGCCTTCGTCGGTGGGCATAATGGTGGGAAACGAGCCGTCGGCGTTATACTTGAACTCCTCGACGGCCACGCTGCGGCCGAATCCCCCACCCTGCGGCAGCTTGCCGGTGTGGTAGAAGAAGTAGCTATGGCCCTTATAGTCAGCCACACCGCAGTGGTTGGTGAACGAATTGGTCTCGCAGAGGGGCATGATGACGCCTGCATAGGTCCACGGACCGGTAGGCGACGGGGCGGTGCTGTAGCTGATGTGCTCAGGAACACCGCCCGCAGCGTAGAGCAACTGATACACGCCACCGCGCTTGGTGAGCCACGGACCTTCGACATAAGAGTCCCGGTACTGGCGTCCGGGCTCACGTTTGCTCATCATGGGACCGCCGAAAGCCTCTTCGGTCATGTCGAGCAAGCCGAGTTCGCCGCTGTAGGAAATCATGTCACGGTTGAGTTTCAGGTAGTAACACTGCGGATTTCCCCACATGAGCCATGCCTGTCCGTCGTCGTCAATGAACACGGTAGGGTCAATATGATCCCAGCTTCCGTTCTCAAAGAGGGGCTTTCCGATGGCATCACGGAACGGTCCGACGGGCGAATCGCCCACGGCGACGCCGATGGCCATGCCGCCGGAGAGCTTGGAGTGGGCACAGATGTACCAGTAGAACTTCCCGTCACGCTCCACACACTGGCTCGCCCAGGCGCGGTCGTCGGCCCACGAGAAGCTTTCCAAGGCCAAGGGAGAGCCGTGATCGGTCCAGTTGACCATGTCCTGTGTGGAGTAGACGCGCCACTCCTGCATCCAGAAGAAGTCAGCACCGTCCTCATCGTGACCGGTATAGACATACATCGTGCCGTCGTGGACCATGGGTGCCGGGTCACTGGTGCACCAAGTCTGCACAAAAGGGTTCTGCGCCGTGCACAGACACAGCGCAAACAGAGTTGCAAAAAGAGTTGATAACAGTCGTTTCATATCATGTTAGTTTTACGTTTCATGCCATATCAGTTTTACGTTTGAGCCATGACAGTTTTACGTTTTCAGCCTTCAGCCGTTGTTTTGACGATGCAAAGGTACGAATTAAAAATCAAATCCCCCGCCTTCGCGCGTAACATATTCTTTCTGTTTTGTATCACTTCGCCCAAAACAGGGTCCAACTTGTCCGGGTTGTCGTTCATAAGACAACAGAACGAGTCATTTAACGACAACTTAGACAACTCGGACAACTTTTTTGTTCATCAACATTTGTCACTTCGTTGATCGGCATTTGCCACTTCGTTCATCGGCATTTGCAATGCCGATGCCGTTGGTCGGTGCATTTTCAATGCACCAAAATTTTAACTTAAAAATTCTTTCAATCGTTAAATTTCGGCACTTATTTTTCCTTGGAAAAATCCTTCTGTTTTTTGACGGAAACGAGTTTTCGTGTTGAAAAGCCCTGACAACAGAACTGAAAAATTCCGGTTTTTCCGTTAAAGGGCCACAGTAATCCCGTTAAAGGGCCACAGTAATCAGGTTAGTGTGGCTCAGTAACACCGTTAGTGTGGCCCTTCTGCAAGATTACTGTGGCACTTTTTCAAGCAAAAAAGGTACACTAACCGTCAAAAGAAATGCTACATAATTTTCAAACTCCTGAGCTTCAACAAGATAACAAAGCCCTCCGTATTTCGCTCATACGGAGCCAAGGAGAAATTGTTTCAAAATAACGCAAAGGAATTGTTAACTCAAAATCACCAAATGTTAAATAGACTTATTTATTTCTCACGCAGAAAATCTTTTTCTCACGCAGAGTTTCGCAGAGGCGCAGAGCCTACGAGCACCAAAAAGAACTCTGCGTTAACTCTGCGTCTCTGCGAAACTCTGCGTGAGAAAAAATAACATCCGCGTGAGAAAAAGCAAAACCCTGCGTGAAAACAAGAAATATCTGCGTGAGAAAATAGGACATTTGAAGCATCGAAAAAGTTAAATTTCCTCCATTTACCCCCCCAATTAACTTAAATTACGTTAAATAATACACATTTGTATACACTTTATGCCCGTATTAGGGAAATTACATGTACCTTTGCAGAATAAAATTCGCGTGCGTATACGCGCAAGCAAATGCTAACTAACATTTAGAATCCAAATAAAAAGAGGCGACCGAAAACCCCTTTAAGAAAATGAGAAACGGACAGAAGACATACTTGACAATCGTGCTGACGGTGGTAATGACATTACTACCGGCACTCAGTGCGTCGGCTTCTGACGAACATACCGCCCCTGCTGATACCATCGTGTACGGCAACTACTCCTACATACGCTACCTCAGCGAGAACGAATCGGTGACCATCTCGGACGAAGAGTTCAACGACATAGCCGGAAAAGTGGTGTTCCCCGTCAGCAAATTCACCCTTCCCAAGAAGAGTGCGCTCATCCACGAACTGGAAACAGAGGTGCTGCCCATGCTCAAGCGCAACCAGCTGGAGGTGGTCTGCATCATGATGCGCGGCACGGCATCGCCCGAAGGTCCCTACCGTTTCAACAAATACCTGGGTGAACAGCGCAGCAAGGCACTCGTGGACTTCCTGAAAAAGCACTTGGGCAACGAGACGGACATGACGGTGAAACTGGAAGTGGAGGACTACCAACGGCTCTGCCAGCTCATGAAAGAGGCCGACGACCCGGCCTACAAGGAGGTGAAAGCGCTCTGCGACAAGTATCTGGAGGCCGGCAACCCGCACAAACTGAAACGCGAGCTCGTCAGGAAAAAGCACGGACGCCTGTGGACAAGGCTCAAACGACAGTATTTCCCTGAACTGCGTACCGCCAGCGTGGTGTTCTTCCTGCGCAAGAAGCAAGAACAGCCGGCGGACCCCGTCAGCAAGCAACAGCAGGAAACGGAGCGTGACACGGACACGGACATCAAACCCATTGAGACGGATTCTGCCTCCGTCGGCCGTGAAGGATGTACGCCTCCGCCCGAGCCGGACAGCGTCTGGGTGTGCACACCGAGGCGCGAACTGCTGGCCATCAAGACCAACCTGCTCTTCGACCTCGCCTACATGCCGGGCTACAACGGCTGGTGTCCCATCCCCAACGTGGCACTGGAGTACTACCCCAAGGGCGGACACTTCACCTTCGGAGCCTCCATTGACTTCCCGTGGTGGAAGAACTACTGGAAACACAAGTACTTCGAGGTGCGCAACTACCAGTTAGAAGCCCGCTACTACATGCGTCCGGGCGACGCACCGACGGCTGCCTTCAAGGGATTCTACGTACAGGCCTACGCCAACGCCGGCCTGTTCTGTCTGTGTTTCGACGCTGACCGCGGCTGGATTGGTGAAGGTTTCGGCGGCGGAGTGGGCTTCGGCTACGTGCTGCCGCTCAGCAAGAACGGCCACTGGCGGCTGGAACTGTCGGCACAGGTGGGTTTCTTCACCTGCAAATATGACCCGTTCCAGTTTGAATACCGGGGCTTCGAGCTGAACGACCACCTCTACTATTACGACTGGGTGCAGCCCGCCAACCAGTTCAAACAGCGTCAATACAGGTTCAACTGGTTAGGCCCGACGCGCATAGGCGTCACCTTGAGCTACGACATACTGTACCGCCGCAAGGCGAAAAAGGGCATCAGCTTCAAAGCATACGAGCAGACTTACGAGCCCTATATGCCCTCTACGGCCCAAGAGGCCCATAAGTCTCACGACACACTGGTCTCTGAACCGGCGCAGCACGACCGCACACCGCTGCCGACGGCCCCCATCATCATCGACGAAGAAAGGAGGCTCGCACAATGGTAAGGAAGATGCACACCGCCATGGTGCTGGCCTTGCTCACGCTGGTCAGCCTCAGCAGCTGCGAACGACGCCCGCCGCTCCACCTCTATGACGGAGGTAACGTCGAAATAGAGTTCCCCTTCGTGCTGTTGGAACTGGAGGCTTACTGGAACTATGAGCTGAACTACGGCACAAAATACGACTGGCGCAGTGAGTGGTACTACGGTTGGGACGAGACCGACCGCCGGATATTCGGCGAGATAGGCTACGTGGAGCCCACCGTGTTTAACCTGCGGCGCTACTTTACGGAACAGATAGCCTTCGGACCCCATAAGACCGTGCTGTCAAACACCATCAACGGCAACACCTTCCAAGGCAAATACGACTGGGGTTTCTGGGATATTCTGGTCTGGAACGACATCCACACGCTCGACGGTGTGCAGAGCCTGAACTTCGACGAAGGCACCACGTCAGACCACGTGACCGCCTTCACGAACGAAACCATGCGCTCCTCGCGCTATCAGGCACCGCGGTTCACCCGTTCGTTCTACCAGCCTGAGCCGCTGTTCTCGGCCTATGAGCAGGCCATTGAGATCAACCAGACGCTCGACGGGTTCGTCTACGACGAGGAAAGGTCCATGTGGGTGAAGCGACTCGACATGTTGCTGCTGCCGGTGACCTACATCTATCTGACACAGGTCATCCTGCACCACAACAACAACGCCATCATAGGCTGCGACGGTAACGCCAACGTGTCAGGACTGGCACGCTCCGTCGACCTGAACACGCGGGTTGCAGGCCCCGATGCCATCACCGTGAGCTACAACACACGCTTCAAACACGACTGCGACAAGAACGGTGAGCGCGTCGATATCGTCGGAGGACGGTTCATGACCTTCGGCATTTGCAACATCAACGCGAACAACATACGCAGTGCCGCGGACATCAAAGAAGACGTACGGCACTACATGGACGTCACGATGCAGTTCAACAACGGCACTGACAGCACCTTCGTCTTCGACGTTTCACAACAGGTGCGCGACCGTTTCAAGGGAGGTGTCATCACCATCGAGCTCGACATGGACACCATTCCCGTCCCCTCACGCTCCGGAGGCTCCGCCTTCGACGCCGTGGTCAAGGACTTTGAAGAAGAAACACATGAGATTGACATGTAATAAACAAGTTTAACGATAAAAAAAAGAACAATGAAAAAGATGATGATCTTAGCAGCAGGATTTGCAGGTATAGTATTTGCCGGCTGCACAAACGAAGAACTGACGGAGACAGCTGTCACCCCCGTGGTTGAGAAAGCAGGTACTCCGATCGAGTTTGGCGGACTGAAAGCCGCCGTAACACGTGCCGACGCGACAGGCGAAAGCGCAGCAACACTGCTGGGCAACAACTTCGTCGTGGAGGGATTCAAGGGCGACGGAACAACAAGAACCGTCGTGTTCGACCACTACAACGTCAACTACGTAGACGGTTCGGCCAACTCAACGCTGTCAAACACTAACGGTTGGGAGTACGTAGGACAGGCCAAGCACGCCAATTCCAGCGTAGCAGCCCAGACCATCAAATACTGGGACTACGCACAGAACCAGTATGACTTCGTTGCCTACTCACTGGGAACGGCAGATGCCAGCCAACTGACGGTGTCAGCCATTGACCCTGCAACCATTGAAACGAAAGCCTACACCATCAAGGGTGCCGCTGCTGACCTGGCAGGTGCCTACATTGCCGACATGGTGACGGCCTACAACCCCGCAGACTACCAGCAGACCGTGACGCTGAAGTTCCGCTCGCTGTCTGCCAAAGTGCGCATTGCGCTCTATGAGACGGTGCCGGGCTACTCGGTGAAGGATGTGGTTTTCTACACTGACACCAAGACAACGGCAACAGATGGCAACGCCCGTCTCTTCACAACAGGGGACAATGTGTTCAACAGCAAGGGCACTTACACCGTGTACTACCCCACAACGGGCAGCGCAAACAAGACAAAGACCGACTATAACCGCGCCCACCTGAGCTTTGAAGCTGACACAGAAGGCGGCACGGAAGCAGTCAAGAGCTTCGGTGCACTGGACAACTTCACGGGCAAAGAGACCGCAGAAACACCGGATAACTATCTGGGCCGCAATGTCAACGAGGCCACCTACGCTGGTGCAGTAGCTGAAAACTACTACACAACGGTCATTCCCAATGAGGATGGAGCCGAGCTGAAGCTGAAAGTGAACTACACACTGGTGTCAACTGACGGCGGCGGTGAGGAAATCAACGTCTACGGTGCCTCTGCCAAGGTGCCCGCAGTCTATGCACAATGGACATCCGGCTACGCTTATACGTATATCTTCAAGATTTCAAACAACACCAACGGCAGCACCAATGGCATTGATCCGGAGACAGGTGAGCCGCTCGGACCCGCCGGACTCTACCCCATCACCTTCGATGCTGTAGTAACAGAGACGGAAGACGGTGCACAGGAGACCATTACCACGGTCACAGAACCCAGCATCACCACCTACACCAAGGGTAAGGTGGTAACCAGCAACGAAAACGGAGAGTATGAAGTGGGTAACAACATCTACGTCGTAGTGGACAACGGAACGACCATCAATGCAGGTGGCAATGTGTTCCTTTACACCGTAACGTTAGAAGCAGGCGCTGCACAGGAGCTGACTGAGCAGGCTATTGATAACGCCCTGAAGAACGGTACCTTTGATGCAACAGCCGGGACACACACCGTAACCGATGCCAACGGCAAGGAACTCGTTGTCACAGAGTCAACACGGCTTGACTCAGGCACCTATATTCCCGCAGCAGACTCACCCACAGGCAACCAGATAGATGTCTCAACGGCATGGTTCACACCCAACGTTGCTGCCACTTACGTGTTCCGCTACAACGTAGGTGCAAATAATTACTATAAGATTATCATCGTTAAATAAAATATGTAAACCCGGCAGACGGGGTTCGACTCCCCGTCTGACCACACAAAAGACAACAACACAAAGACTAACGTGCACAGAGGGGACGGGTCCCCCAGCCGCACAACTGAGTGAGAATAAATAAAAAAGTAATAACAAAAAAAACTAACAACAATGAAAAAGTATCTATTTTTCGCTACCGCTCTGCTTGCCTTGGCAAGCTGCACGAGCAACGACTACTTGGGAGACGAAGCAATAGGAACTGCCAACAAGCAGGCTCCCATCAGCTTCGGTTTCGAAGTTCCTACCCCTACACGTTCTTCTGGGGTTGAAGCTGCCACAGCTTTGAGCAACCAGTTCATTGTATGGGGAGAGAAAAGTGAGGCAGGTGGTTCAGCCGCTACTGCTGGTAACCTGGTTTTCAAGAATTACTTGGTAAGGTGGACTGACAACACTGCCTACACAACAACCTCTAACACGAAGAATTGGGAATATGTTGGAATCACAGCTACAAGTAATGAAAATACCAACATCAGTCCTAATAGCGGAACTACTGCACAAACAATCAAGTATTGGGATTACGGTGCTGACAACTACACATTCACTGCTGTCTCAGCTTTACCCGCTGACATAACAGGAGGAAAAGTTAAAATCACAAAAACAGAGTCTGGTTCAGCAGTTTCTGATAAAGGTTACACCATTGAGGTTACAGATGAAGCTGACCTTGAGCATCTTTATTTCGCTGACCGCCAGCAAATCAGCAAGGGAATTGGTGCTGACCGTACTGCTGTCAATGCTTATGGCGGAAATGTAACACTGACCTTCCGCAATGCAATCACGAAGGTTCGCGTTGGTATGTTTGAGACTATTCCTGGTTATGATGTCAAAATTGACAAATTCTATTATGTTGATGATGCTGCACCAACATTTGCCACAATGACAACAGAAGGCACGACAAATTTTGTTGCTAACGTTCCAAACTATGCTCCTGCATCAGGAAAGACATCGGTAGCAGGCACATTTACAGTGAAGTATTACCCGAAGAATGATGATAATGACGCAGCTGGCATTACAAACCATCCAACAGTTTCATTTGCCGGGAGTGCAACAATCAAGAATTACCTGACACTGGGAACCAACATCAACGATGCAGCCAAATTGAACGAGACATCTGCTCTACCGACATTTGACAAAACTGACGGTGCATTCTCTATAGCCTTCCCACAAGAAACAAATGACAAGAATCTTAAACTAAAGGTTGACTACACTTTGTCGAACAGCATTTCAGGTGAGACTATCAAAGTTAAGGGAGCCACAGCAGAGATTCCTGCCCAATATTTGAAGTGGAGAGCAAACTTTAAATACACTTATATCTTTAAGATATCAGACCAGACGAATGGTAAAACTGGTGAAGAAGGCCCTGCAGGTCTCTATCCCATTACATTCGATGCTGTTGTTGTTGCAGCTGAAGATGGTAGTACGGAGTACGTCACTACAGTTTCAGAGCCGAGCATTACTACATACGCAAAAGGTTCTGCTGTCACTACAAATGGTGAATATGCTGCCGGCGAGAAGATTTATACAGTGGTAGAAGATGAAAGTGGACTTGCAACGCTGAGTTCAACCAACATGAAGCTCTATACTGTTACAACAACTGATGCGACAAACTTCCCCATCACCGAGACTTCTGTTGCAGAGGCTTTAGCAGAAAAGACATGTATGACGAAAGCACAGTTAGAAAATGCGAAGATACAACTGACTGATGGAACATTCAATTACGGTAAGACTGTTATCGACAGTGACGGTTCAACAATCACAATGCATGAAACAAACAATGTTGTTGCAGACTTCACAACGGTTTCTGGTAATGTATATGTCATTGAGTACACTAAAACACCTGCGACATATTACGTAGACGAAGGAAACACCTATGCAGATGCGACAGCATTTGAAAATGCAGGTACCCTCTATACAGACGCAGAAGCTACAACAGTCGCAGAATCTTGGACTTATGGCACTACGTATTACAAACGTACTGGTGTTAAGAATGTCGGCACCTATGCCTACAAGATTATTAAGATAGCAACTCTTTAAACCAACTCTAAGCCCGTCGGGGTTCGACTCCCCGACGGGTTACCAAACAACAAGGGCTGGGATGGTGTAGGAAGAAAGGGCGACGGTCGCCCTCCTACGGAAGAAGCCCCATAAGGCTCATAAGGCCAATAAGACCTATAAGGCTAATAAGACCTATAAGACTCATAAGACTCATAAGACCTATCAGGCTCATAAGCCCCATAAGACTAATAAGAGAAAAAAGAAAACAATGATACAAGAACCCAAACCGTTCCTCCCGAAGAAGGGAAACTATCGTGGACTCATCGTCTATCAGAAGGCGGAGTGCATCTACGATATTACCTTCTACTTTGCCCACCACTATTTCGTGGAGCGCAAGGACCGCACCATTGATCAAGTGGTGCAGGCTGCACGCAGCGGCAAACAGAACATCGCTGAAGGTTCTGCTGCGGCATCCACCTCTGCCGAAACAGAGATCAAATTGATTGGCGTGGCCCGGGCCAGCATGAAGGAAGTGCTGGAAGACTACATAGACTACCTCCGCACACGCGGCTTAGAGCAATGGTCACTCAATGATCCGCGCACCAAACAAACACAGGCTTTCTGCAAAAGCCACAACAATCCTGAAGACTACACCAAGGACATCGACAAGCGTTCGCCTGAGGCTATTGCCAACATAGCCATCACCCTCATCTGTCAGTATGACGTGATGATGGGTAAACTGCTTGACCGCTTACAGAAAGACTTTACCGAAAACGGTGGTATCCGCGAACAAATGACCGCCGCCCGCTTAGGTTATCGCAATGAGCAGAAGGCTGAGATAGCCCGCCTCACAGAGGAGAACACCCGTCTGAAAGCCCGCATAACAGAGCTGGAAGCCCAACTAACCCAGAAAGGAGGCCGCCCATGAAACAGCAACCGGGACTCATCAGGCTCATGAGGCTTATAAGCCCCATAGGGCATATAGGCCCTATAAGGCTCATAAGGCTCATAAGCCCCATAAGACCCATAAGACTAATAGGGCTTATAGGGTTCATAGTCTCCATAGGCTTGGTGAGTTGTTCCGGTGATGGCGGAGTAACAGACCCGGAAGCCACTCCCGTAACACCGACACAGCCACAGCCAACAACAGAGACTCCCATCAGTTTCCGCAGCGGGCTGGTCAGTGAAGAGCCGGTAACCCGAGCCGAAGGACTTGAGAATAATGCCACATCATTCAAAGTCTGGGCCTACAAGAACATGAGCTACGACGAAACGGAAAAGACCTACGGCAGCTTGCAGACAGTGATTGACGGTTATGCCGTCAATTGGGTCGCCAACACCGCCAACACCACGACCACGAACACCCACGACTGGGAATATGTAGGCATCAACGAGCAGACCATCAAATACTGGGACTGGTCAGCCAAGGCTTACCGCTTCTTCGGAGTAACGGACATGAACATGACCGCAGCCCTTAAAGACGACGGTTCTTCTGTCAGTTTCTCCTTAATTGCCGATGCCACATCGGACGCAACGGCTACAGCTACGCCCTACTTCACCAAACTATGGAAGAACGGTAGCAATAGCTACGGACGGCTTGTTACGTTAGAGTTCCTGCAACCGTTCGCAAAAGTGCGCTTTATGTTCACTGTCACTGACCCTGACATGACGGTGGTGTTGGAGGATAAGCGTTTTAAACCAACAAGTGACAGCGAGAAGATATACCAAAAGGCAGAGGTTTCCTTGTCCTACCCGATGACAAGTGATGACGAACTGACTTGGTCACTTATTAATACCAATGTCTCTGAAAAGACATCGACGATAGAAGACAATACCATGACGGTAGATTATACAGACGTTATCCCCAAATGGTATCTTGTAGTTCCACCAGCAAGCCAAGGAACGTTTACACTCAACGTGAAGGTGAACGGTCAAGACCGAACGGTGGTGGTGCCAGAAAGTTTCATGCAATGGAGACCTGGCTACCAATATACTTATATCTTTAAGATCACTGAAGCTGGTGGCGTAGAACTTGAATCTGTGCAGGGAGCCTTCAAGCCATGGCAAGAAGAGGAAAACGACCGGCAGATGAATAACTGGTAATAAACAACATGCGAATGACAAGACTGACGACATACGACAAGACTTTGAGTCTGCTGCTACTGATAATGGTAGCACTGACCATGCCAGGCTGCACTGCCGACGACTACGACGAGAATCGTCGCACGGTAACGGTAGAGTTGCACCCGTATGTCACACAATATTGTGATCCGATGTCAGCCACTACGCGAGGGACATGGGAACCTCCAACAGGCTATCAGCCCTATAGTGCATTGTTGGGCATTTTCCCTGAGCAGCAGGATTTGACAAATGCTCCCATCGGTGTGTACTTCACCCGCGATGGTAAAGAGGCCAAACTGGGCGCGTTTTCATACTACGGCGCGAAGTGGCATCTAACCTTGGAATTGAACGAAGCCGATACCTATTATATATATGGTTATATACCGGCCCGCAACATTACGCCGGCCATCACCCCCAATGACAGCTATAGCAATGGAGCCACACTGACACTCAACAACCTGAGTACGATCAGCAATACCGATGTCTGCGTGATAGTGGGAGCGAAAGATGGCACAAGCGACGACACGGTGGAGGGGTTGGCTGAAGGTCAGTTCGCTTACGAGGCCAAAGTGGGTGAAGGCCCGGAATATGCAAACCACGTGTTCCTGCTCTTTGACCACATCTATGCCGGCCTACGCTTCAGTTTTAAGGTGAATAGCAGCTATGCAGAACTGCGCACCATCAAGCTCAAGAAATTAGAACTGGGATATAAAGGAGAAACGGTTGACGACGTGGTGAACTTTGCCACACATAAGAAATATTCCACCGCAACGGTCACTTTGGCTAAAAACGGCGAAGGGGCAACGCCCATACAAAGCGTTTCCATAGTTCAAGATGACACCAGCGAAGACACAGAGGCTGTAACCCTCTTCGAGGCAAACGGAGAAACTGCACCTATCACGCTTGATAAGACAACGGCAACGGCATTCTTCGGAGGCTTTCTGCCATCATCAGGAAGCCGGGAATTTGTGCTGAAGAGCACCTATGATGTGTATGACCGCAACGGAAACCTAATCCGAAAGGATTGCAAAGCCACAAACACGTTTAATCTGGCGACCATATTTGGTTCGACACTTTTCGCCCGGGGGACTCTGTTGACATTGAACTTGACAGTGAATCCTACCTATATATATATATTATCCGATCCGGATCTGGACAACCCGACGGTGACAATGGACTAAAAAAAAGGAAAAGACGACATTGAGACAAGTTAAGATTATCATAAGTACACTTCTGTTCCTGATTTCTGTAGCAACTCAGGCACAGATAAAGATTGGCGGCAACGTCTATGGCGGCGGAAATGCTGGCAACACGAGTGGCAGTACCAGTGTGACTGTGCGTGCTGGCGACATTGGCCGTGTGTTCGGCGGTGCCCGTCAGGCTGATGTCGGCGGTTCAGCGTTTGTGAATATCGACGGTAATCATGCCTCCAGCTATATTATTATAGATAATGTATATGGCGGCAATGATATTGCGGGAACGATCGGAACATCAGAATCTCTACCAGACGCTCTGACCAAGGCTGAGGAAAACGGCGTGACTGCAGAAGAGTGGAACGCCTTTGTGCGTATCAGTTCAAGAATGAACGCAGCAGTCCACTATACACAAGAGGAAATAGACGCGGCATCCGAGGGTGATGCTGCCTATGGAAAGACGACCGATGACATCAAAATCCCTGCCGGTACAAATGTAGCCGATGACAACCAGAAAATCTACATCGGCCAGCTGTTCGGCGGCGGCAATGGTGACTACAACTATGATACTGAGTATACAGATAAGTCTGCACCTAATCTGGGCGGAACATACCTTGAGTTGCTGGGTGGTTCCATTGTGAATGTCTTTGGCGGCGGCAATAAAGCCACGATAACCAGAAAAGTAGTCATCCATCTTGACAATCCAAGCGAGGTCGTGAACCATATCTACGTGAAAGACGGTAAGGAAGTCAGCGAATCAACCGACGGTAAGAAAGACCTGCTCAACGAGGAGCGTTTCAAGAAAATGGGCTTCAACTATAAGTTTACATACCCCAACAGTGGCTCTTTCCAGATTGGTAACCTCTTCGGCGGCAACAACAAGGTGGACATGGCTATCCGCCCCACGTGGAGTCTGATGCATGGTTTTGTGCGTAACCTCTACAGTGGCGGTAACGAAGGACGCATGACGAGTCCAGAGGGACTGTTGTTGCAGATCCCTGAAGAATCGACGTTGACCGTTGACAATATTTACGGCGGATGTCGCAAGGCTGATGTAAGACCAATGCGGGCAGGCGTGGACGTGCCTAATGCGGAAATCATGCTTTCACCCAACCCCAATAAGATTCCCGACGGCTTTGCCGCTCGTGTACGTGTGCTGGGCGGACACGTGAACAACGTGTATGGCGGTAATGACATATCCGGCAATGTCTATGGAGGAAACACCGTAGGCATCTTTACCACCATCCATGGTGACGTCTATGGCGGCGGCAATGGCTCGTATGCCTATACTGACAATAAGGATTTGAAAGATGACCTACTGTGGGGGGACTTCTACTATGACCCGGCAGAAATGAAAGGCCGTAAAGTTGGTGCTGCCTTTACGGAAAATGAATCTGTCGAAGCCCTCAATGAGTTCCGTCCAAATGCCGAACAGGTATCAATACGTGTCCATGGTACAGAAGCTAAGCCCACCTTGATTGAAGGAGCCATCTATATAGGTAGTAACAGCGCCACGCTCACAGAACTGACTGAGATTGCTAATCGTAAAGTGGAGCTGAAGATTGGCTCCTACGTGATTGCCGACAATGT
>JAFUSC010000080.1 GCA_017467705.1 Prevotella sp. | reverse complement strand
GAGCGAACACTCGTCGGACATGGAACAGGTGGCACAGCAGGCCGAGCGCGACAGCATCAAGTACAAGATGGTGGAGTTCATGGAGGACAAGATCGGCAACACGTACGACGCCCATATCTCAGGCATACAGTCTTACGGCATCTACTGCGAGATTGACGAGAACCACTGCGAAGGCATGGTGCCCATGCGCGACCTCGACGATGACTACTACGAGTTTGACGAGCGCAACTACTGTCTCGTGGGCCGTCGGCATCACCACAAGTACCAGCTGGGAGACCCTATCCGCATACAGGTGGCCCGCGCCAACATCGAGAAGCGGCAGCTTGACTTCACGCTGGCCGATGAGTGATGGTTGAAGGTGGAGGGTGGAAGGTGAAAGGTGAAGGGTGATTGGTGAATGGTGAAGAAGAAGAAACGCAGGAAGCAGAACATTCATTACTCAAAAGCTGAAGAGTATTGGAACACGTGGTCGCACGCTGGCGGCATAGTGCTGGGGGTGGCCTTCGGCATCGTGTTCCTCTACATGTGCCTGCGGGGTGAGAACGGCTGGGCCCGACTGGGCGTGAGCCTCTATCTGTTCGGCATGCTGGGCAGCTACATCGCCTCAACCGTCTACCACGCCGTGAGCCAACGTTCGAAGTGGCGTGAACGGCTGCGCCGCTGGGACCACGCCGCCATCTACTGGCACATTGCGGGTTCCTACTCACCGCTGACACTCGTAGCCATGCGCGAGCAAGGCTACTGGGGCTGGGGACTGTTCACGTTCGTCTGGCTCTGTGCCATAGCCGGCACCACCATCAGCTTCATTCACCTGAAGCAGCACTCGAACATCGAGACGTTCTGCTTCATAGGCATGGGGCTGAGCGTGCTCGTGGCTTTCAAGCCGCTGCTCGACACGGTGAGCACCGCCGCCGTCATCTGGATCATCGCCGAAGGCGTGTGCTACATCACCGGCGCCGTGTTCTACAGCATCAACAAAACGAAATACATGCACACAGTGTTCCACTTCTTCGTGCTGGCGGGCAGCGTGTGCCACATCATAGCCGTATGGGACATGCTCATTGACTATCTCTGAACTTATACAAACCATTGGTGCCCGCACCAACAACAATCAACTAATTACAACTTATTATTAACTACAAGAAATGATGAAAAGAACTATGTTAATCATCTGGGCAGTATGCTGCTTCTCAGCATTAGCACTGGCCCAACCACAAGGCGGCTTCGTGAACTTCTCGAACGCACAGAAAGAAGCCGGCGTGACTCCCGGCGTGCCGCTGGTCTACGACGTAGAGAACACGGGCATCAACTATCCGCAGCCCCCGCTGCCGTCAGTCGATATGCTGCCCGTGGTGCGCGAACTGCCCGACCCGTTGGCATGGAGCGACGGGCACGGCACCGTCGGCAGCTTCAGCGAATGGGAGCACCGCCGCAATGAGATCAGTGCTGAGCTGCAACACTACGGCATCGGCACGAAGCCTGCCGTCAGCCCCGGACAAGTGAAGGCACGCATGGACGGCGACACGCTGATTGTCGACGTGACTGTCAACGATCAGTCGCTGACGCTGCGCTCCGAGATACGCTACCCGAAGACGGGAGAACCGCCATACGCCGTCATGATCGGCACCAGCGGCATTGCACTGCCTAAGCCGCTCTTCGACAAACGTCCCGTGGCCACGATGGTGTTCCACGAGAAGCAGGTGAACGACTACGGCCAGTGGGAACCGCATCATGACCGCGGCGAACACCCGTTCGACCGTCTCTATCCTGACCTGACGGCCAACGGTGCCTACAGCGAATGGGCATGGGGACTGAGCCGACTGATTGACGGACTGCAACAGCTGGGACCAGAGGTGACCAAGATTGACACAAGACACATCGGCGTGACGGGCTGTTCGTATGCCGGCAAGATGGCACTCTTCTGCGGTGCACTCGACGAGCGCGTGGCACTCACCATCGCACAGGAGCCCGGCGGTGGCGGTGCAGCAGCATGGCGCATATCACATCAGCTGGACAGCGTGGAGTGTCTGGACAAGACGGACTATCACTGGTTCTTGGAGAGCCAGCGCGACAACTTCGGCGGCGACAACGTCTACCGCCTGCCCTACGACCACCATGAGCTGTGTGCCATGGTGTGCCCGCGTGCCCTGCTGTTGCTGGGAAACCCTGACTACAAATGGCTGGCTGACGAGTCGATGGAGGTGTCGGCACGTGCTGCCAAAGAAGTGTGGGAACGCTTTGGCATCGGCGAGCGCATGCAGTGGAGCATCGTCGGCGGTCACATGCACTGCATGCTGCCCGAAAGTCAATGGCCCATCGTTGAATCATTTATTGACAAATACCTGTTAAACTTATAATTATGAAACGTGTCCTGTTAAGCTTATCATTCATCATC
Source organism: Prevotella sp. (assembly GCA_017467705.1). GTDB lineage: Bacteria > Bacteroidota > Bacteroidia > Bacteroidales > Bacteroidaceae > Prevotella. Next base: position 2,915 of record JAFUSC010000080.1, on the reverse strand, counting down.
TGCCAATTATCATTGAGCATAGCGCAAAACCACACACTCTGGTACAGCGACTCGGCCGGCGACTGGCTGGAGGCGCTGCCCATCGGTAACTCACATTTAGGGGCCATGGTCTACGGCAACACGGACACAGAGGAGATTCAGCTGAACGAAGAAACGTTCTGGAGCGGTTCTCCTCATAACAACAACAGCACAGAGGCCCTGCAATACCTGCCTGAGGTGCGTCGGCTCATCTTCGAAGGCCACGAGGAGGAAGCACAGCAGCTCATCGACCAGCATTTCATCAAGGGGCCGCACGGCATGCGCTTCCTGCCGATGGGTAGCCTCAAACTGCACTTCGGTCATCAGGGCGTGCAGCACTATCGCCGCGAACTGAGTCTCGCCGACGCCGTGACAACTACGAGATACATCTATCGTGACGTCGTCTACGAGCGCAAGGCTTTCGCTTCGCTGGCCGACAACCTCATCGTGGTGCACCTGAAGGCCAGCGAGAAGAAACAACTGTCGTTCGACGTCAGTTTTGAAAGTCAACTGGAGATGGCTGCCAAATGCTGGGAGACGGGCAACGGACTGGACGTCACCGTCAAGAACGTGGAACAGGAAGGCGTGAAGCCCGGCCTCAGGGCCAACTGCCAGATTGAGGTAATGACTGACGGCACGGTGACCCGCGGCGACGGAAGCCTCAACATCAGCCAAGCTACCACGGCCACACTCTTCATCACGGCTGCCACCAACTACGTGAACTATCACGACATCAGCGGCAATCCGGAGCATAAGAACCAAGAGACGCTGAAGGCGATAGGCACCTATAGCTACAACCAGCTCTTGGAACGCCACCTGCAGAAATACCATGAGCAGTACGACCGCGTGACACTGACGTTGCCACGTAACGACGACTCCGCGTTAGAGAGCGACCGACGGCTGGCCGCCTTCGCCCAACATGCTGACCATCCCGACCTCGACCTGGTCTCGCTCATGATGCAGTACGGTCGTTACCTGCTCATCTCGTCGTCGCAACCCGGCGGGCAGCCCGCCAACCTGCAAGGCGTATGGAACGACTATCTGAATGCACCATGGGATTCGAAGTACACCATCAACATCAATGCCGAGATGAACTACTGGCCGGCACTGGTGGCCAACCTCGCCGAGACGCAGCAGCCGCTCTTCGACATGATAGAGGACCTGAGCCACACGGGAGCCGAGACTGCCCGCACGATGTATGACTGCCGCGGATGGGTGGCCCACCACAATACGGACCTGTGGCGCATTGCCGGACCGGTTGACGGCGCCACATGGGGCATGTTCCCCACGGGCGGTGCCTGGCTGACCACACACATCTGGCAACACTATCTCTTCACGGGCGACAAGGCGTTCCTGCGCAAATACTACCCCGTCATGAAGGGCGCTGCCGATTTCTTGGTTGACTACATGCAGGAGATTCCGCAGAACTCCCCTCTCAACCCTCCACCCTCCACCTATTCCGTCACCATCCCCACCGTATCACCCGAGCACGGCCCCAAGGGTAAGCAGACCACCGTCACGGCAGGTTCCACGATGGACAACCAGATTGCGTTCGACGTGCTTTCAAATGTCATCCATGCTGCCAAGGTGTTAGGCATCAGCGACCCCTCGCTCAATGCGCTACAATCCACGCTCGACCACCTTCCTCCCATGCAGGTGGGCCGTCACGGTCAGCTGCAAGAGTGGCTCATTGACGGCGACGACCCCAACGACCAGCACCGCCATGTCTCACACCTCTACGGACTATATCCGTCGAACCAGATATCGCCTTACGCCGATTCGCCACTCTTCGCTGCTGCCGCTACGACGCTGCAACAACGCGGCGACATGGCCACGGGCTGGAGCTTAGGATGGAAAATCAACTTCTGGGCACGCATGCACGACGGCGACCATGCTTTCCAGATCATCAAAAACATGCTGCACCTGCTACCGCCTGACAGCGAAATGAAATGGTATGCCAAGCGCTTCGGCACTCAGGACTTCTCTGCCGGACGCACTTACCCTAACCTTTTCGACGCACATCCGCCGTTCCAGATTGATGGAAACTTCGGCTGCTGCGCCGGCATCTGCGAGATGCTGCTGCAAAGTCATGACGGTGCCGTGCACCTGCTGCCTGCCCTGCCGAAGGCATGGAGTGAGGGCGAGGTGAAAGGACTGCGTGCCCGTGGCGGCTTCGTGGTAGACATGACGTGGAAGAATGGCAAGCTCGTCAAGGCCAGCATACGCTCTACCCTCGGCGGTAAGCTGCGTCTGCGCAGCGGCGTCCCCCTGAAAGGCAAGGGCATCAAAAAAGCGTCAGGACCATGTCCCAACGCTCTCTTTGCTCCTGCTGACATCAAGCAACCGCTCATGTCACCGGAAAATCAACTGCCCCGCCCCGTCATCATGCACGAAGAAGGCTACACCTACGACATCGACACCAAGCCCAGCGAGGTTATTACAATTCTCAGTAAATAAGTTTAGTATGCATTCTTGTCATGCACTACCATCGTCTTCGCCGTCAGCCAGATGATGCGCAGGTCCAACCACAACGACCAGTGCTCCATGTACCAGATGTCACGCTTCACACGGCCTTCCATCTGCCAAAGCTCCTTCGTCTCACCACGGAAACCCGTCACCTGAGCCCAACCCGTCACGCCGGGCTTCACGAAGTGACGCACCATGTACTTGTCTATCAGCGCCGAGTACTGCTCCGTATGGGCCAGCATGTGAGGACGCGGACCGACTATCGACATGTTACCTTTCAGCACATTCCAGAACTGGGGCAGCTCGTCGATGTTCATCTTACGCATGAAGTTACCGAAGGCGAACTTCCGCGGGTCGTCCTTCGTAGCCTGAACCTTGTCGGCATCCTTGTTCACATGCATCGAACGGAACTTGTAGCAGTAGAACTCCTT
>JAFUSC010000079.1 GCA_017467705.1 Prevotella sp. | reverse complement strand
GTTATCCATCATTTACAATTTTACAATTTAAGATTTACTATTGATTTACGATTTTCTTGATTTTACGATTTACGCTTAACAATAAATAGTCCAATAATCCAATTGAAAAATAAATTGTAAATCGCCAAATCGTAAATACTTTACTTTTTGTCCCTGAGCACGGTGTCACCGTTCTCGCCGGTACGGATCGACCATGTGTCAATCATGTCACTGACGAAGATGCGCCCGTCGCCGATCTCGCCCGTGTGCGCAACTTTCAATATGACTTTCACCGTGGGTTCAACAAACTGGTCGCGGCAGACAATGGTCAGTGCCACACGCTCAATCACATCAGTCGAGTATTGCACACCACGATAGATGCGCTCCTCCCGGCTTTGGCCAATACCATGCACATTATGATATTCGAACCAGTCAATGTCCGACTGTAACAACGCTTCCTTCACATCCTCGAACTTTGTCTTCCGGATGATTGCTTCAATCCTTTTCATACTTTTTACCTTTTTAATAATACATTTTCCACTTTCGAAAGCTTTCGGGTGCAAAGTTACGACAAATCGAAAGTAAATTCAGCCAAAATCCGACAAAACGAAACAAATATTTTTAATTTTCTTTCATTTTAATATCAAATAAAACCAAATCGCTTCGATTTGAAACATTTTAAGTCCAATTTGTTTCAATTTAAAACAAATCTTCCGAGATTTGGATATAACCATCCAAAATAGCCGCATGATTCCTTCAAATCCCATAAAAGTGAATTTCTGTTAATTCTGTTAAATTTTCGGGCTGAATTTTTCCGGGATTTTTGGTGTAACTACAATTCAACAGTGGGGCAAAACTATATAGTTTGAGCGAGAGGCGGCAGCTCTCGGGTCGGGAACTGCCGACTTTCGACGTACGAAACGGCATGTTTCAGCTCGCAAAACGCCGTGTTTCGCATCGTGAAACGGCACGTTTCAGCACCTGAAACGGTGCGTTTGGCAACCTAAAACGGCCTGTTTTGCATGGCCGAAAAACGCAAATTTTCTCTTGACGCTGATTATCAGCGACTTACAAAGTGGCTCAAAACTCGCGTATTTACGACCGAGGGCAAACTTTTTTGAAAAGTGCCCCTTCTCCAAGTTAAAGGATTTCGGCTGATTGTTAAACTTTGCAAAAACCAGTCCTCCCATCATGACATCTTTCAGGTCGGCATCATAACGCACCCCGCTATGTTTTAAACTGTAAGGAAAACAAACGTTTTACGTATCAATTTAAAAGAAAAACAAGTCAATTACTTTGCAAAATGAAAGTTTTTATCATTTTTTAGATGAAAAAAGCTACCGATTTCTTTATTATTATAACATTTTGTATTACCTTTGCACAAAATTCAGAGCAAAAAGATAGATTTGATTAGGATAATATGACAAAATGTAAGAATCAAAGCCAAATAGGTCTCTATCAGAACGAATATGAGCATGATGCTTGTGGCGTTGGTATGATTGTGAACATCCATGGTAACAAAAGCCATGAGTTGGTTGACAATGCGCTCAAGGTGCTGGAGAACATGCGACACCGTGGAGCAGAAGTCGGCAAGAACGGCGACGGAGCCGGCATCATGTTACAGATTCCACACGAATTTATTTTGTTGCAGGGCATCCCTGTTCCTGAAAAAGGAAAATACGGAACGGGACTGGTGTTTCTGCCGAAGGACGAGAAGGCGCAACAAGAGATTCTGAGCGTGATGATCGAAGAGATTGAGCGCGAAGGGCTGCAACTGATGCACTTGCGCACAGTGCCCACAAACCCGGAGTGTCTGGGTGAGGCTTTCTACATCTGTTCGTTGAGCAACACAAACATTATATATAAGGGAATGTTGTCGTCCGTACAGGTGCGGCAATATTTCCCTGACCTGACAAATCCGTATTTCACAAGTGGGATGGCACTGGTTCACTCACGTTTCAGTACTAACACTTTCCCCACCTGGTCACTGGCTCAGCCTTTTCGCCTGTTAGCCCATAACGGCGAAATCAACACCATCCGCGGTAACCGCGGATGGATGCAGGCCAGAGAGAGCGTGCTTCTGGCCGGTGACGCTCAGTCCGCAGCCTCCAACCTGCCGCAGGAGATTGCCCCCATCATCCAGCCAGGCATGTCCGACTCGGCCTCGCTGGACAATGTGCTGGAGTTTTTCATCATGTCGGGCTTGTCACTGCCACATGCCATGAGCGTGTTGGTGCCTGAGTCGTTTAATGACAAGAACCCGATTTCGGAAGACTTAAAGGCTTTCTACGAATATCACTCCATCCTGATGGAACCGTGGGACGGCCCCGCAGCGCTGCTGTTCAGCGACGGACGTTTTGCGGGTGGCATGCTCGACCGCAACGGGCTGCGCCCGGCCCGATACACCATTACGAAGAACGACACGATGGTGGTAGCCTCGGAGGTCGGCGTCATGGACTTCGACCCCACGGAGATTGCCGAGAAGGGACGCCTGCAACCGGGCAAGATGCTGCTGATTGACACGCAGGAAGGAAAGATTTACTATGACGGCGAGATCAAGCAACAGCTTGCCAGTGAGCATCCTTATCGGCAGTGGCTTTCAACGAACCGCATCCAGCTGGAGAAGCTGAAGAGCGGCCGCCACGTGGAAAACGCGGTGCCCGACCTGCTGCAAAAGGAAATCATGTTCGGCTATGGGGCTGAGGACATTGAGTCCACCATCATTCCCATGGCGGTCAACGGTCAGGAGCCAACGGCCTCCATGGGTAACGACACGCCGCTGGCCGTACTCTCAGACAGGCCGCAGGTGTTCTTCAACTACTTCCGCCAGCAGTTCGCACAGGTGACGAACCCTGCCATTGACTCTATCCGTGAAGAGCTGGTGATGAGTCTGACGGAGTACATCGGACGTGTGGGGTCAGGAATACTGAACCCTGACGAGACGAACTGCAAGATGGTGCGTCTGCCCCACCCGATACTGAACAACACGCAGCTGGACATCCTGTGCAACATCAGGTATAAGGGTTTCAATACGATTAAGCTGTCGATGGCAGCCCCCCTGTCGTCCCCCGAGGGGGACACAAATGGCGCAGGCGAAGCGCTGCGCACTGCACTCGACAAGTTATGCAAAGACGCAGAAAAGGCCGTAGACAATGGCTACAACTATATCATACTGACCGACAAGGTAACCGAAAGCCCCTCCCCCTTATGGGGGGAGACAGAGGGGGGCCCGGGGACGGGGTGGGCTTTCATCCCATCCCTGCTCGCCGTCAGCGCCGTACACCATCACCTGATCTCTGTAGGCAAGCGCGTACAGACAGCGCTGATTGTGGAGAGCGGCGAGATACGCGAGACCATGCACGCCGCCCTGCTGTTGGGCTACGGCGCCAGCGCGCTGTGTCCGTACCTGACGTTTGCCATCCTTGATGACCTCGTGAAACGGCACAAGATACAAGAGGACTACACCACGGCTGAGGCAAACTACATCAAGGCCGTCAAGAAAGGACTGCTCAAAATCATGGCCAAGATGGGCATTTCGACCATCCGCTCTTATCGCGGTGCGAAGATTTTTGAGAGCATCGGTCTCAGCGAGAGTCTGCTGAGAAACTACTTCGGCACGGAGGTCAGCACCATCGGCGGCATCGGTCTGGACAAGATAGCCAAGGACGCCATTGCCTTTAAGGTCGCTGCGCTTTCAGAAAGAAACCTCAAATCTCTCGGCCAGTTCCATTGGCGCAGGGATGGCATCAAGCACGCTTGGAATCCTGAGACGATTGTCAAGCTGCAACAGGCATGTCGGACAGGCAACTACGAATTGTTCAAGGAATGGTCAAAGGCGGTCGACGAAAAGGAATCGCCGATTTTCCTCCGCGACTTCCTCACCTTTAAGAAAGCACCAGTTCCCCTCCCGCTCGGAGAGGACGAAGAGGCTGTAGAACCCGTAGAGGCGATTGTCAAGCACTTCGTGGCAGGTGCCATGTCATTCGGTGCGCTGTCGAAGGAAGCCCACGAAGCCATCTGTCTGGCCATGAACAAACTGGGCACACGCAGCAACACCGGCGAGGGCGGCGAAGACGCTAAGCGCTTCTATTCGACGGTTGACGGCATCAGCCTGAGTTCTAAGACGAAACAGGTGGCCAGCGGACGCTTCGGCGTGACCACGGAATACCTTGTCAACGCTGAGGAGATACAGATCAAGGTGGCACAGGGCGCCAAGCCCGGCGAGGGCGGACAGCTGCCGGGATTCAAGGTGAACGAGGTGATTGCCAAGACACGACACTCCATTCCGGGCATCAGCCTCATCTCTCCCCCACCTCACCATGACATCTACTCCATTGAAGACTTGGCACAGCTCATCTTCGACCTGAAGAGCGTGAACCCCAAGGCTGCCATCTCCGTGAAGCTGGTGGCAGAGAGTGGCGTGGGCACCATTGCCGCAGGTGTAGCCAAGGCGAAGGCCGACCTGATCATCATCAGCGGTGCCGAGGGTGGCACAGGGGCCAGCCCCGCCAGCAGCATGCGCTTTGCGGGCATCTCGCCGGAGATAGGGCTGAGCGAGACGCAACAGACGCTGGTCAGGAACGGACTGAGAAAGAATGTCCGTCTGCAAGTGGACGGCCAGCTGAAAACGGGACGCGACGTAGTGCTGATGGCGCTGCTCGGCGCTGAGGAGTTTGCCTTCGGCACGGCTGCACTCATCGTGCTGGGCTGTGTGATGATGCGTAAATGCAACCTGAACACCTGTCCGATGGGCGTGGCCACACAGGACCCGGAGCTGCGCAAGCACTTCGCAGGGCGTTACGAGCATCTGGTTAACTACTTCACGTTCCTGGCACAGGAGGTGCGCGAGTATCTGGCACAGATGGGGGCGAAGAGTCTGAACGACATCGTGGGACACACAGAACTGCTAGCCCCCCTTTCATCCCCCGAGGAAGCCCCCCTGTCGTCCCCCGAGGGGGACACAAATGTCTCCCGGCGCAATCGGGGTCTCGACTTCACACGGCTGTTGCACCAAGAAAAAGGCGAGCAGCATTACAACCCCAAGACACATGAAGCCCCCGAGGGAGCTGTAGGAGGGGCTTCGCTCGACCAGCAGATGATCAGTGCTGCCGCAAAGGCCATTGAGAACCGTGAGGAGGTCAATCTTGACTATGCCATCAAAAATACCGACCGTGCCGTGGGTGCCATGCTGTCAGGCACGATTGCCAAGAAGTACGGACACGAAGGACTGCCCCACGACACCATCAACGTGAAGTTCAACGGTTCGGCAGGCCAGTCGTTCGGCGCCTTCCTTGAACACGGCATCTGCTTCAGGCTCGAAGGTGAGACCAACGACTACTTTGCCAAGGGACTCTCGGGAGGACGCATCGCCATTCTGCCCCCGGTGCGGAGTAACTTCAACGCTGAGGACAACATCATCGCCGGTAACACGGGACTCTACGGAGCCACCAGCGGTGAGCTGTATATCAACGGAAAGGTGGGTGAGCGCTTCGGCGTGCGCAACTCAGGAGCCATTGCCGTCATTGAGGGAGCTGGTGACCACTGCTGCGAATACATGACCGGCGGACGGGTGGTCGTGCTGGGCGAGACGGGACGCAACTTTGCCGCAGGCATGTCGGGAGGCGTGGCTTACGTCTGGGACCGTAAGCACACCTTCGATTACTTCTGTAACATGGACATGGTGGAGATCAATCTTGTGGAAGACAGCGTCAGCCGCAAGGAGCTGCATGAACTCATCCGCCAACACTATCTCTATACCGGCTCGAAACTGGCCCGCACCATGCTTGACGACTGGCACCACTACGTAGAGGACTTCATTCAGGTGGTGCCCATTGAATACAAGCGTGTGTTGCAGGAAGAACAGATGAAGAAACTGCGTGACAAGATTGCTGACATGCAACGAGAGTATTAAAGGTAAAAAGGTAAAAAAGTAAAAGGGTAAAAAAGTAAAAGGGTAAGAAAATGGGAAATCCAAAAGCATTTTTAGAGATACGCCGTCAGGAAGCTGGTTACCGACCCATCCACGACAGGATTCACGACTTCGGTGAAGTGGAGCAGACGCTGAACACCCGCGAACGTAAGTTGCAGGCCAGCCGATGCATGGACTGTGGCGTTCCTTTCTGCCACTGGGCATGCCCGTTAGGCAACAAGCCCCCCGAATGGAACGACGCACTGTGTAAAGGCGAATGGGAACTGGCCTACCAGTTGCTCAACGCCACCAATCCCTTCCCTGAGTTTACGGGACGTATCTGCCCTGCCCTCTGTGAGAAGGCCTGCGTGCTGAACCGCTTTAACCACGAGCCGACCACCAACCGCGAGGATGAGGCCGCCATCACTGAGACGGCTTTCCGTGAGGGTTTCATCCCCGTTCATCGTCCGAAGCGTAACGGCATGCAGGTGGCTGTTGTCGGTGCCGGTCCCGCAGGACTCGCGGCAGCCAATGCGCTGAACCAGATGGGCTACAGCGTGACCGTCTTTGAGAAGAACGAGGCAGCCGGTGGGCTGCTGCGCTACGGCATACCCAACTTCAAGCTTAACAAGGCCATCATTGACCGCCGCCTG
>JAFUSC010000078.1 GCA_017467705.1 Prevotella sp. | reverse complement strand
CGGAGCAATAAGAACCCATCACAGCTCATCTGGCGGTAAATAATTGCGGAAAAAGAAAATCAGCGGCCAAGAATTATTCCGGACTCTTGACTGCTGATAATAGAAATAAAAAAGAGGATGTGACTATTTTGACACACCCTCATATTGCATTGTAAAATAGACTATATTACAATGTGAAATAGACTATATTACAAATCAATTGCGGTCTCTTGTCAATCCGAAAATGCCGTATTGTCAACGGACAGAGGCAGTTACGTCAGGTGAAAGGCGGCAGTTTGTCATGTGTAAAACTACGACCGGCGTCTTGCGTCTAACGAATATAGATGAAAAAAGAGATGTCGTGATGAAACAAAAACAGCAAGATGCCCACACGCATCTTGCTGTTCGATGTATATTAGTGGCAGTCTGCCAGATTCTTTTTGGCTGCCTGACTTCCTTGTTTGGCTGCTTTCTGCCACCAGTAGCGTGCTGTTGCCACGTCTTTCGCAACGCCCTCTCCGTTATAGTAGCAGACTCCTAAACTGGCTTGGGCGTCAGCGTCGCCTTGGCCAGCCGCCTTGCGGAACCACCTGACAGCCTCCTCGTAGTTCTGCGCAATCCCATGACCGTTTTTGTAGCAGATGCCCAAGTTGTATTGGGCTTGGGCATTGCCTGATTTTGCTGCTATCTGATACCAATGCACGGCCTGTTCGTAGTCTTGGGTGATGCCTTGCCCGTGATAGTAGCAAAGTCCTAAATTGGCAATGGCCTGCACGTTCCCTTGGTCTGCCGCCAGCTTATACCACTTCGCTGCCTGCGTATAGTCCTGCGTGATGCCCTGTCCGTTGTAGTAGCAACTGCCTATATTGTTCTGGGCGACAGCATTTCCCTGCTCTGCAGCCTTCAGATACCAATAGGCTGCTTGGGTGAAGTCTTGTGCAACGCCTTGCCCGTTTTCGTAGCAGAAGCCTAAATTGGTCTGAGCCGGAGCCACTCCTTTTTCTGCCGCTTTCTCGTACCAAAGAACTGCCTGTTCGTAGTTCACGTCTACGCCTTGCCCTTTCTCGTAGCAGATGCCCAAGGCGAATTGGGCTGCATAATCGCCTTTCTCGGCTGCCTCTGTGAACCACTTGATGGCTTCGGCATAGTTGCCGGCATTGTAATATTCGAGTCCTCTGGTATAGATGTCTTCTTTGACGATGGTTCTTGTTTGTGCACTCATGCAGAACGGCATGGCCAACAGAAACAGTACCAAAGACATGCGGACGGCTTGTTTCATGATGTAGTGGTTTTGAGCGTTGTTACTGATTATACTTCGTCAGCAGCTGTTTCACGATGCGGCCGCTGTGTTTGATGACGTCGTCGGCCCATGGACCTGTGGCCGTGGCGCGCGGCAGCAGCATGGAGCATGACTCGTTCTTGTCGGAGACGGACCAGAACACCCAGCTGATGCGCTCTTGTTCCATCACGTCAATCCACTTCTGCGTCTCTTCCTCGTTGATCTCGCCGTCGCCCGAAGCCTCGGTGACGCCGCTCTCACTGACGAAGATGGGCACCCGCTTGTGCGCTTCCACCATGCGCTGGCGCAGATAGTCCTTGTGCGTCGAGGCGTAGTAGTGAAGGGTATACATCACGTTCGTCACGCCCGTCAGCGGACTGGCAGCCACCTTGTCGATGTCCTGATCCCAATGGGGACAGCCCATGAGGATGATGTTGTCCGGGTCATAGCGGCGTATCTCGCTGATGACGGTGTAGGCATACTGCTTCAGGTCGTCCCATGAGTCCTCCACGGGCTCGTTGTATAGCTCGTAGATGACGTGCGGATAGCGGCCATACTTCTGTGCCATGCGGCCAAAGAACTCCTTGGCCTCCTCCGTGAGCAGCTTGTGCGAGTGCCAGTCGATGATGACGTAGACGTCCTCCTTGATGGCGGCCTCGATGACGGGCGTCATGCACTGCATGGCGTAGTCGGGGTTCTCCAGATAGTTATCTTCAATCATGATGCCCATGGCGGCGCGTATGACGTTGGCGTGCCAGTCGCGGTGCAGCGTGCGCACGGCTTTCTTGTTGTAGAACCGCGGCCACAGGTTGTGCCAGCCGAGGCTGATGCCGCGCAGCACGACGGGCTGGCCCTGCTGGTCGCAGAGCTGGGTGCCGACTACTTGCAGCTGGCCCCACTGCTCGACGGGAGCGGTCTGCGCCCTTGCAGGGCTAAATGACAAATGACAAGTGACAAGTGATAAACCGATCACCATCATCCATTTGTCTTTTATAATTCTGAATACCGAATACTTCATTTTTCGTTTCTCATTTATTATTTCTCATTTCTCATTTCTCATTTATCATTTAGGCCGCAGGCCGCTACAGCAGCGTGATGGTGTAGAGGTAAACCACGGCGGCGGGGATGGCAAGCAGTGACGAGTCGAAGCGTTCGAGCATGCCTCCGTGTCCCGGCAGAATGTTGCCCGAGTCCTTGATGCCCAACGTGCGCTTGAAGAGGCTCTCCACCAAGTCGCCCCATGTGCCGAAGACGACCACGGTCAGCCCCAGTCCCAGCCATTGGGGAATGGTCAGCATGTCTTGTGACAGCCATGACGCCCGCTCACCGTCAAGCACCTGTATGTTGTCTATGTAGCCGATGCCCCATGCCACCAGCAGCACCACGACGGCGCCGCCGATGCTGCCTTCCCACGACTTGCCCGGCGAGATGCGCGGAAACAGCTTGTGCTTGCCTATGAGCGAGCCGACGCAGTAAGCACCGGTGTCATTCATCCAGAGGAAGATGAACACCGAGAGCGGCAGCAACGTGTTGAACACCACGCGCCCGTCGGTCGTGCCCGTAAAAGCCAGCACGTTGATGAGCGAGAAGGGTAGGGCAACGTACATCTGCGACAGCATGGTGTAGGCCCAGTTGTTGATGGGGTCGGGCTGCTTGCCGTAGAGCTCGGCCACCAGCAGGTAGACAATGGTGACGAGGTAGGGGATGAACACCACCGACTTGGCACCGCCGCCATAGACGTCGCTGCAGAAGTAAGCCATGGCGAAGAAGAAATAAACGCCTGCCACGGTGGTGATGAAACGGTTGACGGTGACGTGCTCACGCTGGTTGACCAGCCCCGTGAACTCCCACACGGAGAGTCCCGTGACGATGGCAAACAGCAGTACCATGGCCTCCGCACGCAGGAAGCAGGTAACAACGGCTGCAACAAAGATAATGCCCGTAATGGTTCTGACGATAAAGTTGTTCATGTTGGGTGGAGGGTTAAAGGTGGAGGGTGGAGGGAGAATGGTCTGCTCTCTGCATTTTCTCAAATAAGTTTTTTCTCAATCCTGACATGATTCGTGATAGGTGGTCAGCAGTTTTTTCGGCTTTGCTTAATTCTTCTTCGCTGATATAGCCGAGAGATTGGGAAATGTCTAATTGGCATAGTACTTCCATCATGGAAGCGTAAGAGATTTCCAGAAAGTGGATACGTTCTTTGATAGCCATGCGTCCCATTCCTTCTGCGATGTTTGACGGAATTGATACCGTCGCCCTTCTTAACTGGTCGCAAAGGGCATACTGTTCGTAAGACGGATACTTCTTCAGTAAAGAGTAGACATAGATAGTTAACTCTTTAGCAACCTTATAAGCATCAAGGTTTTTATAGAAAAAATCACTCATATATTATCGAAAGTAAATCGTTTATCGAGGTATTCTCCCTCCACCTTTAACCTTCCACCTTTAACCCTTCACCTTCTTCAGCTGAAGCCTGCGCTTCCAGCTCTTTGGCCCGGCGTTCGGCCATGACTTCGGCTTCGGCGCGTTGCTGGGCTTCCAACAGTTCTTCGGCGCGGCTGGTCCACGGACGCGGGCCGAAAATCTTTTCCACGTCCTCGGCGAAGATGACCTCGCGGTCAATGAGCAGCTGCGCCAGCTGGGCGTGGCCGTCCTTGTGCTCGGTCAGGATGTGCTTGGCGCGGGCATACTGTTCGTTGATCATCTTCAGCACCTCGTCGTCGATGATCTTGGCCGTAGTGTCTGAGTAGGGCCGCTGGAACTGATATTCGTTGTTGTTGTAGTAGCAGATGTTGGGCAGACGGTCGCTCATGCCGGCATAGGCAATCATGCCGTAGGCCTGCTTCGTGCTGCGCTCCAAGTCGTTCATGGCGCCTGTTGATATGTGGCCGATGAACAGCTCCTCGGCAGCGCGTCCGCCTAAGAGTGAACACATCTCGTCGAGCATGGCTTCCTTCGTCTGCAGCACGCGCTCCTCGGGCAGATACCACGCAGCGCCCAGTGCCTGACCGCGCGGCACGATGCTCACCTTCACCAGCGGATTGGCAAACTCCGTGAACCATGATATGGTGGCGTGGCCAGCCTCGTGGATGGCTATCGAACGCTTCTCGGCCTCGGTCATCACCTTCGTCTTCTTCTCCAGTCCGCCGATGATGCGGTCCACGGCATCCAGGAAGTCCTGCTTGCCCACCTTCTCGCTGTCGTGGCGGGCAGCAATCAGCGCTGCCTCGTTGCACACGTTGGCAATGTCGGCGCCTGAGAAGCCCGGCGTCTGGCGTGCCAGGAACTCAATGTCAACGGACTCGTCAAGCTTCAGCGGCTTCAGGTGCACCTTGAACACCTCCGTGCGCTCGCTGAGGTCGGGCAGGTCAACGTGAATCTGACGGTCAAAGCGTCCGGCACGCAGCAGTGCCGAGTCGAGCATGTCGGCGCGGTTGGTGGCGGCCAGTGTGATGATGCCGCTGTTGGTGCCAAAGCCGTCCATCTCCGTCAGCAGGGCGTTCAGCGTGTTCTCGCGCTCGTCGTTGCCACCCATGGCGGGGTTCTTCGAGCGGGCGCGGCCCACGGCGTCAATCTCGTCGATGAAGATGATGCACGGCGCCTTCGACTTAGCCTGCTGGAACAGGTCACGCACGCGGCTGGCACCCACGCCGACGAACATCTCAACGAAGTCGGAACCCGACATTGAGAAGAACGGTACGCCGGCCTCACCGGCCACGGCCTTCGCCATCAGCGTCTTACCCGTTCCCGGAGGACCGACGAGCAGCGCGCCCTTGGGAATCTTACCACCCAGCTCGGTGTATTTCTGCGGGTTCTTCAGGAAGTCTACAATCTCCTGCATCTCCTGCTTGGCACCAGCCTGACCTGCCACGTCCTTGAACGTAATCTGCAGGTTGCCGTCGTTCTCGTACATCTTCGCCCGGCTCTTGCCGACGCTGAAGATGCCGCCGCCCATGCCGCCACCGCCGCCCATGCGACGCATGAAGAAAATCCAGATGCCGACAATGAGCACAATGGGCAGCAGGTTGTAGATGAGCATGTTGATGAACTCGTTGCCCTTCTTGTTGTTATAGCTGTACTCGCCCGTGAACTGCTGGGCCTCGCGTGCCTCGTCAAGAAACTGCTCCAGCTTCTCCACGGAGCCGATGCCGACGGCAATGTAGGGGTCCTTGCCTAACTGGTCAATGCCTTTGCCGAAGATGGCGCGCACGGAGTCGGGCTTGATGTAGAGCTGCAGCTCACCCTCGCTGCGGTTGATGACAATCTTCTTGGCATAGCCTGCACGCACGAAGTCCTTGAACTTCGAGTAGGCCGCCTCCTTGCGGGTGGACTCGTTCTGCGTGCCACCGGTCATGTAGAGCCCGATGAGCACGGCAATGACCATGATGTAAATCCAACTCATGTTGAATTTAGGCATGTTCATCTTGGGCTGTTTGTTATTCTTAGGTCTTTGTTGTTCCATTCTTATTTGTTTTTTAGGAGTTGCAATCAAGGTCCGGGATTTGTGTCAGTGTGGCGTCGGCCCACAGGTGCTCCAGGTCGTAGAACGTCCGCACGTCGGGCAGGAAGATGTGCACCAGCACGTCGCCGTAGTCCATGGCCACCCATTGCGCGTTGTCCAGCCCGGCCACGCGGCTGGGCTTCTCGCTCAGTTCCATGCGGGCCGTGTCACCCACTGACTCGGTGATGGCTTCCACTTGTGCAGGCGAATTGCCTTGGCAGATGATGAAGTACTTGCAGATGCTGCCCTCAATATTACTCAGGTCGGCAATGACGATGCCCGTTCCTTTTTTCTCTTGTATTCCCTTGGTGATGGTTTCTACTAACCGTCTTGTTTGTTCCATTCAGAAAATTAAACGTGATAGGTATATAATTAATCGCACAAAGTTACGTCAATTCTGCCAAATAGCCATGAAAAACATATTTTTTTTGCGCTTTTTTATAATTTTCTTTCGATTTTTTTTGTTGGTTCGGAAAAAAGCACTAACTTTGCACCCGCAATTCGGGAAGAGGCGCTTCCCGCTATGCTGAAAACAGTTTGGGGTATGGTGTAATGGTAACACTGCAGATTCTGGTCCTGCCTTTCCTGGTTCGAGTCCGGGTACCCCAACAAATTAATCCGCTAAGTCGCTGAAAATCAGCACTTAGCGGATTTCTTTTATTCTAAATTGGCGTG
>JAFUSC010000077.1 GCA_017467705.1 Prevotella sp. | reverse complement strand
GCCGAAGGTGCAGCAGCCAAAGTGCGGACTAATCTCGCCGAATATCTCGAAAAAGGCATTGTGAAGTAGAAGAATTTATAATAAAGTAGAAATATATGTTAGACAAGACAAGTAAGATATACATAGCAGGCCATCGCGGATTGGTGGGTTCTGCCATCTGGAACAACCTGAAGCAGCGCGGTTATGTAAACCTCGTGGGGAGAACCCACAAAGAACTCGACCTGACCGACCAGCTGGCCGTGCGCCGCTTCTTCGACGAGGAGCGTCCTGATGCCGTCGTGCTGGCAGCCGCTTTTGTCGGCGGCATCATGGCAAACAGTCTGTATCGGGCTGATTTCATTATGCAGAACATGAAGATGCAGTGTAACGTCATCAGCGAGGCCTATGCACACGGCGTGAAGAAACTGCTCTTCCTCGGCTCTACGTGCATCTATCCCAAGAACGCGCCTCAACCGATGAAGGAAGACTGCCTGCTCACTTCGCCGTTAGAGTACACCAATGAGCCCTATGCCATTGCCAAGATCGCCGGACTGAAGATGTGTGAGTCGTATAACCTGCAATACGGAACCAACTATATTGCCGTGATGCCTACCAATCTCTACGGCCCGAATGACAACTTCCACTTGGAGAACTCACACGTCATGCCCGCCATGATGCGCAAGGTCTATCTGGCCAAGCTTATTCACGACGGCAATTGGGAGGCTATCCAGAAGGACATGGACAAGCGTCCCGTGGAAGGCATCAACGGATCAGCACAGCATGACGACATACTGGCAGTGCTGGCTAAATACGGTATTTTTGACAATCGTGTGGTGCTGTGGGGTACGGGTACACCATTGCGCGAGTTCCTGTGGAGTGAAGACATGGCTGACGCTTCAGTACACGTATTGTTGAACGTAGACTTCAAAGACATCATCGGCATTGAGAAATACTCCAGCGTTCACTACGGTGCCACAACCGACGGTGCCGTTGACCGCGACCACTCAGCAGGTCGTGGTGGTGCCATTCCCAAACTGGGCGACATTCGCAACTGTCACATCAACGTGGGCACTGGCAAGGAGCTAACCATCCGTAAGCTCTCCGAACTGGTGGTGAAGGCCGTCGGTTTCGAAGGCACAGTAGAGTTTGACGCATCAAAGCCCGACGGCACCATGCGCAAGCTCATTGACGTCGGCAAACTGCACTCCCTCGGCTGGACCCACAAGGTGGAGATTGACGAAGGCGTGCGCAAACTCTTCGAGTGGTACAGACAAAGCCTCGTATAAGGCATATAAGACTCATAAGGCTTATAAGGCCATAGGCCCTATAAGACCCATGAGCCCCATAAGGCCCATAAAAGTTCTAAAGAAAGCCTATGCAAACATTTCAACAACTGGACAACCAACTGCGGTCATGCGGCACACGACGTCGCATTGCCGCAGTTTGTGTTTATGATGACGCCACCCGCGAGGCCCTGCGTCAGGCCGAAGAGGTGGCTGATGCCGTGTATGTAGACGCCGACACCCCAGAAGCCGCAGCCGCCAAGGCTGTAGCCCTGATACGCAACGGCGAGGCCGATGTGCTCATGAAGGGGCTTATCGGTACTGACCAACTGCTGCGCGCCGTGCTCAACAAAGAGACGGGGCTGATGCCCACCCAAGCATCACCCGTGCTCACCCACCTCGCCGCAGCAGAGATTCCCGGTCACGACAAGCTGCTCTTCTTCACTGACGCCGCTGTCATCCCCTACCCGACGCACGAACAGCGCATCGCACAGGTGCGTTATGCCGTGAACACGCTGCACGCCCTCGGCATCGACGAGCCCCGCATTGCGCTCATTCATTGTGCAGAGCACGGCGGTAAGGCGTTTCCCTTCGTCGACGGCTATGCTGACATCAAGCGCATGGCGGCCGAAGGAGCGTTCGGAGCCTGCCGCGTGGACGGTCCGCTTGACGTGAAGACGGCTTGCTCCCCGCAGGCACTGGCCGCCAAGCACCTCACGTCCCCACTCGAAGGACAGGCAGACGTGCTCGTCTTCCCCGACATTGAGGCCGGCAATGCGTTCTACAAGACACTCACCCTGTTCACCCGGACCCGCACGGCCGGCATGCTTTGCGGTGCGCAGGCTCCGGTGGTCGTTCCCTCACGCGGCGACTCCGTAGAGTCGAAGCTTAACAGCATACGGTTCGCCTTGGCGTGCATAGCCTGAATATTCCCATCACACCCAATAACACCCTATCACTTCCCCATTACGACCTATGAAAATATTAGTCATCAACCCCGGTTCCACCTCGACGAAGATGGCCGTCTACGACGACGAGCAGCCCATACTGCTGCGCAACATCAGCCACTCTGCCGAGGAACTGGCACAATACGGCGACGTCACCGAACAGCACGAACTGCGCAAACAGCTGGTGCTTGACGAGCTTCATGCCGCCGACATTCCCGTGGCCTTCGACGCCGTCATCGGCCGCGGCGGACTGGTGAAGCCGTTGGCAGGCGGTGTCTACGAGATCAATGACCTGATGCTGCAAGACACGCTCAACGGCTGTGCCATGCACAACCACGCATGCAACCTCGGCTGCCTCATTGCCCACGACATTGCCAAGGACATTCCCGGTTGCCGTGCGTTCATTGCTGATCCCGGGGTGGTGGACGAGCTGTCGCCGCTGGCACGCATCAGCGGTTCACCGCTCATGCCGCGCATCTGCATCTGGCACGCCCTCAACCAGCGCGCCATTGCCCGCCGCTATGCCCGAGGCATCGGCCGCGAGTATGAAGACCTGAACCTCATCATCTGTCATCTGGGCGGCGGCATCAGCGTGGCAGCCCATGAGCACGGTCGCGCCATCGATGCCAACAACGCACTCGACGGCGAAGGTCCGTTCTCACCCGAACGCGCCGGCAGTCTGCCCGCGGCAGACCTCATCCGTCTCTGCTTCAGCGGCAAGTACAACGAGAAACAGTTGCTGAAGCGCATTGCCGGCAAAGCGGGACTGAACGCCCACTTAGGCACCAACGACATGCGTGAGATTCTGCAACGCATTGCCGACGGCGACGAGCATGCACGGCTCATCGTCGAAGCCATGCTCTACCACGTGGCGAAGAACATTGCAGCCGAGGCTGCCGTGCTCTGCGGCAACATTGACGCCATTCTGCTCACGGGCGGCATGGCCCACAGCGACTACATCGTGGGTGAGCTGCGCCGTCGCGTGGGATTCCTGGCTCCCGTCTACTGCTTCCCGGGTGAGAACGAAATGGAAGCCCTGGCCCTCAATGCCCTCGCCGTGCTGCAAGGCACGCGCGAAGCCAAGGTCTACGAATAAGTCCGTAACTTCATAAAAACCAAATAGCAATGAGAAAACTATTACTGAGCATGCTGACCGTGCTGATGGCAGCGACACTACATGCACAAGAGTTTGAGACCGCCACCCAAGCCGTGAAGAACATGGGCGTGGGATGGAACCTCGGCAACACGCTGGACGCCAACGGCAACGGCGTGCATCAGGGGCCGGATTCCGAGACGTACTGGGGACAGCCCTACACCCAGCAGGAACTGATGACGATGATGAAGACGGCCGGTTTCGGCTCCATCCGTGTGCCTGTGACGTGGTACAACCACATGGATGCCAACGGCAACGTGGACGCTGCTTGGATGGCCCGCGTGCACGAGGTTGTCGACTACGTCATCAACGCCGGCATGTACTGCCTGCTGAACGTTCACCACGACACGGGCGACGGCAGCACCCACTGGCTGCACGCCAGCATGCAGACCTACAATCAGGTAAAGACCAAGTACGAGAAGCTGTGGCAGCAGATAGCCGAGGAGTTCAAGGACTACGACCAGCGGCTGCTGTTCGAGAGCTACAATGAAATGCTCGACGACTACAACTCATGGTGCTTTGCCAGCTTCAACCATCCCAGCAAGTACAATGCCACCGTCGCTGCTGACGCCTACAACGCCATCAACAGCTACGCGCAGAGCTTCGTAACCACCGTCCGCGGCACCGGCGGCAACAATGCCCGCCGCAATCTGGTGGTCAACACCTACGCGGCAGCCAACGGCAGCGGCACGTGGAACGCCCACCTGAAAGACCCGCTGACCGAACTGGCCTACCCCACCGACCCGGCCGGCACGGGACACATCGCCTTTCAGGTGCACGCCTACCCCAACATCGGGAACCTGACTTCGGCTAAAAACGAAATCAACCAGATGTTCACCGACCTGAACACCTATCTGGTCAGCAAGGGCGGCCCGGTCATCATCGGCGAGTGGGGCACGAGCAACGTCGACGCCACCGTGCCCGACTACATCGCCGACCGTGAGAAATATCTGGCGTTTGCCACCTTCTTCGTCCAGAAAGCCAAGGCCGGCGGCTTCGGCATGTTCTACTGGATGGGCATCAGCGACGGCACGGACCGCTCGTTGCCCGTGTTCACGCAGCCCGACCTGGCCGAAGCCATGCTGAAAGCCTACTACGGCGACGACTACCAGCCCGTGCTGCCGACGCGCGACGACCTCGGAGCATCCAATTACGAGATTACCTACAACCAGCAGTGGTCAGAAGCCAACCTGCTGAGCAACGGCATCCACACCGCCGACTACCTGCGGTTGGAACTGGAACTGACCGAGGCGCCTGCCAACGGTGCATTTCAGATCAAGGTGTACGACAAGAACGTAGTCACGCCCGTCACGTCAACCACCACCAGCATGCCCTTCAACGCAAGCACCATGGGTGCCTCCATTCCGCGCATCACGCTGCAATACTGCCTCAGCACCCCCGCCACCGTCACCGTCAAGGAAGTGCGGCTGGTGAAGAGTGACGGCACCAAGGAGCGGCAAGCCGTCAGCACCTTCTGGGGCTGTGCCGTCAATGAGGTGTTCCCCAGCTCCGTCCCTGCCCTGCATGCCGACCAGCCCGGTGCTGACACCTACTACGACCTGCAAGGGCGCCGCGTCAACCACCCCACCCGCGGCATCTACATCTACCGCGGTCGCAAGGTAGTTGTTAGGTAGTTGTATAGTGGAGAGAGGAGAGTGGAGAGAGAATACCTACAGCCCGGCTAAGCGCAGCGTGAGGCGATAATATCTGTCGCCGTCAGGGGCGAAGTAGCTCATCGGCAAGTCATGCACGGAGTGATGACGGTAGCTGTGGAACAGGTCGTAGGCACCGTAGCCAAAGCCGACGAACATGCGACACTTCTTAAAGTCGTGGTAGACACCAGCCTCTCCGAACACGCCCGGCGAGAAGCCCGTAAAGACCAGCTTACTGGGATTCGTCTCTTCTCCATTTCCGTTAAAGTCACGCTTCTTGTAGCCAATAGACTCAAACGGCAGGAGGTCAAACACGAAGTCGCCGCGCACGTAGACACCATTGCTGCGCCACACACGCTGTGACAACGTAATGCCCAGCGCGCCCGTCAAGTGTAGCGTTCCCTTCTCGCTCTTATAATTGACGTTCGACTGCGAGTCAATCACCTCGTTCTCATCAAGCATCATGTTATAAAGCACGCCGCCTCCCGCAGACAACATGACGTGCTCACCAAAGAACCAGTTGTAGTCAGCACCCACACCGACAGAGAAGACATCATTCTCATTGTGGAAAAGCATCGTACCGTTGAGCCCCAAACCATTGCTGCGGGTTGTCTGTGCTGAAGCCGTTAGCGCCACCAGCGCCAAAGCCAAGAAAAGAATCCGTTTCATCATAAATATACTTTTGAGTTTTTATTCTTACCACTGATAGCCTACGGTCAGGCGGAAGTCATGGTTGCGAAGCCGATAGTAGTCCTGTTGCTGGACAAGTCCGCGGTTGTAGCTGAAGGAAAGCGTGTATTGTTTGTTGATAAGCATGCTGACGCCGCATGAGATTCCTGCGTCGAACTTCTTGAACGGACTGATGGTCAGGCTTGCGTTTGCGTCGTTCACATAGCCGTCGTATGGTTTCCATGACCCTGTTTCCGTCGTCCCTGTTGCAAGATTCGTCAAATAGCTGATGTCTCCCTTCATCGACGCGAGGCCGAAACGGCAGAATCCGCCGACGTAAGGTTTCAATGCCCTGTGACCAGTAGTTGGAAAGGTTTGCACCTGCGTGCACGCCATAGTTGAAGCTCTGGGCCTGCACCGTAGCCGTGCAAGCGAATCCTAAAGCCAATGCAATCATTAATCTTTTCATGTTTGTTTTTCTTTTTTAGAAAGTGTGTTATATATTTACAAATACGCATGCAAAGGTAGTCATTTCCTGTCAATGAGCACGTGTCTGTTTAAGATGTTTAACTCTATATAAGACTTCGTGAAATGTCATACAGCCGGATGCCCTTTTATAACCGCACCCATTTTAAGGTATGTGTTTGCCTGACGTTTGGCCTTCAACTCTCCGTTAATGTATATCTCACCTGTTATCAATGTCTCAGGATCATCACACCACGCAACAATCATGGCAACGGGAACCGTGGTCTTGACCGTCCATTCGTATTCACCCGTCACAACAAGTGACCGTCCCGGGCAGCACTCCGCCCCCAACGTAATCTCGCTTTCCGGATTGTCGCTGTAGACTTTTACGGTTACGGTGTTTTCTTGTGCAATTAACTCGTCAATGTACGCAACGTCCGTCTCGTCCTTAGAGCAAGAAGAAAGTGTACTTAAAAGAAGCAATGCTATGCTTAGCAATAAACAATAACTCTTCATCATTTTTCGTTTTGTTGTTAAATTTCGGGATGCAAAATTAAACAAACACAGACAAAGGAACAAAGAAAAACAGACCACAGATTTTACTCGGATTTTACTCTGGGGCTAAGACATTGATACACAGCAAGTATTATTTCGCTATATATTTACAATCCGCTTGTCAAAGTCTGCTGATTTGCCCTCTATGCCGAATAACTTGTAGAGCAGATTAATGCGAATCTTCGAGATGGATGAGGGAGACAGGCCAATCATGTTACCGATGCTTTTGGGCTGGAACTTTAAACGGACAAGCACGCACACTTCATACTCATGCGGGGTCAGCTGTTGGCGATTGTTGGCCAACAACTCCCAGAAGGCAGGCAAAGCATGCTTAACTTCATGCTCTATTTTCTGCCAGTCCTCTGGTGTAAGCAACTCTCCTTTGTTCGATATTCTTTCCAACTCTTGATAGAAATGAGACTGCAACATTGCTCTTTCCGAATCAGGGATTTTTCTGCCTTGCTCACTTTCATACTGCTGAACTATACCCGCCAGACGTGCCACTTGCTCTTCCTTTTCATGTATCATATTGCCAAAGGCTGCTTCATGCTGCCTCATCACAGCTAATTCCACTTCTGCCTGTTTCAGCATTTGAACAGACTGAACGTATTTTTCGTAGGCTGTCTTCCGTTTATGTTTTTCCTTATATATAATAAGGTATGCAAATGTGCCAAGCATCAAAATGACAACAACACTCCACTTCAAGCGATTTGCATTTTGCTCAGCCTTGATAGATGCTTGTTGTGCTAACTGCTGTTGATGGGTGAAGTTATAGATTGCTTTCATTTGTGTAAGCTCACTTGTAGTCATCTCGGCATAAAGCGAGTCATTCATCTCGTAGCTGTATAAAGCATACTTGGCAGCAGAGTCTGGCCGGTGTGCCCGCTGATAGAGCAAAGCCAAACCGCGTGCACCGGCATTTTGGTTATTATAGTTTTGACCGAGACGAAGTTCCTTACGGAAGAAATACTCAGCTGAGTCTAACCGGTTTAATGCCAAGTAATATAGCCCCTTGACATAATAATAAACCTCACGGCCTTTTTCTATTTGGTGGTTCTCATCAAAAAAGCCAGACTCTGACTCATAAATGTCCATAAACCTTTTTGCTTTTTTCAAGTCCGACTTCTCTATCAGCGGTCTTATGGCAACCCCCAAGGAGGATGCCCCATAGTCAATATAGCCATGCTTCTTACAGAGATGATACGACTTTTCTGCTGCTGGAACAACGGAATCCTTTTGACCGGTCACGGAGTAGATTTCTGCTTTGGAAGCGACACATGCCAATATCATCAACGTGTCATGAGCCTTATAAGCACACTGTTCGCACTGGACACTACACTGCAACTGGTCCTGATACAGGTTTTGCATTTTATATATATCTGCCATCTGCCCGTAGACGCGGCTCAGCTGCCGGTAGTCGCAGTCTGCGGCAGTGGTGTCGGCACGCGCGGCGGCATCCATGTAGCAGTGTAGCGCCATGGGGGTCTCGCCCTTGTCGGCATGGGCGCGGCCAAGGAGGTAGTAGGCAAGCATCTGCTCGTTGGCTGAGCCGTGACTGTCGAAATATTCAACGAGCTCGCGCATCTGCTCCGTCTCGGTGAACAGCGTGCCGGACTTTTGCCGATCATTGGCTTCGGCCAGTTCGCGGGCGTAGCGGTCGTGACGCCCACAAGATGTCACGGCGCAAACTATGATGAGGAAAACTATGATTCGCTTCATTGGGCTGCAAAGGTACAAAATATTTTGTATAATTCTATTGTAAAACACCAATAAAAAGCGTTACCGAGGGGAGAAACGTGCTGTTTCCGGGAGCCAAACGGCCCATTTCGAGGTACAGCAGCGCCTTTTCCCGACCGCGCAGCCCGAGCTGCGCGATCGTCCACCTCCAGATGCGCGTTCGCGCAGCTGGAGGTGGACGTCCCAGAACAAACAGCATTGTACCGCAGAACAAAGCTTTTGATACCGCAGAAACAAAAGCGGCGGACTTGAATGTCCGCCGTTTTTACCTTTTACCTTATTATATTTATAAGTAGGGATTACTTAGCATAGAGGGCTACGATGGTCTCGTACTTCTCTTGCTTGCCGGAGGTCTGACGGGGTTCGCCGACCTGCTTGCCGTACTCGTAGGCCTGCTCAAGGGTGAGCTTGCCGTCTTCGAAGTCCTTGCCAAGACCGGCGTCGAACGAAGCATAGCGCTCCTGCTTCATCTTGGGCAGCTCGCTCTCCTCGAGGATGGCTGCGGCGTTGAGCAGTGCACGGGCCATGGCGTCCATGCCGCTGATGTGAGCGATGAAGAGGTCCTCGAGGTCGGTAGAGTTACGACGAATCTTAGCGTCGAAGTTGGTGCCGCCATTGCCCAGACCGCCATTGCGGATAATCTCCAGCATGGCCTGCGTCAGCTCGTAGTTGTCGATGGGGAACTGGTCTGTGTCCCAACCGTTCTGAGCGTCGCCGCGATTGGCATCAATGGAGCCGAGCATGCCGGCATCAACGGCGCAAGCCAGCTCGTGCTCGAAGGTGTGACCGGCCAGCGTGGCGTGGTTCACCTCGATGTTCACCTTGAAATCCTTATCCAGACCGTGTGCACGGAGGAAGCCAATGACGGTCTCGGTGTCGACGTCGTACTGATGCTTCGACGGCTCCATGGGCTTCGGCTCAATGAGGAACGTGCCCTTGAAGCCCTTGGCGCGTGCATAGTCGCGGGCCATGCCGAGCATGGTGGCCATGTGTTCCTTCTCACGCTTCTGGTCAGTGTTGAGCAGTGACATGTAGCCTTCGCGTCCGCCCCAGAACACGTAGTTCTGACCGCCGAGCTTGATGGTGGCGTCGATGGCGTTCTTGATCTGCACGATGGCACGTGCCACGACGTCGAAGTCGGGGTTGGTCGAGGCACCGTTGGCATAGCGTTTGTTGCCGAACACGTTGGCGGTGCCCCAGAGCAGCTTGATGTTGGGATACTGCTGCATCTTCTCCTGTGCATAGTCGGTGATGGCCTTCATGCGTGCCTCGTACTCCTCAACGGTGGCACCCTCTTCAACGAGGTCGACGTCGTGGAAGCAGAAGTACTCAATGCCCAGCTTGTCCATGATCTCGAAGCCGGCATCCATCTTGTCCTTGGCGCGCTGCACGGCGTCCTCGGCCTTGTCCCACTCATAGGAGCGGGTCTGACCGCCGAACTGGTCGGCACTGGCACCACCCAGCGTGTGCCACCAGGCCATGGCGAACTTCAGCCAGTCCTTCATCTTCTTACCCATTACTACCCTGTCAGGCTCGTAATAATG